>JAHDFN010000083.1:3870-16507 GCA_020628145.1 Saprospiraceae bacterium | reverse complement strand
CTCCTGTTCCATCTTTTTCGTACACACTCATGATATTGCCCGAGGCATCACGGATATAAAAAGTGGTCAGGGTCATGGCATTGCCCGGTTCGCCCACTCTTTTGGTCAGTCGGTTGCCCGTGGCATCATAGGTATAATGCAGATTCTTCTTACCGTCCGCCAATGCCGAAGGACTGAAAATAACATCGGTCACCTTGCCCTGGATGTTCCATTTGATTTCATCTATCGATTCTCCCGCATCGGCTATCAGGTTTCCGATGGCATCATAGGTATAGCTAATCCAAAATAAAATGACATATTTTTGTATGAGAAAATGATATGAGCTACTCTTCTGACATATTCTACGCATGGCTTACGGAAGATTTACTGCCCAAAATATCCTCAAGGTCTGTCATTGTTATGGATAATCCGATATTCCATAAGAGAAAGGACATGGTCGATGCAATTGATAAAGAAGGGCATATCCTTGAATATCTGCCCCCATATTCACCAGACCTCAATCCTATAGGGCATAAATGGTTTGTAGCCAAAGCTTTTAGAAAAAGGAATAAGATCAGCGTTGATGACACATTTAAAAATTATGACAAATTATAATGGTTTAGCTATGAGTATTGAAAACCTGTTTCTCTTTGTGATACTTATTGTTTTCTTTGCGGTGGTTACTTCCCAATACAAAACCGGGAAAAGATGGATTCCAACAAATCATCCGAACTGATTTCTCCTGTAATTTCTCCGAGGTAGCGTAGGGCGTGGCGGATATCCATGGCAATGAAATCGCCTGAGATACCCTGCTCCAGATTTTCCAATGCCTGTCCCAATGATTCATTGGCATGATGTAATGCATCGTAATGGCGGGCATTGCTGATAATCGTATCTGATTGGGTATCCTTATTCTCCATGAAAATCCCAAATAGTTTTTCCTTGACTTCCTGCCCCGCATTTTCATTCTTAGCGGAAAGATGCATGGAGTCAAAACCCATTTCCTTCAATTTATCTTTGAATTCATTCCAATTACCCGCCTTGCTTTTTTCGTAATGGTTGGCCTCGTGGTTTTTTCGTGCATTGGCATGCATGGACCAGAATATATCCATCTTATTGGCAATGATCAATCCCTTCATTCCTTCGGAATATAATTGTTGGATATCCGCAAATATTTCGGGCGTTTCCATCTCCATGAAATCATATACATAGACCAGGATGGAAGACTGTCTTACTTTTTCAAATGTTTTTTGCACTCCTATCGCCTCAATCTGATCCGTTGCATCACGGATGCCGGCGGTATCAATCAGGCGGAAAGTGATGCCATTGATATTAAGGGTTTCTTCTATGGTATCCCGGGTGGTTCCGGCGATATCGGAAACGATGGCTCTCTCTTCATTAAGCAGAGCATTCAGCAAAGTCGATTTTCCTGCATTGGGCCTTCCGGCAATCACCGTGTTGATTCCTTTTTTGATGGCATTGCCCAACAGGAAGGAATCCATCAGTTTTCGGATGTAGGATTGGATGGTGTGGATCAGATTTTTCAATTTACCCCTATCGGCAAATTCCACATCTTCTTCTCCGAAATCCAATTCCAATTCCATCAGGGCTGCAAAATCAATTAATTCTTGTCGGAGATGTGAAATTTCCTTGGCAACTCCTCCCCTCATTTGTTTCATCGCCACATCATGTCCGGCAGCTGATTCGGAGGCAATAAGGTCTGCAACGGCTTCTGCTTGGGAGAGATCCATCTTGCCATTCATGAAGGCACGGAGCGTGAATTCTCCCGGTTGTGCTGTTCTTGCTCCTTTTCGGATGCAAAGGCTGATAATTTGGTTGATGATATAGGACGAACCATGACAGGAAATTTCGCAGACATCCTCCCCCGTATAGGATTTAGGGTTTTTGAAAATCGTAATCAGTACCTCGTCAATGGTTCTGCCATCGTCCTTAATCGTTCCGAAATGTGCGGTGTGCGAATCTTGCTTTGACAGCTTTTTCCCAAAGAAAATATCATCGCAAATCCGGATGGCTTCCTTGCCCGAAAGTCGGATGACTCCTATGGCTCCTTCCCCTTGAGGAGTCGATAATGCTACTATGGTATCGGAAGTTATATACAAGATATTTTCTGTTTTGGGTGCAAAATTACGATAATTGCCTATTAATGCTGAACAAATGACGGCATATCGGATATGAGGTATGGTTCTGAGTCCCTGAATCCATATCTTTAAAACCATCATCAAAATAGAATCGCAATGCTTAGGTTCTCCTTTTTTTCCATCCCCATCATAATTTTCATCTTTGGATGGTCCGGATGCCATTCCAAGAAAATGGAATATGCCAAAGCCGAGAAGGTTTTTTCCGATAGTAAGGTCAAGCGGATGCTGGTTTACGAATCCCGTGATGAAGAGGAAGCCGTTTCTCCCGAAAACCTATATTCCATAACCTTTTTTGATACCTCCGGTTTAAAAACGGAATACCATTCTATCAATTCCTATCAAATGGACACTTCCATCTGGAAATACGAGTATGATAAAGGTTTGTTGGTAAAGGAAACCGGATATTTTGATTTATATCCTACGGAAATCACACATGAATATGATCAACATGGTATTCTGATTCGTTCTAAAAACGGAGGAGCGGAACCGAGGGACATCCGATACCAGTATGATAATGATCATCGCTTGTCTGAAGAATTGGGATATACCGCTTTTCCGGAAGAAGGAGATTCCGTACAATGGGTGTTGGTGGATAGTACATCTTTCCATTATGATAAAAAAGGATTATTGTCCAGTCGGCAATTTTTCTATCAGGGAAACCTGTTTAGCGATGTACATTATGAGGTATATAATGACAATGGACAATGTACGAAGGAAGTGGAATATCAGGAACAGGGAAAACCTGAGTTCACTACCGAACATTTTTATAATGATCAAGGTCTGAAAATAAAAAGTGTTTCCGTAGATCACTATGAAAACATTAAGACCTATCACATTATGGCATATGAATTCTATGATAATTGAAATGTAGGGATATCATGAAAAAAAACTTTTTAATCTTATTCATTATGTTGTCGGGTTTTTCCTTGTTTTCTCAAGGGATGGCTTTCGGTGTAAAAGGTGGAGCAACGTTGGGTTTACAAAAATGGAATAATTTTGATCGTTCCATTCTACCCAGGTATAATGCCGCCATATTTTTGGAGTCATTACCTGCTGAAAAACGATTTTCCGTTTTCGGTCAGTTGGGTTATCATGTAAAAGGTAGCCGTGTCCGTACTTTTTTCAGAGACATCAATACCAATCAGGTAAGTCGGAGAAACATAGACACCGAATTCAATAATATTTCCTTGGTTCTCGGGGGGAAGAGTGCTTACCCTATTGCTGCCAATAATACAAAGCTTTATTATCTTTTCGGGATAAGAGGGGATTATAATATCAAATACAGTGGAGATGTTTTCCTTCCTTTCAACAAGGAAGATGTGAATAGGTTTACCTACGGATTCACATTCGGAGGAGGAGTGGAAATTCCCTTGCACCGATTGGTCGGAATGACATTGGAATTGCAAATCAGTCCGGATGCCCGCCCCCAGGTTTTTTATCCCGCAGGAAAATATGTTTATTACACCAGCACGGGTGATCCGATACCTGTAGGAGAAACCAAGGTTTTCAATACTGCATTTGAAATCACATTGGGATTCCGTTTTCTGAGGGTTGTAGAATATGTTGAAGAATAAAAAATAATTCCCAATCCTATTGTTTGTGGATCACATCATACCTGAACAAATATGACTTATATGGAATTAAATGAAAAAGACGCCGGGGAATGGGATTATTAAAATGGCTGGACAGTGAAGAAGTAAGAGGAAGGGCAAAAGAATTTCTCCGTCCGTTTTATCGATTATTGCAAAATAAGAAAGCGAATTTTATTTTGAAAATCTTTCTTGTCATTGCGGTAATCCTTACCATTTATTTCCAAGTATTTGCCAAGGATAATATTTCTGAATTATTTACGGAATTCAAAGGGAATTTCACTACGAAAAATTCCGTTTGGATTTTAGTTGCCGTAGTACTGATGCCTGTCAATTGGATTTTGGAAACGCTCAAATGGCAGGTATTGATCCGAAGGGTAGAAAAGGTTCCTTTTTGGAAAGCGTTCAGAGGCGTATTCTTAGGTGTATCACTTTCCGTATTCACCCCAAATCGGGTAGGTGAATACGGCGGAAGAATCCTTGTTGTAAAACCTGAAAATAATTGGAAAACAATTGTTGCTACTTTAGTGAGTAGTTTCAGTCAGCAAATTGCATTATTCACGATGGGGGTAGCCGGACTGGTTGCTTTTATTCATTTCTTTTTAAAAGTCGAACTTCTTCTTACACTCGGTATCGGGCTAGTGGGAATCGTAATGATTATTTTCATGTTGATTTGTTATTACAATGTCCGTTTTTCGATTCCTTTATTCAATAAGCTTCCGTATTTAAGGCGATTCACCAAACACATGGAAGTATTGGATCAATATACTTTCCGTGAATTATCGGAAGCATTGTTTTTTGCCATTCTCCGATATACTGTTTATTCGTTGCAATATTATTTAATCTTACGATTTTTCGGAATACACGTCCCCTTTATGTTGGGAGGATCCGGTATTTCCTCTATTTTTCTTTTGCAAACCAGCATACCTCTTCCGGCGATTGCCGATCTTTTTGTAAGGAGTGAGGTGGCCTTGTATGTCTGGGGTTTTTTTACAGAAAATGAAATCAGTATCCTTGCTTCCACCTTCGGCTTATGGGTTTTGAATATCATTATTCCTGCCGCCTTGGGCATGTTATTTATATTCACTGTTAATATCACAAAAACTATTGGAGTGACGGATGAGAACTATTGACTATTATTTTAATTGCCCTTACATTTACTTTTAAAATAATTAATGCCGTGTTCTATAAAACACTACTTACTTCATTCATGATTTTTCTGTCATGATTTCTCTATCATGCGACAGCCGTTATTGAAGTATCTGAAGATTAAAAAACCGCTAAATGAAAACAACATGAAAAATTACAGCACAATAGCAAGGCAAGAGCTCAAGGATTGGATGACTCGTTTTGCCAATGTGGAATGCAAGGAAGTCTCTCCTTTTTATTTCAGTCTTTCAAATTCGATAGCAAAAGACGATGAATTGATTGATATTGCAGCCCATTGTAAATATAGGCAACCGATGCCCAATCTTTTTCTTGCGGCAATCCATTATTTATTAATGGAAGAAAATGCCGTTTCAGAATTGGGTAGTTACTATCCTTCCATCACAACGGATTACAAAAAAGATTTGCCTTTTGGATTATTCAAGGAATTTTGTTTGGAAAATAAAGATGCTATTATTGACATCATTAGTACACGAATCGTACAAACCAACGCTTTAAATAGATGTTCCTATATCCTTCCTATTCTATCCCATTATTTTGGAGGGAAAAATTTAAATATAATCGATATCGGAACGAGTGCGGGACTCACTATGAATTTCGAACAATATGAATATTATTTTAATGACGAATATTTTTTCGGAAATAGTCCGGTAAAAATAAAAAGTGAAATCAGGGAAGGAGAAATTCCTCATTTTACAGAATTGCCGAAAATCAATAAGAAAATCGGTATTGATCAAAATCCTCTTGATTTAAAACAAACACAAAATGCCAATTGGTTGAAAGCATTGATTTGGGCAGATCGAATCCCAAGATTGAAAAAAATGAATGCGGCCATTGAACTCGCCCAAAAAGAAAGCACGGAATTGATTAAAGCTGAGAAATTAAATGAGTTCGAATCCATCATAATGGAACAGGAAAAAGATATTCCGTTATTCGTTTATCATACCCATGCCTTATATCAGTTTTCCAAAGAAAACAGGACAGCTTTCCGGAGTTTAATGGATGAAATCGGAAGTCAACGTGATTTGTATTATCTAGCGGTAGAAGGACATCGTGTTTTCGACACCGATTTCAATGCCGAAGGAGTTCTCGTAGTTTTAACGACCTATAAAAAAGGAGAAAAATCGGTTAAATTAATAGCTCAAACCAACGGACATGCGAATTGGATTAAATGGAAATAAATCATCCTAATAACCTACGTTCACACCATTCCGTAAGATTAACGATTTTATATAATTCTTTTTCTTCGGGTCGCCTTTTCAGGTTCATCAATTTATCCAACAAACGGATCGTTTGTGCTTTGATGTGATTCAGGTGGGGAGCCTTCATGATATTCTGCAGATATTCGAAAAGGGCTTTTTCCGATTCATATAAATCCCTGCTCTGTTTGATATACCTTCTTGTTGTTTTGAGTAATTGCAAACCTTGTTCATAATTCTGTTCTTCGTAGTGGGCGATTAAATTAATAAGTCTGGAACCCTGTAAAAGGGATTGCAGGATATTCGTCCTATGGAATTGCATCAATGGGCTGACCCAATCCATTACGCCTTTGAAATCACTATTCAAAAACAGTGTATATGCACCAAGGTAACGCAAGGAAAATGTTTCCTGTAAGGTCAGTTGTTTTTCATGAATTTTCAGTCCTTTTTCCAGGTCGGGTAATTTTGCTTTTCCTTCCTCCCATTCATTAAATTGCAAATGTGCGTTTAATTCGAATGTATAGGTAAGGTTGAAAACCCTTGCATCCGTTCTCCTTTTTTTTCTGAAATTCCCCGACGACATTTTTTCCTTGAATTTGGAGATGCCTTTTTTGAATTCATTGTTTTTTCCCAATGCTAGGCAATAAGTTAGGTAATTACTATTTTCCTTCAGATAATGATCCAAAAACCGGGATAAATAATTCGGTGATTTTTCAAAAACATTTAAATATCTGAGGCTTTCGTTTTTTGCATTTTCCAAATCACCCGAAGCATTGGAAAGCATGGATTTTGTTCGATGAAAATACAATTGGCTTTCCGTCGTATGAGCCAATGAAGCATCTTTTAAAAGAGGAGAAGTTTTCAACTGCCCCAAAGTATTTTGGTCTTCGTTATGATAAGCATGAACCGATTTGATATAGATGTTCCAATATTCGTGAATATTGGAAATGGAACGTTGCAACTCCAATCCTTCATGATAAATGGAATGGGATTCATCCGGTTGGCAAGCAGCCAAACAGTTCTCCCTTTGCATTTCCAAAAAACGATGGGCGATAGAGTACAAACCTATTTTTTTTGCTTTTTCTTTGAGTTTGATAATTTTTTTTTCGCCTTGCTCTTCCAGTTCCTTATCTATTAATACCTGAGACATCGACATTCCTTCGATAATTGTGTACTCTTCCTCTTTTTTGCGGAATTGAACCAATGCATTCAGCATATATTCGTAGAGATATTTTTTATTGACAGCGAGGTTTTTTATAAAAGGAGCGGATTTATATTTTTTGCGGAGCAGAGCCTCATCATAAATCTCTTGTTTGGCAATCGCATCAAATAATTGCAGGAAAAATGTGTCCTGTCGGGAAGCCGTCCGACGGATATACCTTTTCTCTGCCGGGCATAGAGAATGGATCAGTTCGTGTAAATCTGTGAATGGTTTTTTCATGTACGTTCAGGCCATAATTATAGTAAAAATAATTCATTGTTTATCAATGTTTTATAAATAAAATTGATCGTATTAAAGCTGGTTTTAATGTGTGCGTTTTTTCTGGAATGCAGAAAAATATTGATTTTTCCTTATAGGAAATTGCTACAGAACGGACTTATATATGAAGTGATTTTCTGATAAGTGGAAATCAGTGGGGAAGGGTCATTTTTATTTTTTCGATTCTTTTTCTTGAAGAGGCCATGATTTCGAAGGTGTATTTTTTGAATGTAATGGTCTTACCCTTTCCTGGAATGAAACCGACCATTTCTAAAATCAGACCTGCAATCGAGTCGGCCTCTCCTTTCACTTCATCAAAAACGGACATATCCAAATCAACAAGTTTTGAAATGTCATGTAACATGGTTTTCCCTTCGAAAATATAAGTATAGGCATTCAGCTTCTGATAGTCGATTTCCCGTTGTGTATCGAATTCATCCCGGATTTCCCCGATGACTTCCTCCATCACATCCTCTAGGGTGACAATACCGGAGCTTCCTCCATATTCATCAACCACAATGGCCATGTGCTGTCTTTTTTCCTGGAATTCATTCAGTAGATCATTGATTTTTTTCGATTCGGGAACATACATGATTTGGGTACGGAGCAACTCTTGCCATTCGAAGCCGTTGGTTTCATTGATATGCCCTAGGATATCCTTCACATGTAGGATACCTGTGACATTGTCAAAGTCCTCGTCGAAAACCGGCACCCTTGAAAATCCCCAATCTTTAACCTCTTTGATAACTTCCTTGAAATCCGATTCGAAATTAAGTGCTTTTACATCCACACGGGAACACATGATTTGCTTGACGGTAATATTGTTGAATTTCACGATACTCCTAAGGATATCTACCTCCCTGTCCGTACCCTGTTCTTTGCTAACGGTCAATTCAATGGCTTGATCAATGTCTTCCGCCGATCTTTTATTTCCGGTTCTCTTAGCCAACCTTTTTTCGATACGGGTAGAGTTCTTTACCAGAATACTGCTTAGAGGGTAAAATATTTTACGAAGGATCAATAAGGGTTTCGACATGATTTTCGATAACCGCATACTATTGATTTTCGCATATACTTTTGGAGATACCTCACCGAATAAGACAAGGAAGAATGTAACCGCTACCGTCTTGATTAGAAAATCTACAATTTTTTTCGATGTTTCGGAATCAATGGATTCTGTAAAGGTCTCAATCGGTGCTAATGCAATTGTAGATAGGACGATAATCGCAATATTGATAAAATTGTTGGTAATCAATATCGTAGCCAGTAAATATGCGGGTTTTTGCTTCAACTCCAGAACCCGTTGTCCCGAAGGAGAAGTGCCATTTTCTTTTTTCAAATCTTCAATATCATTATGCGTCAATGAGAAGAAGGCTACTTCCGAACCTGAAACCAAAGCAGAACAGCATAAGAGTAACAGGATGAGGACTATTGAAATAATAATCTCACCCGGCATGGACATCATGAGAAAGGCATCCGAAAAAAAGGAGGTATATATAAGACTGAATCCCTCGGGTTCAGGTTCCAATTCAAGTGTTTTTTATGAATGAATATTGCAGTGGCATCACTAAGATAAAAAGACTCAAAGAGTAATGAAACTCTTTGAGTCCGATTTTTTCAGAATTCTTGATAAGAAATCAGAATGGCAGGTCATCATCTTCCTTGGAAGCATCTGCCGGGGCAGAAGTAGCAGGAGCATCCTGAGGCGAAGGAAAATTGTTACTAGAACCCCCTTCCTTCTTATCCAAAGAACGGAATGTATTGGCTATGACTTCCGTTGTATATCTTTCGTTATTGTCTTTGTCCGTCCATTTACGGGTAGATAGTTTTCCTTCGATATATACCTTGGAACCCTTTTTCAAAATTGTTTCGGCTCTTTCCGCCAAATGCCTCCAGCAAATAACATTGTGCCATTCGGTCAAGGTCTGCCATTCTCCTGACTTATCCTTATAACTTTCATTCGTTGCCAATGTTAGACGTGCTACAGCAGCACCACTTTCCAATCTTCTTACTTCGGGGTCCTTACCCAGATTTCCGATTAAGATTACTTTGTTGATCATAACTACTTAGTTTTTAACTGTCCTCGGTGTATCACCGAGGCTATTGCGTATATAAAATTAATATTGAATAATCGGAGTCATAACTCCTTACTTAAATACAAATCTATGATTTTTGGAAATGCGAAGCTATTGATTCGCTCTTTTTTCACTTTTAACCAATCTTTTCCGGTCGTATCAAAATCATCATTGACAGATAGTTGGTGAAACTGGGCAATGATGGTTCTGTGTGTCAATTCCTGTACATAAGACGCAGAATGAGAAAGAATTCCATAAAATGGGTGAGGAAAATTTTCAAAAAATGCTTTTTCTTTCTTTAAATCCTCCCAGGTTACTTGTCTAACTGTCTCAATTACAGGGAATTCGTATAAATTTCTCCAAATATCATTTTTTTTTCTTTTTCGGATAAAAACTTCATCCCTATTCATAACAACCAGATAATTGAAATATCTTTTTTTCCGCTTGATCTTTTTTTCCTTAATCGGAAAGCCATACACATTTTCCAATGAGAACGCCTTGCACTTGGAGGCCAAAGGACAGGATTCGCAAAGAGCTACCCTGGGTTTACAAATCGTAGCGCCGAAATCCATAATCGCCTGATTATATACTCCGGGTTGTTTCTTCTCCAATAATTCATCTGCCAAAGCCTTGATCATTTTCTTCCCTTCGGTAGAATCGGTGGGGATGCCGATGGCAAAATAACGACTCAATACCCGATACACATTCCCATCCAAAACGGCATAAGGCAATCCATAGGCAAAAGAGGCAATCGCAGCTGCGGTATATTCACCCACGCCTTTTAATGATAGGATGTCGGCATATTTATCCGGAAATTCCCCATCTAATTGTTCATGGATGAATCGGGCGGTAGCATGGAGGTTCCTTGCCCGGGAATAATATCCGAGGCCTTCCCAATCCTTCATTAATTCATCTTCATCCACAAGGGCCAGGTCGGCTATAGCCGGATATTTTTTCTTGAACTTATTATAATATGAAAGCCCTTGTTCCACACGGGTCTGTTGTAGGATGATTTCCGAAAGCCAAACCAGATAAGGATTCTTTTCCCCTTTCCAGGGCATGGGCCGATCTTCGGGTTCATACCAATCCATAAGGGTGGAAGTAAAATGTTTCTTACCTCTAAACGGCATGCGGATTATTTCAATAAGGTGTCAAGGAAATCTTCAAGTTCGGAAAGTTTGTCTTCAGCTTCTTGGATCGAGGCTTGTTTTTGCAGTTTATGGAATTCCACAGCAACCGTAAGCAAGGTCATTGAAATACAATCCTGTTTATCCTTGCTCGTATAGGCAATCTGGAAATTGTTGATTTTTTCGTTCAAGCCCTTAACAATCCTACGAATAGAATCTTCATCCCCTGTTTTGATTTTGAGCGGATAGGGCCTTCCGGCCAATGTAATCGTGATATTCTTATATTCGTCTGACATGATTTTCCTAGTTGTTTTCCAACCAATCTATACAGGAATCCAAATCTTTTAGAGAATGGTCGATTTTCTTCCTCAACTCTTTTACCTGTTTCGGGTCGTCACTTTGTTTTTTCAGCAGATTCTTTTCTGTGACTTCGAGTTTTTCCTCCAAATCCGCAATCATATGGATGGCATTTTCCAATTTATATTGGAGGTTCTGATTCTCTCCCGTCAATTTGGCATTTTTTTCTTGGAGATGTTCCAATTTCAAAGCTAATTGTCGGGCCTTCAAATCTACCTGTTCTATTTTTTCGTTCAGATTCATTCGGATAATTATTTCCTGATTTCGGCATCCAATTTATTTTCGAATCCTTGAATCATCTGATTCATTACTTTTTCGACTTCCTTATCTTTCAGGGTTTTGGTCGGATCTTCGAAGACCATCGAAACCGCATAGGATTTCTTGCCTTCTCCCAATTTTTTCTCATCGGCGAAGACATCGAAAAGATTGATGGACTGCAATAATTTCTTACCCGTTTTTCGGGCAATGGCTTCCACTTCATTGAAATTGACCTTACGATCCAAAACCAAAGCCAAGTCCCGTCGGATACTTGGATATTTATTCAATTCGACGAAATCAATCTTATGGTTTTTCAAGGAACGAAGCACCATATCCCAATTGATATCAGCATAAAAAACAGCTTGCTTGATATCCATCGCCGTCGTCAATTTCCCTTTCACCTTCCCGAATTCAACCAAAGATTTAGGGCCCCTATGATAATTCAGTCCCTTACTGAATATCGCATTTTCCGAATCACTGACCTGATAGCCACTGACACCCAGTTTTGTCAAAATATTATTCACGAAAGCCTTAATGGTATGGAACGTCACCTGTTCCTTATCCGAATTCAACCAGCTTTCCGCATATCGTTGCCCGGTCAGAAATAGTGTCAAGTGTTCCTGTTCCTTATACTTGTCTTCTGTTTTCCGATAAGTCCTTCCGAATTCGAATAGTTTCAAATCCGCAGCCCTTCGATTCTGGTTATGTACGATAGCTTCCAAACCGGAAAACAACATCATTGGCCTCATTACATCCAAATGCATGTTGGAGGTATTGTTGATATGGATAAGTTCTTTTTCATCCAGTGGGAAAATCTCCTTGAAATATTTCGATTCGGTAATCGAAACGGCCATTATCTCATTAAAACCATTGGAAGCAAGATAATCACCGGCCATGTTCCTAATCTTGAACGGGTCAGGTTGCAAGCCGTATGTCAATGCAGATTTTACCTGACTCGGAATGGCTACCTTATTCAATCCGTATATTCTTAGGATTTCTTCGATGACATCAGCTTCACGGGTCACATCAACCTTATTCGTCGGAATCGCTACCTTGAAATCGTCTCCGTTTTCTTCCAGAATATCTATTTCCATAGCTGACAGGATATTCCTTACTTCTTGTTGAGTCAATTCATCTCCTATCAATCTGTTGACATGGCTGTACTTGACATCCACCTCATTTTTAGCTATAGGATTAGGATAAATATCGATGATGTCGGATGATATTTGCCCCCCGGCCAATTCCTG
>JAHDFN010000083.1:0-3860 GCA_020628145.1 Saprospiraceae bacterium | reverse complement strand
AATCAATAAGGCTGCTCTTTTTAATGCGTAAACACATACATTAGGATCGGAACCCTTTTCATAGCATTTCGCAGCATCGGTTTTCAACAAGTGGCGGCCACTTGTTCTTCGAATGGAAACAGGATTGAAATGGGCTGATTCCAAGAAAATCCGGGTAGTTACTTCCTTTACCCCTGATGTTGTTCCACCGAAAACACCGGCGATACACATTCCATTCGAATTCCCATCACATATCATTAAATCTTCGGCACTCAATTTCCTTTCTACTTCGTCCAAAGTTGTGAACGGAGATTTATCGGCTAGATTTTTGACGATGATTTTATTCCCTTCAATTTTATCCGCATCGAAAGCATGTAAAGGTTGTCCCAATTCATGCAAAATGAAATTGGTCACATCCACAATATTGTTTTTGGTGGCTACACCGATGGATCGCAACCTCTTTTTCAACCATTCCGGGGATTCTTCAACCTTTACCCCTTTTATGGACAGGCCGCAATACCTAGGGCAAGCCTCCGTATTTTCGACCACGACTTCAAAGGGAAGATCATTATTATCTACTTTGAAAGTATCAACGGAAGGTGCCTTGACCTCTCCATTATGATTATGATTGATTTTCAAAGCCGCTGCCAAATCCTTAGCTACGCCTAATTGAGAAGTTGCATCGGAACGGTTGGGCGTCAATCCGATTTCGAAAATCGTATCTTTCTCGATTTTGAAAAATTTACTGGCAGGTGTACCTATTTTCACCTCTTCGGGCAATACCATGATGCCTTCATGGGAGCTTCCTATCCCGATTTCGTCTTCGGCACAGATCATCCCTTCGGAAACTTCCCCCCGGATTTTACCTTTCTTGATTTTGAACGGGTCCCCCTCTGTAGGATATAGCATGGTTCCTATTGTGGCAACGACCACTTTCTGTCCTTGTGCCACATTGGGCGCTCCGCACACAATGCTCAATTCCTCGGAAGATCCTATGTTAACTTTGGTGATGGAAAGTCTATCCGCTCCTGGATGTTTATCTTTAAAGGTCACTTCTCCTATGACCAATCCTTCAAGACCGCCTTTGATACTTTCGGTTTGTTCTTCGCCTTCTACCTCTAATCCGATGTCCGTCAGGATTTCACTGATTTTTTCAGGAGGAAGATTAACGTCCAGATAATCTTTGAGCCAATTATAGGATACTTTCATTGCTTATGATTCAGGTGCTTTGCTTTGATAGCAAAATTTGATTGACAAAAGTTCAATTGGAGTGCAAATTTAAGGAAATTACACAGTTTAAGCATAGGATTAGGTAATTCACTTTTCTTTTCGATTCGGATTGCTGTGATTGTGGATTATCTTTGTCGAATTGAAAAGTAAAAGATGAATCATGAATAAATACAATCAGTTCAGAGTCACCATAGAAAACCACATTGCCCATGTGGCCTTCAATAGACCTAGCAAAGCTAATTCCCTCAATTTAGAGGCATGGGAAGAAATGAAGGATATATTTGAGAATCTTCATAAGAATCCGGATGCACGTGTAATCATACTTTCCGGAGAAGGCAATAATTTTTGTGCAGGTATCGACCTGAATTTATTAATGAATGCCAGCCAGTTCGATGCAAAGTGTGAAGCTAGGAAACGGGAACAATTACGGGATTTCATTAAAAAACTACAGGATTGTATTACGGCAATAGAAAAATGTCGGAAACCAGTATTGGCCGCTATACATAAAAGCTGCATTGGAGGAGCAGTGGATATCATATCCGCCTGTGATATGAGGTATTGCACGGAAGATGCCTATTTCTGCATACAGGAAATCAACTTGGGATTGGTAGCGGATATCGGAACATTGCAAAGATTGCCCAAAATCCTCAACCTGGGCATCATGGCCGAATTGGCCTATACGGGAAGAAAAGTCTTCGGGGAAGAAGCTAAGGAAATCGGATTGGTGAATCGAGTATATCAGGATAAAGAAAAAATGATGGAAGATGTGTTGGCCATCGCCAAAACTATCGCATCCAAGTCACCCGTTTGCATCAGAGGTACGAAGGAAATCCTTTTATACACCCGTGATCATTCTGTAGAAGAATCGTTGAATTATATGGTGGCCTGGAATGCTTCCATGTTGTTATCCAATGATATTTTCGAAGCGATGGCTGCTTATATGCAAAAAAGGGAACCCGAATTCGAAGGGTGATGAATTAAATTGAAAACGGAAATAAAAAAAGCCGGTGTTTGTACACCGGCTTTTTTTATGGTTGGGATTCATTGTTATTATTTCTTTCGTTCAACTCTTCCAATGCTCGCATTAACTTTGCTAAGTCAGGCAATTTCCTAAGTACGGCCAATTGCTTGTAAGTATCCCTTACCTCCTGACAAGGAGACCCGAAATAAGTTTTATCGCCGGCAATATTCTTGGAAACACCGGATTGACCCAAAACAATCGCTTTGGCTCCTATAGTAATATTCTGAGCAACACCAACTTGTCCATATAGACAACATCCGTCTTCTATAATCGCTTTTCCGCCGATACCCACTTGGGCAGCAAAAAGACAATGTTTTCCGATAACGGCTCCATGTCCGATATGTACTTGACTGTCGAATTTTGTCCCCTCTCCGATAACCGTATCTCCGGACACACCTATATTAATGGTGCAACATGCCCCGATTTCAACATTATCTTCTATGATTACCCTTCCTCCGGAATGCCATTTCTCATGATGGGTGCCATATCTTTTATAATAGAATGCATCAGAGGCAATCACGGAATTGGGATGGATATTTACATTTTTACCTATAATGGTATTTCCTACTATTGTTGTGTTAGCCTGAATAATGGAATTGGCTCCGATTTTTACATTATGACCGATGACTACATTCGGTTCAAGTATAACACTAGGATGTATTTCTGCCGTATCGCTGATTTGCGTAGTTAATGGTTGGAATGGACGTTGCTCCATTACAAGGCTGTTATAGGCCTGGAAAGGTTCATCACAAATCAATAAAGTCATACCTTCCGGACAATGCATCCTCCTGTTCATAATGACAAAAGTAGCCGCTGAATTCAGTGATGCATCAAAGTATTTTTCTTTATCGACAAAAGTCATATCACCCGGTTCTACCTTGTGTATTTCATTAAGCCCATAAACCATCCTGTTGGGATCACCGATTATTTCCGCACCGATTTTTTCAGCAATATGGCTTACAGGTACAGGTGTAGGTAATTTCATGTCTTTGTATTAGTCAGCCCGAAATGTCCAAGCTTTGTCATTATCCAACGTTTGAAAAGCAGGTGTTGTAACCTCCGACGCCCATATTTTCTTAAAGGTGTGGAATGCGAAAATAGAAGAATTTTATCAAATTGATGGAGGATGAGGCGAAATATCTTTTGAATATCATCCTCTATGTTGGGCAATAGGTGGTAGCTGGTTAAATATAGTAGCGGTTATAATAAAAATCAATTAGCTTTGAAGAGGTAAATTTAGTGCCACACTACCATGCAAGACAGGATTACATCATACATACAATATCTGAAATTTGAAAAGAGGTATTCGACACATACCATAGAGGCATATTCCAAGGATTTGGAGTCTTTCAGGTTTTTTATAGATGATGTATATGGAATGGGTGACCCCGAAGAAATAGAATTGGTACATATGCGTTCATGGATAATAGGATTAATGGAAAATGGCCTGACACCCCGCACCATACATCGGAAAATGGCCTCCCTTAAATCCTTTTATAAATACCTCAGGAAAGAGGGGGTTGTGGATAAGAACCCTACCACCAAGCTTATTGCCCCTAAGACAAGAAAGAGATTACCCGAGTATCTGGAAGAAAGTCAGATAGAAAACCTTTTGGAAAATATTCCTTTT
>JAHDFN010000082.1 GCA_020628145.1 Saprospiraceae bacterium | reverse complement strand
AGCAACTGACTTCTAATCAGTAGGTCACAGGTTCGAATCCTGTCGGGATCACATTTTAAAGTGTAAACACCTTGTAAATCAGTATTTTACAGGGTGTTTTTCTTATCCTTGGCTTTTCTTACAAAATCAAATTCAGCCTCCTACCCATGACAAGAAGAAAACCCCTATTAATATTATAGGAAAAAATATATTTTTACGCCAAACAAATTCACTTGATAATGAAACGAATCTTGACACTCTTGGCCTTAGGGCTGACTGCTTTATTATGGATATCCAACTCCAATAACCCTGCTGATGGGAGAACCGGTGCACCCGGAGAGGGTTTATGTACCAGTTGCCATATGAATCCCGGGAATTTTACCGGCCAGTTATCCATCAACGGTTTACCTGCAACAATCCAACCCAATACGACTTATCCTCTAACGGTTGAAATTGACAATTTCAATGGGGGAGCGTCCCGTGCAGGTTTCCAATTGGTATTTTTGGATGGAGCTAATAACAATATCGGTACAATGTCTTCTTCGGATGGAAATGTAAGTTTCAGCACATCTAATGCAAGGACATATGCTGAGCATGGCCCGGCTCGACCCTTTTCTAATAATAAGGTGACATACACCTTGAATTGGACTTCCCCGGCCAATGCTGCGGATGTGACTATTTACGGTTCTGCCATCATAGGAAACGGTTCTACATCATCCAATGATAATCTGCTGACAACGACCGTTAGTGGTACTATTACAACTCCCACACCTCCTTCTGTAAGTCTTACGCCTCAGGATGTTACTTGCTTTGGAGGGGGGGACGGTTTCATTCAGGCAACGGTTTCTCCCGGTACTCCCCCTTATTCATTTGCTTGGTCCAATGGTTCAACTATTAATCCGAATATAGGATTAATAGCCGATACTTACACTGTTACTGTGACTGATGTGAATGGTTTGACAGCTACTGCTACTACCATGATAAGCCAGCCTCCCGACATAGGGGTCAATATCATACAGAATACCGGAATCCTTTGTAATGGAGAAAATACCGCTAGCCTTACAGCCAATGCTACCGGAGGAACCGGAGCTTATCAATATGTTTGGTCTAATTTGGTAAATACTGCCATGAATACGGGACTGTCTGCTGGGATATATGCGGTTATTGTTTCAGATGCGAATAATTGTAGTGCAGTAGTAAAAGTTGTAGTATCGGAACCTTCACCACTTACAGGCACGGTTACGACTACCAATGAATCTTCGAATGGAGCCAATGATGGAACTGCTATGGCCAATCCATCCGGAGGTACGCCTCCATATTCCTATCAATGGGATAATAATCAGATAAGCCAGAGCATCTCAGGATTATCTGCAGGAACGTATATGGTAACCGTATCGGACGCAAATAACTGTACGGTTGTTATTGCAGGTAATGTCAATTCATTCAACTGTAACTTTACAGGTAGTGTCGCTGTTAATTTGGCCATTAGTTGTAATGGAGAAATGGATGGAGCCTTGACCGCTTCTACAACCGGTGGACAGGCTCCGTTTACATATGCTTGGTCGAATAATGGTAATAATGCTACCATTAATAATCTTTCTGCCGGAACTTATACCGTAACAATAACCGATGCGGCCAATTGTGTTACCATATCTTCCGGTACACTCAATGACCCACCAACTTTAACAGGAATTGTGAGTGTTCAAAGCATTGTTCATTGTAATAATGGTAATGATGGTGAATTGGTAGCTTCTTTTTCAGGAGGAACGCCGCCATATGCTTATTCATGGTCGAATGGTGTGATGATGGATATCAATAGCGGTTTATCCCCCGGCGATTATACGGTTACCGTAACGGATGCGAATGGTTGTGTGGCTACGGAAACCGCAAATATTGCGAGCCCGATGGCCATTATGATTGCTGCAAGTAATATTATGGATGAAACCGATTCCAATGCGGATGGTGCGATTGCCATTGCTGTTACAGGCGGAACAGGAACTTATACTTATCGTTGGGAAAATTCAGGAGGTACGACTGTTTCTACCATGATGAACCCTACCGGATTATCGGCCGATGATTATCGGGTGGAAGTAACGGATACCAATGGTTGCACCGAATGGTCCGGGTTCTTTACGGTAAACTCCATTGTGGATGTTGATGATTTGGAAGAAATCATAAATTTATCCATGTTCCCAAATCCTGCTAATGATATATTGAATATCGTATTGGATTCTGATAATGACGATGTTGTAAATTTGAGCATCTTGGATATAGCCGGTAAATCCGTTGCATCATTTGATTTGGAAAATGGTAATAATGTATTGGATATATCAAACCTGACAGAAGGTTTGTATATCTGTAGAATCAATGTGGGAGAACGGCAGCTTATAAGGAAAATAATTATCGAATAGATATTATTAATAAAGTCTATTTTAAATGATATTGATTTTAGCCTGTCGGGATTTTCCCGATGGGCTTTTTTTTATCTTATCTTGCAAGCCGAATGAGCACATCCTATTGGAATAAGATCATATTGACGAATTTCAGGAACTACTCCAAACAGGAAGTAGGGTTCTGTCCGGGCTTGAATTGCCTCACAGGCAAGAACGGAGTAGGTAAGACCAATTTATTGGATTCGGTTTACTATCTCTGTATGGCCAAAAGCCGTTTGAACGGCTTGGATAAATATGTAATTCACCATGAAAGCGGGTTCATGAGATTGGAAGGTCGTTATACACAAGGGGAAGATAAAGGGAATGTCGTTGTTAAATTGATTCCCGGGAAAAGTAAACAAATAGAAAAAAATAATGTCCTCTATAAAAAAGCCGCTGAGCATGTGGGATTTATTCCGGTAGTGATGATTGTGCCGGATGATACGGAAATGATTTCCGGAGGAAGTGAAGAACGCCGTCGTTTCCTGAATGTCACCTTGTCCCAATTGGATAAGATTTATCTCAATAAATTAATCCGATATAATAGTTTATTGAAACAACGGAATGCATTGTTGAAGCAATTCGGTGATCGGATCGATACGAAACTCCTTCGTACTTATGATGAACAGATGTCCGAACCGGCGAAATATATCTTTGAGAAAAGAAAAAAATTCATAGAGGAGCTTAAACCCGTATTTAAAAATAGATACAATGAAATTGCCCGAACCAATGAATCCGTAAATTTGGAATACCGTTCCCATTTGTCAAACGGTATTTTTGAGGAGTTGTGTAAGGAAAACCTAAGAAAGGATTGCATCTTGCAAAGGACCAATATGGGAATACATAAGGATGATATCATATTTTTAATGGACGATAATCCGATGAAACGTTTTGCTTCACAGGGACAATTGAAATCTTTTGTATTATCTTTAGGATTATCCAGGTTCCATATATTGGATGTGCATGGTAAAGTAAAACCGATTTTGTTATTGGACGATATTTTCGATAAATTGGATAAGGACAGGGTCGCCCAATTATTGGAATTACTCTCCAATGAAGGTTTCGGCCAGATTTTTCTGACAGATACCCACGAATCCCGGGTTCGGGAAGCTACTGGGAACTTTAATCGGGAATTACGTATTTTTAAAGTAGAACGAGGGCAAGTCGAAGTCCTGAGATGAAATCGACATAAAAAGAAAGCATGAAAAAAAACGATCAACCCATCAAGGATGTCCTGAAACAAATGGTCAATTCCAATAATTGGAATGAAAAACTGAACCGTGTCAAAATACGGGAACTTTGGGCTAAGGTAATGGGCGAAACCGTCTCCAAATATACCCGACATATAACCCTTAGGAATAATAGTTTGGTCATCCTGATAGATTCCGCTCCCCTCAAACAGGAGTTATCCTATTCAAAATCCAAAATCATCAATATCCTCAATGAAGAATTGGGCGAAGAAATCATCAAGGAAGTCATTATCCATTAAATTTCCTTTTTTATATCTTAATTCCCCTTATATTTTTTCTCAACTCCGAATTAATCGTAATTTTATTTTTCCCTGTCGTAATTCAAAAAATCATTGACGGATGATAAGATTCATTTTGAATAATCAATCGGTGGAAGCCGATCCAAAACATTCCGGAAAAGCTTTTCTGGACTTCCTTCGTAAAGATGAAAAACTCAAAGGCATGAAACTGGTCTGCAAGGAAGGTGAGTGTGGTGCCTGTTCCGTACTGGTCGGCGAATTAATCGAAGGAAAGGTTGTTTATCAATCCATGACGTCCTGTATCATGCCCTTGGCCAATGCTCACCTCAAACATATTGTGACCATTGAAGGGATCAATATGGAAGAACTGAATGGTGTTCAACAACGGATGGTCGATAACAATGGGACGCAATGTGGTTTTTGTACACCCGGATTCGTAGTGGGAATGACGGGGGCCTTACTCACAGGTGAACCCGTCACAATGGAAAATATGATCAAGAATATCGATGGTAATATTTGTCGTTGTACCGGATATCATTCCATCCAAAGAGCCTGTGAAAGTGTGGTGGATGATTTGGGCGGTAAAGCCAAAAGCCTAAATACACTGATTAAAAAAGGATACCTGCCGGCTTACTTTAAAACCATTGCCAAACAACTCCAAAAATTAAATGAAGAAACCAAAAAGGAAAAGTGGGAAGAAAGAAAAGAAGGAATTCGATTGGGAGGTGGAACGGATTTATATGTACAAAAACCGAGGGCCATGTACGAGTCCGAACCGGAACACATGTACGACAAACCACAACTGAATAAAATAAGCAGAGTAGGGAAGGAATTCAGATTCGGTGCTTCGGTGACGATGGGGGATTTATATCGTTCGGATGTATTTAACGAAGCCGTTCCCGGACAGGAAGAATTTTTTAAATTATTATCCTCAACTCCTATTCGAAATATGGCAACCATTGGAGGAAACTTGGTCAATGCTTCTCCTATCGGTGATTTTACGATTTTTTTATTAGGATTAAATAGTCGGATTGTTTTGACTTTGAAAAATAAAAACAGAATTATTGACTTAAAAGATTTTTATAAGGATTATAAAAAAATGGATTTGAAAAAAGGAGAATATCTCAAAGAAATCCGTTTTGATATTCCCGAAGGAAAAAATACATATTTCAGTTTTGAAAAAGTAAGCCAAAGAAAATATCTGGATATTGCCGGAGTGAACTCAGCTTTGCTTTTAAAATTGGATGATGAAAAAAACATAGTCGATGCACACCTTTCCGCAGGAGGAGTAGGTCCGATTCCTTGGTATCTGAAAAAATCGAGTCGATTTCTTATCGGTAAAAAATTCGAAAAGAAAACCATCGAAAAAACATTGGAAAAAATAAATGAAGAAATAACTCCGATTTCCGATGCCCGAGGTTCCGCAGATTATAAAAGATTATTATTAAGACAATTGTTTTTGGCACATTGTCTAAAAATAGATGAAAATATTTTTGATGTTTCTACTTTAATCGGAACCGAAAAAGTCAATTAATATTTTCAAATCGATAATCATGACTGAAAAAAGAAATCATAAAAAGAAATCGGTATCAATGACCAAAGAAAATGAAACGATGTCGAAAAAGAAAGATATTAATTTGGATGCCCCTTTTCACGTTACCGGCCGTACACGTTATGTAGATGATATTCCTGAACACGAGGGAACTTGTTTGGCCAAGGCATATTATTCCAGATGTGCACATGGTGAAATAATCAATATCAATACGAAGGCCGCAGAAAAATTAAAAGGAGTCGTTCGTATTTTAACGCACAAGGATATACCCGGAGAAAATCAAATCGGAGGCATCGTCAGAGACGAACCATTATTGGCAGATAAGGATGTTCATTTTTATGGCCAACCCGTTTTATTGATCGTTGCAGAGGATGAAGATATCGCAGAAAAAGCTTTGGATTTAATCGAAATAAAATACAAGGAAAAAGAAATAATCGTTGATCCCAAAGACGCTTATGAAAAAGGTTCGGTTCTTCATATTTCCCGGACATTTAAAATGGGAAATCCGGAAAACCGGTTTAAAAAATGTGCATACGTTTTTGAAGGAGAAGCCTGTTCCGGCGGGCAGGAACATTTATACCTGGAAACCCAAGGGGCTTATGCTATTCCCAAAGATCAAGGGGGGCTTTTAATCCATAGTTCCACACAGGGGCCCACGGCTGTACAGAAAGTAACGGCCAATGTATTGGGAATACACATGAGTCAAGTCGAAATCAATGTCAACAGAATAGGTGGTGGTTTCGGAGGCAAGGAAGATCAGGCTTCACATTGGGCGGCACTTGCCGGTTTTGCAGCCTTTATGGTCAAGCGTCCGGTAAAATTAATCCTCAGCAGACATGAGGATTTACAAATGACCGGAAAAAGACATCCATATCGAAGCGACTATAAAATAGGTTTGGATGAAAACCTGAAAATTATAGCTTATCAGGCTTCCTTTTTTCAAAATGGTGGTGCTGCAACGGATTTATCCCCTGCTGTTTTAGAACGGACTTTATTCCATGCTACCAATAGTTATTATGTACCAAATGTGAAAGTGACTGCACACCCTTGCAAAACGAATATTCCACCCAATACGGCTTTCCGTGGATTCGGCGGACCACAAGGGAAATTCGTCATCGAAGCGGCAATTCATCATGCCGCCCGTGAATTGGGAATTCCGGCTTCGAAAATCCAAAAAACGAATTTGGTCGAGGATGGTGATACATTTTGTTATGGCCAGGTAGTGGAAAATAGCGAAGCAGGAAAGTGTTGGAAGGAAACAGAAAAAACCTTCGCATTAAAAAAACTGATAAAGGAAATTGATGAATTCAATAAAGACAATAAATACTTCAAAAAAGGATTGGCTTTACAGCCGATTTGTTTCGGTATTTCATTTACCAATACACCGATGAATAATGCACGGGCATTGGTGCATGTTTATGGCGACGGCTCTGTAGGTGTAAGCACCGGTGCCGTGGAAATGGGACAAGGGGTCAATACCAAAATGGTGCAAGTGGCTGCCCGGGCCTTCGGCTTGGAATTGTCCGACATCAGATTGGAGGATACCAATACTACAAGGGTCGCGAATACCTCGCCTTCGGCTGCGAGTGCTACTGCGGATTTAAATGGAAAAGCCTTACAGGATGCATGCAATCAGATATTGGATCGAATCAAGCCTTTGGCTTGTGAATTGCTAAATGAAAAAAATCAAAAAAACATCCGTTTCGAAAACGGTTCCGTTTCTGTAAAAGGAAAACGAAAGAAAATAACTTGGGAGGAATTGGTGGCAACGGCCTTGCTCCGTAGAATCAATATGAGTGCCAAAGGACATTATTCCACACCTCGGATTCATTTCGATAAGAAAAAGGAAAAAGGGCATCCGTTCGCTTATCATGTGTATGGTAATTCCATTTTCGTTGTTACTGTGGATTGCCTCCGGGGAACCTATGAATTCGATGCCGTAAAAATCGTACATGACTTCGGTGCGAGCATGAATGAAGCCGTCGATTTGGGACAAATAGAAGGGGCTTTAGTGCAGGGAATGGGGTGGATGACTCTCGAAGATGTGGTTTATGATAAAAAAGGACTGTTAAAGTCCAATACTTTGGCCACTTATAAGATTCCGGATATTTACTTTGTGCCAAAGGAATTGGATGTCCGGTTTTTGAACACCCGAAAGGATAATCTGGCCATCCTTAAATCCAAGGCGGTAGGGGAGCCTCCATTGATGTATGGATTGGGAGCTTATTTTTCCATCGTCAATGCGATTTTGGCATTTAACCCGAATGCTGAAATTCCATATGATGCACCCATTACTACCGAAAAAATATTGATGGCATTATATTCTTAAGCTATTGCTCAATTTAAACACAAACACAAAACCCGAATTGTTAAATCTTAGGAATCACGCTTATAATTTACATACACAATGAGATTAGGAATTTTCAGTAACAGGTGTTACTTGAATGGGGAGTTGAAGAAAGCCAATATTATAATTGAGAACGGAAAAATCCGGGAAATACAACTAGGAGAAAAATCCCAGGGAATCGATTATGATTTTGAAGATGATGTCATCATGCCCGGTGCCATCGATCCACATGTACATATCAACGAACCCGGCCGTACCGAATGGGAAGGTTTCGAAACGGCAACCAAAGCCGCCGCCAAAGGTGGTGTCACTACTTTAGTGGATATGCCGCTGAACTCCTCGCCGGTCACGACTACCATTTCCGCTTTCCGTGATAAGATGAATGCCGCCAATTACCAATTGAATGTCAATTGTGGTTTTTGGGCAGGACAAATCAACGATAGCTTCGACGAATTGGAAAAACTGCTCCAAGCAGGTTGTCTGGGAGTAAAGATATTCATGGTGCATTCCGGTATCGATGAGTTTCCCAATTTATCCCAAGAGGATTTGGAAAAATTAATGGCCCATCTGGGAGAAAAGAAAATTCCGGTCTTGGCTCATTGTGAGTGGGACGAAGATTTGAAACCCTTGGAATCTCCAGTTACATCCTATCCTAAGTTTTTGAATTCACGCCCACCTTCATCCGAGGATAAAGCCATAGAACACTTTATAACGCTCTGTGGCAGATACGATACGAGGGCACATGTCGTTCATGTCGCTTCTGCTTCCGCTTTGGAAAAAATCAAATTGGCTAAGGCCCAAGGCTTGCCCCTCACTGCCGAAACCTGTCCTCATTATATTTATTTCGATGCGGAAAGTATAGAAGATGGTCAAACGGTTTTCAAATGTTGTCCACCGATAAGGAATAGGGATAATAATGATAAACTCATCCAAGCATTGGAAGATGGAACATTGGATATGTTGGGTTCCGATCATTCTCCGGCACCTAAAAAATTAAAAGGAATAGACACCGGTGATTTTTCTACGGCTTGGGGAGGGATTTCAGGTGTGCAATTCCTTATTTCTGCCGGATGGACGGCCGTAAAGGAAAAGATGCCTTTGGAAAAATTCATTCCGCTTATCACCGAACGCCCCGCAGAATTCATCAGTATGCATCATCGGAAAGGATTCCTCAAAGCCGGATATGATGCGGATATCACTGTTTGGAGTCCGGAAACCGAATTCATGGTCGATGATCGAACTATTTGGCATAAGCATTCCATTACGCCGTATAAAGGAAAAACATTGAATGGAAAAGTCAATGCCACTTTCGTGAATGGGAAATTGGTCTATAAAAAAGGTATTTTCCTCAATCGGAACTGTGGTACCAAAATCCTGAGGGGAGAAAGTGTAATGATTAATATTTAACAAAATCCCGAATTTCGATGGGGAACGGAATTCGGGATTGAGAATGAGTTTGAACTTGGCTGAATTGGATCAAATTTTCCAATAATCAATGGGCGGCCTTTTCATATACCTTATTGTCCAAAACCATTTTTGCAATAATTTCGCAGAGGATTTCACTCGTTCCACCACCGATGGGCCCCAAACGGCTATCCCTGAAATAACGGGCCATTTGGTATTCTTCCATATAACCGTAACCCCCTAGCATCTGAAGGCATTCATAAATAACCTCGTCGGCCATTTTCGTACTGAGTAATTTGGACATACTGGCCTCCTTCACTACATAATCTCCTTTGTCCAAACGGTAGGCGATATTATAATTGAAAACCTTGTGCATTTCGACTTGGCTGGCCATTTTGGCCATTTTATGACGAAGGACTTGGAAATCCTTCAAGTGCTTCCCGAAAGCTTGTCTTTCAGACATGTATTTGGCAGCGTATTCGATGGCATATTCTGCCCTGGCATGTGCATTGATTCCCATAATCAACCGTTCCAATGCAAAATGCTGCATGATATAACCGAAACCCATTCCTTCTCCTCCCATCAGATTCTCCGCAGGGATTTCCACTTCGTCGAAAGCAATATCTCCCGTATCGGAAGCACGCCATCCCAATTTATCCAATTTATTGGCGGAAACGCCGGGAGTATCCCTATCTACCAAGAAAATAGACATCCCTTTGTGCTTTAGATCCGGTTGTGTCTTTGCAGCTACGATAAGGTAATCGCTGTAAACACCATTGGTGATGAATATCTTCGAACCGTTCAGAATATATTTATCGCCTTTTTTTACTGCCGTTGTTCTCATCCCGGCCACATCAGAACCGGCAAAAGGTTCACTGATGCAAAGACAGCCGATCATTTTGCCGTCTATGCTCTGTCTCAGGTATTTGTCCTTGATTTCATGTGAACCTTCGGCATTCAGGTGGGTCATGGCAAGATAGGCATGGGCCCACATAGCTGCTGCAAAACCACCGGAATTGATTCTTTGCAATTCCTCAAGGAAAATTACGGTATAGAAAAGATCCAAGCCTAAACCTCCGTATTCTTCCGGATAATTCAAGCCGAAATAGCCCATTTCTCCGAATTTCTCCCAGATGAACCTATCTATCTTTCCTGTTCTTTCCCATTCGTCAATATGGGGGACGACTTCTTTTTGGAGAAAGCTCCTGAAACCGTCCCTGAATAAGTTATGTTCTTCAGTATAGTACATTCATTTATATTTTGATGTAATATTTCCTATTTACAAGGCGTGAATATAGAGGAAATTACCATTTTAAACAACTTCATTCCAAGCTACATGGGTGAAAAGAAACAAGTGATTTATTTTCTCAATCCTAAAGATGTCAAGGTGAAATTAAAATTAACCTATTATATTCGCCTTGCTCAATATCCGACAAGTATTGAAACAAGTTATTTTTAAAGAGAAAGAAGAATGGAATTCCACGAAAAATATATAGATCTCGTAAGTGAAAAATTAGGTGGCAGGGTACTCTTCACCACGGATGATTTCTTTGCCGAAAAGGAAAATCTGATAAAAAAGGGGAGAGGTATCTTCATTCCCGACAAATATACCGAACGGGGAAAATGGATGGATGGTTGGGAATCCCGTAGAAAACGGATTCCCGGACATGACTGGTGTGTATTGCAATTGGCAACCCCCGGCCATATCAAGGGCTTTGATATAGATACCAATCATTTTCTAGGAAACCACCCTCCCCATGCTTCTGTGGAAGCCATTTATATCAATGAGGATATCAGTAGGCATACCCAGGAAGAATTGGACGAATTGGACTGGACCGAAATCCTTCCAAAATCAGATTTGGAACCGGGAAGCCAACATCTTTTCGAATGCAAGGATGGAGGTTTGTATAATCACGTCAGATTACATATTTATCCGGATGGCGGTGTTGCCCGTTTCAGGGTGTATGGAGAAGTATCTAAAAAATGGGATGAGGTAAATAAGGAGGAGGTTTTGGATTTGGCGGCTGCCATTAATGGAGGGAAAGCCCTGGCGTGTAATGATATGTTCTTCAGTTCCAAAGACAATCTCATCATGCCCGGCAAAGGTGAAAACATGGGGGACGGTTGGGAAACCAAAAGGAACCGTACGCCGGGAAACAGGGATTGGATCATCATTCGTTTGGCACATAAGGGAAATATTGAAAAGATAATGGTGGATACCCATCATTTCAAAGGAAATTATCCGGATGGATGTAGTTTGGAAATTTGTAATTCGGATTCGGATGAACAGGTATTATCCGGAAATGTACAATGGACGGAAATACTTTCACGTACAAAACTTTCTGCTCATAACGAACATTCCTTCAAACCCGAAAATATAATGCCGGCAACCCATGTCAGGATGTATATTTATCCGGATGGCGGGGTGAGCCGATTAAGATTGTGGGGTAAAATCTTATAAATTCGGATATGAATATTGCATTAATCATATTGCTCTTTTTTGTCATTCTGGTTCTATTGTTGGTCAATAAAACCACATACGGACTGACCTATGTGGAACATCAATTGGAAAAGGAAGACAAAGGGACGAAGAAGGATGAATTCCAAAAGGAAAAAATTACCGATTCCAAAGCCTTCAATTATACCGTCATGGTTTTGGTTTTCCTACTCATTGGCCTTATTTTATATTTAGGAGTCAAAGGAACCGCCTATGAAGGACATATGCGGGAATGGATGAATATCGTGGTTCGGCTTTTACACATCACCTTCGGTATCGCTTGGATAGGAACTTCTTTTTATTTTGTCGGATTGGAAAACAGTTTGGATAAGGAAAACAAACGGGAAGGTATTGCCGGGGATTTATGGTCCGTACACGGTGGAGGTTTCTATTTTATCGAAAAATACAAGGTCGCTCCCAAAGAAATGCCCAAGGAGTTGCACTGGTTCAAATACGAAGCCTATTTTACTTGGTTATCAGGGTTCTGTTTATTATTTGTCGTTTATTATTTTAATGCCAATTCCATGTTGGTCGATCCCAACGTCTGGGACGTAGAACCCTGGCTAGGAGTTGTCGTGGGAATCGGTTCCCTCATTTTAGGTTATGCGATTTATGATTTGATGTGTAGAACTCCTTTGTTGAAAAAACCACTTTG
Source organism: Saprospiraceae bacterium (assembly GCA_020628145.1). GTDB lineage: Bacteria > Bacteroidota > Bacteroidia > Chitinophagales > Saprospiraceae > JAHDCE01. Next base: position 4,194 of record JAHDFN010000082.1, on the reverse strand, counting down.
GTTTGGAATCGTAGGATTCGGAATAGCGGTATTGTTCGCTTATTTTTATACCCAGGTGTTCAGTGCAAGGGCTGCGTATATCCATTTCGGAGCCTTATTGGGAACCTGCATGGCCGGAAATGTATTTTTCTGTATCATTCCGAGTCAGAAGGCATTGGTCAAAGCGGCAAAGGATGGTTCCTACCTGGATCCTTGGCTGGGGCAATTTGCAAGGTTGCGATCATTTCACAATAATTATTTTACCATGCCGGTATTGTTTGTAATGATCAGTAATCATTTTCCCAGTACTTTCGGCCATCAATACAATTGGTTGATTCTGGCGGCGGTGACTTTGGGAACAGCAGGTCTGAAACACTATTTCAATCTGAGAGAACAAGGTAAAATGTCAACCTATGTTTTCCCTATTTCCTTATTGATTCTGATTTCGGTTGCATTCCTATCCGCTCCCCAACCCAAAGGAGGAAAATGCTCTCCGGTTCAATTTCCCGTTGTTTATGATATTATCAAGGAGAGGTGTCAGCAATGTCATTCTTCCAAACCGACGGATAAGATTTGGACTTCCGCACCCAATGGTGTGAAATTCAATACACCCGATGAAATAAAAGCACAGGTCGATCAAATCATGCAAAGGGTTGTGATTACCGAAACGATGCCGAATAATAATTCTACCGGAATGTTACCTGAGGAACGGGAAATGATCCGTTGTTGGATAGAACAGGGGGCCAAACTGGAATAATCGTTATGGAAATATCTTACCCCAAGAAATTGAATGATTTTCCGGCTTTGAACATTTTAATTTTGAAAGGCCGGGAAATATTCTTTGAGCCTCGGAAGAAATTCAATTGAAAAAATAGATACTGATTTTATATAGAATATTATGTACACATTAAAAGAATTCAACAGCCTGACAAAAAAAAAGGCAAAAGAAGAATTATTCAATTGCTGCGGATCAAAAAAATGGGTCAATGGTATGATGAAACATTTCCCATTTAAAAACGAATCCGAATTATATACTAAAGCCGCTGATATCTGGTATGGGGACTGTGGTGAAAAAGATTACTTGGAAGCATTTACCCATCATCCGAAAATAGGAGATGTGAAAAGCCTGAAAAAGAAATTCGCATCAACAGCCAATTGGGCAGGTAACGAACAAGGGAAAGTTCAGGAAGCAACTCCCGAAGTCATTCGGGAATTGGCCAAGAAAAACAAATCATACGAAAAAAATAACGGCTTTATTTTCATTGTTTGTGCTACCGGAAAATCAGCATTCGAAATGTTGGATTTATTGACGTATCGTTTACGGCATACCACGGAAGAAGAAATCAATGTGGCGATGGGTGAACAATTTAAAATCACCATTATCAGATTGAAAAAATTATTGGAATTAAAAAATAAGATTTGGAATGTGGTGAGTCATATTACGACCCATGTTTTGGATACGAGTAGGGGAGTGCCGGGGAGTCATTTGCAAATCAGTTTGAAAGAAAATAAAAACGGAAAATGGTTGACGAAGTCAATGGGAGTAACCAACGATGATGGACGAATTCCCGATTTATTACCTCCCGGAATTTATTTGGAAAAAGGGCATTACCGAATGGTTTTCAATACCGCCGATTATTTTAAATTACACAACACCAAAGGATTTTATCCGGAGGTGACCATTGATTTTACGGTTTTCGATAAAAGCCATTATCATGTTCCATTATTAATTAATCCTTATGGATATTCTACTTATAGAGGAAGTTAATTTCAATCAAGTCAAAGCGTCATTATGAAAAGAATAACCAGCATAACCGTACATAATAAAAGAAAGGTTTTCGGGAAATTAAAAAGAGCCAATATGGCTTTCCGAAAAAAATATCCCGGAGATTTACCCGACCGCCAGCCGGTTCATACAGTTTATGGAGGAGCCAATTTATTCAATGCGGAAATAGCCGATTCCTTTTCCAAAAAATCATTGGAATCCTTGTTGACCTATGCTCCCGATTTTTGTGAATTCGGTCGCATTTTCGGATTGGAAGGAGCAGGCGAATTGCCCACTTCAAAAAAGAAAATCGAGAAACTTGAAAAGGCATTGAAAAAAATGTCTAAAAAGGAAAGACGGAACCATCCCGGTTATTTATCTTTTGAAGTATATAAGAAAGTCATCCGGAAATTGAAAAAAGAAGCCCTTGAAGATTTTCGAATTGATTTCGAAGACGGTTTTGGAAATCGTTCGAATGAAGAAGAAGATCAGACCGCATTGAATGCTGCAAGGGAAGTCGCCAAAGGAATGGAAAACGGAACCCTTCCTCCTTTTATCGGAATCCGAATTAAATGTTTCCAGGAAGAAACCAAGGAGCGGGGTCTAAGGACTTTGGATATTTTTATTACGGAACTGGTGAAAAATTCAGGAGGGAAATTACCGGATAATTTCGTTGTAATGTTGCCTAAGGTTACGATACCCCAGCAAGTTGCCGCTCTGGTTGAATGTTTTGAATTATTGGAAGAGAAATTAAAACTTGAAAAGGGAATCCTTAAAATGGAAATGATGGTCGAGACCACACAATCCATTATGGATTACGAAGGAACAAATCCGCTTTCAAGATTTGTAAGGGCCAGCCAAGGAAGATGCAAGGCCATGCATTTCGGAACATACGATTATACCGCCTCCTGTAGCATTACTGCCGTTTATCAGGAAATGGATCATCCTGTTTGTGATTTTGCCCATCATATGACCAAAGTTGCTTTGGCACATACTGGGATTTTTCTTTCGGATGGAGCAACCAATACTATGCCGATCGGTCCACATAGGGGAAAAATTTCAAAAACCGAATTCGAAGAAAATAAAAGAGTCGTTCATCGGGCTTGGAAAAAAGGATATGAACATATTCGCCATTCCCTTTGGAACGGATATTATCAGGGCTGGGATTTGAATCCGGCACAATTACCGATGAGATATACTGCGGTTTATGCATTTTTTCTGGAAAGTTATCACGATGCGGTAGATCGACTTAGAACCTTTGTGGATAAAGCAGCTAGAGCTACATTGATCGGAGATGTTTTTGATGATGCAGCAACAGGACAGGGCTTGTTGAATTATTTTTTACGGGCCTTGAACAGTGGGGCTATTACGGAAAAAGAAGTATTGGCAACAGGATTGACTTTGGACGAAATTCGTTCGAGAAGTTTTAAGAAGATTTTGGAAGGTCGAATGGCAAAATCCGACACGGAATAATTTTTTAATGGATATTTGGAAATATATTTCAAAAAATATTCTAGAAGAAAAAAAACTGATTTTATTATTGGTTTTGGATAGCAAGGGGAGTTCTCCGGGAAGACGGGGGTTTTCCTTGGTACTGGATGAAGATGGTGGATTTTCAGGTTCTATAGGCGGTGGCATTATGGAATATAAATTGGTGGAATGGGCCAAGGAATTATTGATGAATAATCAAGAGGAAATTTTTATCAAACATCAATTCCATGACAAGGAACATGCAAAAAACCAATCCGGTATGATTTGTTCGGGAGAACAGACTGTTGCATTTATTCCCCTGTCGAAAAATAACGGAACCAATTGGACTTTTTTAAAAAATGCAATTGGAAAGAATAATTCATTCAATGTTTTATTGACCAAAGAGAAATTATTTTTTTCCGAATGTGAAAATAAAAATGTTTCAGCATTCGATTTTGAAAATGAAAGGGAATGGAAATTCCAACAAACCGTCAATAGAAAAGAGACGGTTCGGATTTTCGGAGGAGGGCATGTAGGATTGGCATTATCCAAATTTTTATCCTATTTGGATTTTCATGTTTGTATTTATGATGATCGGCGTAATCTGAATACTATGGAGGCTAATGGTTTTGCCGATCAAAAAAGAATAATCGAATATCATCGAATTACGGATCAATTGGATTTTGATGACAGGGATTATATTATTCTGGTAACGTTTTCCTATCGTTCCGATAAACTATTATTGGAACAACTATATGATAGGAATTTTAAATATATTGGAATGATGGGAAGTGAGGGGAAAATTGAGAATTTAATTTCGGAAATGGAAAAAGAAGGAATTCCTTCCGTAGATTTATCCCATGTTCATGCTCCTATCGGTATGCCGATTTACAGTAAAACCCCCGAAGAAATTGCTGTAAGTATAGCCGGCCAAATGATTCAGGTGAAAAATAAGGACTTGCCACATGGTAGATCTTATT
>JAHDFN010000081.1 GCA_020628145.1 Saprospiraceae bacterium | reverse complement strand
AGAAAGCAAAAGCCTCGGATTCGCATCCGAGGCTTTTGCTTTCTATACACCTAGCCATTCTCCCTAAATACCCCCCATTAGTTCTAATCATATATAAACTTAAAAAAACAAACAATTTATAATATAAAGGATTACCTTTGCCCACGATAAGAAAAAAGGGTTAAGACATATTAAGACCATCTTAGTGTACACCGAATCCCCAGTACTCAAAGGAGACTTTAAATGGGATTCAACCTTTGAATTACCTTACAATAGAAGATTTTAAAAGATGGGTAAAAAAATTCCAACTACCGTATCATTCGAACTACCGGATGGTACCCCGGTGACTATTGAAACCGGGAAACTCGCTACTTTGACTGCCGGTTCAGTCGTTGTAAGAGTAGCAGACACCATGATTTTCGCAGCGGTCAGTTCCAGTATGGAACCTCGTGAAGGTCAAAGCTTCTTTCCACTATCAGTCGATTATCAAGAAAAATTCGCCTCCATGGGTCGAATTCCCGGTAACTTCTTCCGTAGGGAAGCAAGGCTTTCCGAACATGAGATTCTTGTATGCCGTTTGGTAGATAGAGCTATCCGACCATTATTTCCAAAAGGATATATGAATGACACCCAAGTCATGATAAACCTTATTTCGGGAGAACCTGAAATACTACCGGATGCCTATGCCGCACTTGCAGCTTCTGCCGCACTTGCTTGTTCCAATCTCCCCTTTGACGGGCCGATTTCCGAAGTGAGGGTTGCCAGAATCAATGGCAAATATTGTGTCAATCCTATGAAAAGTGATTTGGCCAATGCCGATTTGGACATCATTGTTGCCGCTACTATGGACAACGTAATGATGGTTGAAGGTGAAATGGATGAATGCCAGGAGCAGGATCTGATTGAAGCCATCAAGATTGGGCACGATGCCATTAAGGTACAATGTCAGGCACAATTGGATTTGAAAGCTAAGCTCGGAGAAGCCGCCATTATAAAAGAATTCGTACCTAAAGAAGAAAATGAAGAATTGAAAGAGCGGGTTTTAGGTATGATAAAAGACGGTGTTCTTGAAGTTGCCCGAGGGAAACTGAACAAAAAGAAAAGAAGAGCCGGATTAGATGCAGTGAAGGACAAACTGAAAGAAGATCTCCTTGAAAAAGAAGGCGAAGAATGGATAGAAGAAAATTGGGGCGAAGCCAAAGAATACTATGAGTATCATAAAAAATATCTCATCAGGGAAATGGTTTTGGCCGAAGGTATCAGATTGGACGGAAGGAAAACGGACGAAGTCAGACCGATTTGGACCGAAGTGGATTACCTTCCTGCTGCCCACGGATCTTCTATCTTCAACAGAGGGGAAACCCAGTCTCTTACTTCTCTGACTTTGGGTAGTAAGACGGATAAGCTGATGGTAGATACCGCACAGGAATTATCCTTTTCCAATTTCATCCTACATTATAATTTCCCAGGATATTCAGTAGGTGAGCCTAAGCCGAATAGAGGCCCCGGACGTAGGGAAATAGGCCATGCCAATCTGGCTGCCCGTTCATTGAAAAAGGTGATGCCCAATGAATTCCCATATACCGTAAGGTTGGTTTCCGATATTTTGGAATCTAACGGTTCTTCTTCTATGGCAACGGTCTGTGCAGGTTCTTTAGCACTGATGGATGCAGGGATACAAATCAAAGCCCCGGTTTCCGGAGTGGCGATGGGTATGATTGCCGATGGGGACAGAATTGCGATTCTTACTGATATATTAGGAGATGAGGATGCCCTGGGTGATATGGATTTTAAGATTACCGGTACCGAAAACGGTATTTGTGCTTGCCAAATGGATATCAAAGTAGATGGATTACCTTACGAAATCCTTGAGAAGGCCTTGAACCAGGCCAAAAACGGTAGGATTCATATCCTTAACGAAATGAATAAAACCATTGAAACACCCAGAGGTGACTTCAAACCACATGCACCACGTATTGTGGAATTGAAAATCGATAAGAGTTTTATCGGTGCCGTTATTGGGCCGGGAGGTAGAATCATCCAAGAATTACAAGCAACAACAGGAACCGTCATCAACATAGAAGAAGTAGATGATATGGGAGTTGTTCAGATTTCATCTAACGATAAGGAATCCATTGATGCAGCATTAGCCGCCATTAATGCCATCACATTTACACCACAAGTCGGTGATGTTTATGATGCCGTTGTGGCCACCATCCAGCCTTATGGTGTCTTCGTGGATTTCAAAGGTGGTAAAAGCGGACTACTGCATATTTCGGAATTCTCTTATGAACGGGTAGAAAGAGTAGAAGATGTCTTCAAAGAAGGAGACAGCCTTCAGGTGAAACTCATCGGTATTGATGAGAAAACCGGAAAACTCCGTCTATCAAGAAAAGCCCTGATGGAAAAACCGGAAGGATATGTTGAACCTCCGAAAAGAGAGAGAAGGAATGACAGAAGAGGAGGAGATCGTAGGAACGGAAGGAACGATAGGAGAAATAATGACAGAAGGTACTAACCCTCTAGTCATTTCATCATATTGTACCAAAGCCCTTGTCAGTCAATTGACAAGGGCTTTTTTATTTTTCCATCACAAAAAACTGTTAAACTGACGGACAGACGCTCAGGCTGTATGCCAATTCGATTATTTTAGTGCTATATAAGAATAAACACAAACTTTGAATGAGAGCACTACTTTGGATCTCCATCCTCATTCCCTCTTTCTCCTTTCTTACTCAAGGACAGGATATTGGAGGGAATATCAACATCTATGCCCAAGTTTTCAGCATCACTTCTACACCTGATTGCAATACTGTAATTACTGTCAATTCTTCTACCGGTTTCTCCGTAGGGGATTATGTGATAATGATTCAAATGAAAGGGGCTGTTATTTCAACGGCCAATGATACCAACTATGACTATGGTACAATCATAGACTTGGCATCGGTGGGAAATTTTGAAAAAAAGAGGATTTCGGCTATCGCAGGTAATGATTTGACATTGTTCGGCCCATTAGGACTGACTTATAACCCTGCAACAAGCCTCCAAATCGTAAATGTCCCCCAATACGCCAATGCCAATGTCACCACTACGCTTACCGCTCCTGCCTGGGATGGAACATCGGGAGGTGTTCTTGCCTTGGAAGTCTCCGGAACATTGACACTCAATAGCGACATCGATCTTTCCGGAAAAGGATACAGAGGAGGAATTCCTTATTTCTATACGGGAACCAATACCTGTGCCTGGTGGAACCCCCGTGCTGAAATGATTTACGATATTTCCGGTTTCGGAGGAGGTAAAGGAGAAGGAATTGCATATATGTTGCCTAATTTCATTTGTGGTCGTGGACCTCAGGGAAACGGGGGCGGCGGCGGAAATGATCACAATTCAGGAGGAGGAGGGGGAAGTAGTCTAGTAGCGGGAGGCGTTGGAGGCATCAATGATGAACCGGGGACATTCAATTGTCAAGGTGATTATCCGGGGTTCGGCGGTTATCCCATCAATCAACCACAGGGGCTTTTTTTAGGGGGTGCAGGAGGAGCCGGTCATGCCAATAATAATCTAACAGGAATAGGAGGTAATGGAGGAGGTATCATCATTCTTTACTGTAGCCAATTGGATGGTAATGGTTTTTCCATCTTATCCAATGGCGAAAACGGAGGAATAGGTAATGGAGACGGCGGCGGCGGCGGTGCCGGCGGAGGAGGCATCATGATTGATTGTCCGAATATAAACGGCTCATTGACTATCAGTGCAACCGGTGGCAATGGAGGAAATACAGTCAATAGTGCGACAGGAGGTGATAGATGTTTCGGCCCGGGAGGTGGTGCCGGTGGAGGCTATCTTCTGACCAATTCCAATCTAACAGGCGTAACAACCGATTTTTCAGGTGGAACAGCCGGCATTATCACCTTATCGATTAACGGATGTAATGGAAGTACTTCCGGTGCCCAGAATGGAGCAGACGGAAGTATTTATCCGCTACCTACCATCACATCTTATGTTTTGGAAGGATATAATTTTGCAAGGTAAAAATCACTTCTCCACATAATACCTGAAGAACTTACATTCTGATAAGGCTTCCTGAAAGAATTCGGTATCAGAATACTTATTGATCAAGAGATCGTAATAATTCCTATATTTTTCAGGAAGTTCGGGTATTTCGTTTTTCCAAAAACCGTATTTGTATTCCTTGTCCTGATAGAATGCGGCCAACTCGCATTTGGCAGCCATGAATGACGCCCTTGCCGCCAATTCATCATCAGTCGTTAATTCTTTGCACTTATCAAAGAAAAACAAGGCCTTGGAAACATCCGTAAATTCCTTATTGCCGAAGGCCAATCCATATGGATTATAATTCGGTTTTTCATTCTGGTCATTATGTTCATCCGGAGAATCACTCCATGAATAACTCGTCCTATTGTAATCAATCACATTATAGGAATGGCCATAATAGGACATATTATAATATGCGGCTCCTAAACGGTAATAATACTTGGGAGCATTTTCCATATCGGTTTTCGCCCTATACTCGTAATCCAATAAAAGTTGGGTTAATGCCAATTTATTCAGATGCATAACGGTGGTATCCGAGGAATCATCACAATGGATACAATCGATAATGGGTAGGAGAAAGGGAGAAAACTCGTCATTTTCGATTCTTGAAGGTTTGGCTTTTTCGAAAGCCCTCAATGCATCGGGCAATTCATACCTTGACAAATGATAGGTTCCCTTCAATTCATACAATTCGGAAATATAATCTTCTCCCAATTTCTTCTTCAATAAGTATTCTTCGAATTCATTATGATTCTCCCTTTCCGCCAATTTCAATAAATCATTGATGTATCTCAATTTGGGATTTACCTTTAAATCGTCCAAGGAGAAATTACAAAGGAAACCCTTGCCCGTGTCATCCTGTTTTTTATAAAGATGGGAAAGCCTATCGAAAAGAAAATGAGGAAAGGTTTCTATGGAAGCAAAGAATTTGTTTCTAGCAATAATTTCGGAAATCCGCTGTTCAATCGTAGGAGTAATTCTCGTATAAGCATGTACTTCCAAAGCCAATCGGAACAGTTCCAATTGATCTTCCAAAACCGGATTTCCTTCTACCAACGGCTCTGCCTTCTTATAGGTTTTATTAGCCGCATATAAATCGCGGGATAAATATTCCAAATACCCTTGAGCTACCGTCCAAAGTGGTATTTCCCTTACATTTCCATCTTTCAAGGCCTTGGTCACAAAACCCAATAACCGAATCAACCTATCCTTTGCCGCCTGATCTACTATCTTTCCGGCTAAATCCCTTCTGAAATCCCTTCCGAGGAACATTTCCTCCAAGCTAGTAATTTCCTTGACCAATAAGGGTGTCAAATGTTCGGAACGGGGGTCGAGTCGGTAAATATGTTGCATTTCTTCTTCGATGCGGGCATGCCGCCCCGTACTCCTAAGAGCATAAAGTGTCGCTCGTTCTTCATCGCTCCCACACATGAGTAGGCACTCTTTCCATTGGGCATCATTCTCTATATGAAAACTCCGGAAAACCTGCTCTCTTTTGCTTGGGCAGTTTTTGAAAACCCTTGAAAAAAGATAGGAGGCTTCAACATTCCTGCCCAACCTTTTGAGACATCCGGCCCTATGGCCTATTAGCCACCATTTGATGATACCGGGGCCATCGTCCACCTTGGGATCCAATTCGTCGTATAATTCAAGAGCATATTTGAATTCATTGGAATAATGGGCCAAACGAACCACCTGATACATATACCTCATCCTAAGAAAATGATTATCGGTCCTAAGGATATTCCGTTGCCCCAACTCTATCAACTCCCGGATTTCGTCATTCATCACTTCTTTTTCCTCCCAAACATTACCTGCTATGGCGTGGGGTTCACATTTTTTAGCAAAATGAAGATATTCGAAAGTATCATCGCATTTACTACTGATCAAATCCTTGACAAAGTAATTATCCGACCAAGCAGAAGGAACAGTCCCTCCCCGTTTCGCTACTCGTTTCAGGATTTCCAATTCTGATGATGTGGACGTATATATCAATGCTTCGATTTCCTCTAAGGAAGCACTCTGGCAAGATGCCTTTTGCCATTCGCGGAGGTTGGCGATCCTTTGATTATCCCGGGCATCTTTATCTGTTAGATAAAAATTTTCGAATGACAATAAATAAGGAGAAAATTCAGTTGGTTTTTCAATCAGGTTCTTACTGATGAATCTGTATCCCGTATATTCACCCTCATAATAACCACAAGCGTAAGCCAATTCGATGGGTAGAAAGACAATGAAACTAATGCTCAATAAAGCGGTGGCTGATATTTTCCAATTGTTCATAAGGGAACCGTTTGATAATGCTCGAATCCAAATGATAAAAAATAATTTCCTCGGGGATGAATTCCTTTTTCAGGATATCCACTGTTCCTATCAAATCATTAAGACTTACCCACTCCAAACGTAATTCATCCCCTTTATAAAGGTAATACCCTTTGAGATAAGTACTTTGCAGTACTCGAAATTTATTTCCTATCCTTCCATACTTATCTTTATTCGAATCAAGTTCCTCTCCCGGATTCCGAATCAATTGAATCATTTTTCCTTCCCTATATAATACGCCCCAGGAAAACAAAGGTAAGGCCAATACCAAATCTTCAGGATAATCGGAAATCGAAGAAGCATATTTTTTGACATCCTCTACTTCCAAAATGGAATTATTTTCATCGATATCCGTTATCTCTCCGGTATTATAACACATGAGAACAAATCTATCCACTGGTGGAACCCCCGTATCAGCCACATATTTTATTTGGTGCAAACGAATTGTCGCAGATAATCGGAATTTGGATTTTGTTTGGAATGTTTCCAAAAATTTAAAATAAATATCACGGCTGCGGCTACTCCAATCACAATCGAATTGAATTTCATCTATCGGGATTTCAGAGAGACCGGCATGTTTAATCCGAATGAGTTTCAAAATCTTTTCCGATAAATCATCCAAATCCGGGTGTCGTAGGAAAGTACGATTGGTTATAAAAACAACGGGAATGATTTTAAACTTGAATTTCCCAAGATTCTTATTGATGATTTTCCCAACAGCTTCCAATTCGTTATTCTGCCAATCGACATCGAAATACCTTATATATAAGGTATCCGTTCCCAAATCCTCCAAGTAGGATATCTCATCCGGATTGACATCAAAATAAGATTGCCAATGATAAAAATTCAAAGCCGGTATTTTTTTTTCGGAAGAACAGGAAAGGAAAAGAATGAATATTAAGATGAAGCCCTTCCATCTCATTCTTTTTTTGCGATTTTTCATACAATCCCCTCTTGTAACAAATCATGTAGGTGTACGATTCCAACATACTCCCCCTTATCTATAACCACAACTTGTGTAATGCTGTTTTCCTTCATTATTGCTAAAGCATCAACAGCCATTTCCGTCTTGGCGATTCGTACAGGTGAAGAACTCATAATATCCACTGCATAAACATTATCCATTCTATCTAGATTTTTTTCCAGCATCCTTCTTAAATCGCCATCGGTAATGACCCCGATAGGTTCGTTTTGGTCATTCACCACTACGGTAATCCCCAACCGTCCCGTAGTCATGGAAACAATAATCTTTTTCAAATCGTCCATTTCCTTAACAGAGGGAGAAGAATTCTTGACATATAAATCATCTACCCGAAGGTATAGTTGTTTACCCAAAGAACCGGCAGGATGGAATTTAGAAAAATCATCAGAAGTAAATCCCTTTTGTGCCAATAGACAAACTGCCAAAGCATCTCCCATCACCATTTGTGCCGTAGAGCTGGATGTCGGAGCCAAATTGTTGGGATCAGCCTCCTCCGTTATCGGAATATGCAAAAGATAATCAGAATAGGTAGCCAGGAAACTCCCTGCCTCAGAAGTCATTCCGATGATTTTATTCCCAAACCCTTTGACCAAGGGTAAAAGAACCTTTAATTCTGCTGTTTCACCGCTTTTGGATATGCACAATAATACATCATCCCCTCCCAACATTCCTAAATCGCCATGAAGAGCATCTCCGGCATGCATGAATATGGAATGAGTTCCTGTAGAATTGAAGGAAGCCACTATTTTCCGGGCGATAATGGCACTCTTCCCCAACCCCGTAACCACTACCCTACCCTTCGTTACGGATAAACATTCGACCACTTTAACGAAAGTATTCCCTAAACTATCCCTAATCTGTTGCAGGGTCTCTATTTCTATAGAAAAGGTTAAGAGTGCCGCCTCAAGGATATTATTGTATGATTTCACGTAAATTGTATTATTTTGTGATGCTTTTTGGGAATATATATTTCCAAACATTACCTCTCATTTAGATTTTTTTGTAATTTAATACATACAATTCAAATAAACATACTTGAACCAAATAGGAAAACTGTTTTTTCATTCTTGATGGATCGATACAATGTAAAATGCCTTTTTGACATCCTTATAAGATGTAATAACAATGCTCAATTATTAATAATCAATGGAAGCCTTAACGCAAGATTTACATGGTGCCTTGGCACATTATTTCGGATTCGACAGCTTCAAAGGGAAACAGGAAGAAATAGTAAAAAGCATATTGGAAGGGAGAGACACCTTCGTAATTATGCCCACAGGCGGAGGAAAATCCCTCTGTTATCAACTCCCCGCACTCATGATGGATGGTACTGCCATCATCATTTCACCGCTCATCGCACTGATGAAGAATCAGGTTGATGCCATAAGAGGATATAGCGAAGGAGATGAAATTGCTCACTTTCTTAATTCATCCCTATCCAAAACTCAGGCAAGAAAAGTCAAGGAGGATATTATGTCGGGTAAAACCAAAATGCTATATATAGCTCCCGAAACCTTGACAAAGGAAGAAAATCTAAAATTCTTCAACGAGGTAAACATCTCCCTTGTTGCGATAGATGAAGCCCATTGTATTTCCGAATGGGGACATGATTTCAGACCTGAATACCGGAAAATACGGGATATGATCCAAGCCATCGGTGACGACATCCCCACGGTTGCCCTAACTGCAACAGCTACTCCCAAAGTCCAACAGGACATACTCAAAAATCTGAGTATGGCCAATGAGAATATTTTCATTTCCTCTTTCAACAGGGATAATCTGTACTATGAAATCAGACCTAAGGGGAAAAAGGACAATGTTCATAAACAGATGGTACAAATCATCAAAGGGATTGACGGGCAATCGGGGATCATATATGTTCAGAGTAGGAAAACCACTGAAGAGATCGCCAAAGTTCTGAAAGTAAACGGAATAAAAGCAGCCCCCTACCATGCCGGATTGGATGTACGAACCCGTAGCAATACGCAGGATGATTTCCTGATGGAAAGAACGGATGTTATTGTCGCTACTATTGCCTTCGGAATGGGTATCGACAAACCGGATGTCCGCTTTGTTATACATTACGACATTCCAAAAAGCATAGAAAACTATTATCAGGAAACCGGCCGAGCCGGTCGTGATGGACTGGAAGGGCGTTGTGTTGCGTTTTATGCTCCTCGTGATATTCTGAAATTGGAAAAATTCCTTAGAGACAAACCTTTGTCTGAGCGAGAAATGGGTTCCCTTCTTATGCAGGAAGTCATGGCTTATGCCGAAACGACTGCTTGTCGGAGAAAATTCCTTTTACATTATTTCGGAGAGGAATTCGATGATAGTGATTGCTCCAATATGTGTGACAATTGCAAACATCCCAAAGAAAGAATAGAAGTCAAGGAGGAATTGACCAAAGCGCTAAATGTCGTCAAGGAATTAAAGGGACATTATAATTCCCGTGTACTTGTTGATTTCATGTTAGGGACGAAGAATCAGGCATTTGGTACGATCAACCATCCAATGCTCGGTTCTGGAAAAAGCAAGGATAAAACCTTTTGGAATACCATATTCCGTCAGGCTCTATTACAAGGGTTGTTGAATAAGAACATTGAGAAGTACGGCTTATTGAATATTACCCAACAAGGAGAAGAATATCTAAGCAAACCGAGTCCTTTCTCTATCGCCATTAATCACAATTATGATAATATTGTAGATGAACCCTCCTCTTCTTCCAAGTCCGCAGCCCTGGATCCTCAATTACTTAAGATGTTGATATCATTAAGGCAGAAGGAAGCTACAAAGAAGAATGTACCGCCATATGTGGTTTTCAAGGAGAATTCATTACAGGAAATGGCTTCTATTTATCCTACTACGATGGATGAAATGGCCAATATCAGTGGAGTGAGCAGGGGAAAAGCCATGAAGTATGCCCGGCCGTTTATAGATTTGATTGCGGATTATGTGGAAAGCAACAGTATCCTCCGTCCTGCCGACTTCGTAATGAAGCAGGTGGCCAACAAATCAAAAACCAAAGTGGCCATCATACAAGGGATAGACAAGAAGATGCCATTGTATGATATCGCCTCCCATGATAGTCGATTCAGGTACTAGAGTCAATATCGATTATTATATAGAGGATAATGTGGATGAATATTCCCAAGAAGATATTATGGATTATTTCATGGAATCTTCTACCGATGATGTAGAAGTCGCCTATAAGGAATTGGCTGAAGACGACATCAGTATTGATGAAATCAAACTCATGAGGATTAAGTTCATGTCAGAAAAAGCGAACTGATCTTAGAGTATGTTTAAATTCAACCTGAAACCCGTTGGGCGATATTTTCCAACGGGTTTTCGATATTAAAAAATCAATGACGGCAGAAATCATATATCAAGGAAACCTTAGAACACAAGCCACCCATATCAAATCGGGCAACCAACTCATTACCGATGCTCCTACCGATAACCGTGGAAAAGGAGAGTCCTTTTCTCCTACAGATATGGTAGCGACCGCATTGGCTAGTTGCATCTTGACAATTATGGGCATAAAGGCTGAAGACAAAGGAATCGATATCGTAGGAGCAAAGGCTGAAACAACAAAAGTCATGGCCTCCACCCCTCGAAGAATTGCAAGAATAGAAGTAAAAGTCACCATGCCCGATCACCCTTATTCCGACAAGGAAAAAATGTTATTGGAAAAAGCCGCCCACGGTTGTCCGGTAAGGAGAAGCCTGCACCCGGATTTGGAGGAAGTCCTGGAAATCATTTGGGCTTCATAGGAATGAGTGCATTTGTCTTCTGTTTGTATGCCTGATAATCGGGATTATCTGCATATTTTTTTTCCAACATAGGCACACCTGAAACTTTCAATATCAATACGGTCAATACCATCGGGCTGATGATATCGATTATCGGGTTCCCATATGGGTAAACATAAAAAAAGATGCCCCACCATACACATATTTCTCCAAAATAATTAGGATGCCTTGAATACTTCCAAAGACCTTTTTGTATGACCTTCCCTTTATTCCAAGGTTTGCTTTTGAACTTTCTCATTTGACAATCTGCTACCGTTTCATAAATGATTCCGAAAAAAGTAATACAGATGGCTAATATCTGAAGATTCGAAAAGGAAGGAACCGAGGAATTGATCCTCATCAGAGGAAGGGCTATAATGAACATGAAAAAGCCCTGAAGCATATAAACCTGAAGGTAGGAACGGATAAAAAAACTACGGCCCCATTGTCTTTTCCATTCGGCATATCGCCAATCCTCCCCTTTTTCCCTCAATCTGATTCCTAGATACAAGGCTAATCTCAAGCCCCAAAATGTCACTAAGAAATCCAAAAAGAATCCTCGTTTTTCAGGAAAGAGAAAATGTAGCGTCCATGTTATGATGACAAATCCAAGCCCCCAGAAAACATCAATCATACTATTGTCCCTACGGAGCATTCCAATGACAAACATCATATTCATCATAATGAATATCAAGGCAATAGACATCATATATGGAGAATTCAGCATCATTCCATTTTTCAATTGCACCTATCCTTCAAGGGCTTGTTCTACTTCATCCGAATTTATAATTAAAAATAAAATAATTGAGGTTTTCTTCCGTCACAAAAACACGTTTCTCCTGATTTTTCCAACGGCGATCCATTTGCACATTGAGGTCATCGAATCGAATTAAGTGAATCTTTTAAACAATTTTATCATGAAAAATCTAATCACTCTATTTACAGTTCTTTTGATGGGTATATCTATCAGTTTGAATGCACAGACAAAGAAAGGAGACAAAGTTCCGGGTTACATTGTTGAAAATAATGGCAAAAAAGTTTCCGGTTATGTTATTGTTGATGACTGGGCCGACAATCAGATTTCCGTCAAATTCATCAAGAAGGGTACAGGGAAAAAAGTCACCTACAAACCCACACAACTTAAAGGCTACGGATATGAGGAAACCATTGTCGATTGTGTAGGGAACAAAGAAAAAAGATCCGTTGAGTATGAAACACGTAAAGCCGACAGACCTTCAAGGATTTTCGGTCCCACAACCGTGTTCATGCACAAGGAGGTATCCGAGGGTCACTATAAGTTGTTCTGTTTCTATGTGGAAATCAGAACCAATGTGAAAAAACCTTATGAATATTCTTTCTTTATCGAAGATGACAAAGGTACTTTCACTAAAGTGGACAGTGAGAATTTCAAAGCCATCTCCTCAAAATTATTCAAGGATTATCCGGCTTTGAAATCACGCATCGGAGAGAAAGATTTCAAAATGAAGAATCTGGACAGAATGATAGCTGACTATAACTATTGGAAAGAGGAAAAACACGATCCAAATGAGTATAGGGTAGCTATGAAAGAGTAAGGGGGGTATAGCTCAAATTGAGCGTACTAATACGGTAGCACGTCAAATGACGTTGCTGCCGTTTTTTTGTTGGATACCAATTGGTTTGAAAAAATATTAATTTTGTCATTAAAGGTTATCACGAAAAGTTTTTTATGAAAGGGGAATTAGAGGTTTTGAGAATAGGCGAAGAAGTACTCGAAAAGCGTAGCCATAGCTACGGTTGAGAGGAATGATGAAGTATATTTTCAAAAAATCAATTTCACTATAACCAATTATTCGTGATAACCTTTATTATTTATCCAAGCGACACAATACAGTAAAGCATCTGATGAAAATCCTCCAACTTTGTAAAAAATTCCCCTATCCGGTAAAAGATGGAGAATCCCTAGCCATAATGCAACTGAGCCATTCATTGCAACAAATCGGAAACGAGATTTCACTATTGGCCATGAATACTTCCAGGCATCTCTACAAAGGGGACACATTGCCTGAAGAAGCCGAACATTATGTCAGCATTGAAAAAGTAGATGTCGATAACTCAATCCGATTCAGCAGTGCAATTAAAAATCTGTTTTCGGATACATCCTACCATATCAGTCGGTTTATTTCCCCTGCTTTTGAAAACAAGCTAACCCAAATGCTAAGGCATAACCAATATGATATGGTAATATTGGAAACCTTAGTCCCGGCCATATACCTCCCTATTATCAGGAAACACAGCAATGCCAAAATCATTATGCGTTCCCACAACGTAGAGCATGAAATTTGGGAACGGATTGCCAAGAACTCTCCTTTTTTCCCAAAAAAATGGTATATCAGTCTGATGGCAAAAAGACTCAAGGCATTTGAAGTCAACCATATGAACAACTATGACTTTTTTGCCGCCATTTCCCAAAAGGATCTCGATGCTTTCAGAAAATCAGGAATGGAAATACCGGCAGCAGCCATCCCTATAGGAATAGACAAGAAAAACTATATGCCGGACTATCGGCAATACACGAAAAAATGGAGTATCGGTTTTATCGGTTCTTTGGATTGGCAACCCAATAAGGAAGGATTATGGTGGTTTTTAAAAAAAATCTGGATTAGATTATCCGAAAAATATCCTGACTTGGAATTACATATCGCCGGAAGGAATACTCCTCCGGAATTCATGAACATGAATAAAAAAAATGTTTTTGTACATGGAGAAGTCGATGATGCCAAGGCATTCATCAATCAGCACCCGATAATGATTGTCCCTCTCAAATCCGGAAGTGGGATGCGGGTTAAGATACTCGAAGGCATGGCATTGGGTCGGGTCGTCATCACTTCTAGAATGGGACTCGAAGGAATACATGCAAAACATGAAAAGGAAATCCTCATCGCAAATTCTCTTGAAGAATATATGAAAGCATTTGAATTTTGTAACAATGAAAGAGAACGTTGGCTCGAAATAGGAAAAAATGCAGAACAATTAATCCATAGGGATTTCGATAGTTTGAACATCGCAAAGAATCTCATGGCCCACATCACAGCAATCCCTTCCTAATTCATGGACTCTCCCATCAATATCATCCTTTCATCAATCATGTGTCTGAGTATTTTCTGCTTGGTATTCAGCTATATCCTTTTTCCAATCATTCTAAAATTCTTATCCAAGAACAAGACGGCCAATAATATCATCTACAATCATGACGATGAATGGCCACATGTTTCCATTCTTATGTCATTGTACAATGAAGAGAAAATCATTATTAAAAAATTGGAAAGTCTCCAAGAACAAAATTATCCTTCCGGGAAATTGGATATCCTCATCGGCTCAGATTGTTCTTCCGACAATACAAATGAATTCGTACAATCCTTCATTGAAAACCATAGATTGAACCATTTCAATTTCCATCCTTTTACAAATAGGCAGGGCAAACCGGGTGTAATCAACACACTCGCCAAAAAAGCCAAGGAAAAAAATGGACAACATGTTTTCATCATCACCGATGCCAGTGTCATCCTTTCGTCCAATACCATCCGCCATTTGGTTAAACACTTCAAAAATGAAAAAATCGGTTTGGTTGATGCACACATGAAGCACACCCATGTGGAAAAAGGAGGCATAGCCCAATCGGAAGATTCATATATTTCCAATGAAGTACATATCAAATACAGGGAAAGTTTGTATTCGGGTAAGATGATGGGGCCTTTCGGCGGATGTTATGCATTACGGTCGGAATTATTCACTCCGGTCCCCCATAATTTCCTTGTCGATGATTTCTATTTGGCAATGCAGGTGCTTTCCCAAAACTATAATACCATTAACGATTTGGATGCTGTTTGTCACGAATCCGTTTCTCAATCCATGCAGGTGGAATATCGTAGGAAATCAAGAATTTCTGCCGGCAATTTCCAAAATCTCAATACATTTAAAAACCTACTTCTACCCCACCATGGAGCAATAGCCTTCAACTTCCTTTCCCACAAGGTTTTAAGATGGCTAGGCCCTTTCTTCATTCTCGCCTCGCTGATTTCCAATCTGATTCTTTGCTTTTCGGGCAACCTATTCCTTATAATATTGTTTAACTTTCAAGTATCTTTGATTATCGTTCTTCCCTTCCTCGACTGGATATTGTTTCGTTTCAACATCCATATCAAAGGATTGCGGAGTATCAGGTATTTTTTCATGATGAACCTTGCCTTATTGGAAGGGTTCTTCAAATATGTAAAAGGAATCAAGAGCAATGTCTGGCAACCTACACAACGACCCGATTAAACTAAACACCATCCCTGAAGCCATTGAAGAAATCAAGGCTGGCAAATTGGTTATCGTCGTAGATGACGAGGATCGGGAAAACGAAGGAGATTTTATCGCTTCAGCAGAAAGCATGACTCCCGATTTGGTCAATTTCATGATTACTCAAGGCAGGGGACAATTGTGTACCCCTATCACACAGGAAAGAGCCAACGAGCTCAACCTCCCTTTGATGGTTAAAAACAATACGGATCTACATAAAACCGCCTTTACTATTTCCATAGATTATAAAGGCCCCGGATGTACAACCGGAATTTCCGCTTTCGATAGAGCCAGCGGAATCAGAGCTCTTGCCCGACCGGATACCACAGCATTGGATTATGGCCGACCGGGACACTTGCATCCTCTTATTGCAAAAGAAGGAGGTGTTCTTCGCAGAACCGGTCATACCGAGGCAGCTGTTGACCTGGCCAGATTGGCCGGCCATTATCCGGCTGCAGCACTTATCGAAATACTGAACGAGGACGGAACGATGGCCCGAGTACCCGACTTGATAAAGATTGCCCGAAAATTCAATCTTAAAATCATTTCCATAAAAGACTTGGTCGAATACAGAATGAATACAGAAAGACTTATCCAAAGAGAAACCTCGATAAAAATGCCTACGGAATGGGGTGAATTCGAGTTGATTGCCTATACTCAGTTGACTACGGGAGAAACCCATCTTGCTTTGAAAAAAGGAGACTGGACACCGGACGACCCTGTTCTTGTAAGAGTACACTCTTCTTGTGATACCGGAGATATCCTCGGTTCTCTCCGATGTGACTGCGGCCCTCAGCTCCATGCTGCCATGCAAAAGGTTGAAGAAGAAGGAAAGGGTCTTGTATTATACATGAGACAAGAGGGACGGGGCATAGGCTTATTGAATAAATTAAAAGCCTATAAATTGCAGGAACAGGGCTATGATACCTACGAAGCCAATCAGAAGTTGGGTTTCAAAATGGATCAACGGGATTATGGAATCGGTGCCCAGATATTGAGGGATTTGAAAATTTCCAAAATCAAACTAATGACCAATAATCCCAAGAAAAGGATTGGACTCATCGGTTATGGTTTGGAAATCATAGAAAACGTACCCCTTGAGATTTCCCCTAACGAACATAATGAGTTCTATCTGAAAACAAAAAGGGATAAAATGGGTCACGAAAT
>JAHDFN010000080.1:14606-16822 GCA_020628145.1 Saprospiraceae bacterium | reverse complement strand
CCATCCTTCCCTCCTTCCCAAATTCGGAGGGAAAGGCATGTATGGGATGAACGTCCATGAAGCTGTGAAAAAAGCAGGAGAAAAGGAAACCGGCATCACTATTCATTTTGTAAATGAAAAATATGATGAAGGAGAAATCATTTTCCAAGCCAAATGCAGCATTGATGAAAATGATACATCTACAGACATTGCAGATAAAATCCGTCAACTAGAACACAAATACTTCCCGATTACTATAGAAAGAGTAATGCTCAATACTTGTCAGAATATTAAAACAATATGACTATGTCTAATTTAAAAACCGTAGTGATAATCATTTTATCCCTGTTTGTGGGATTACAGTTTTCCTACGGGCAGGACAGTTGGAAAAAACTCTCCTCCAACGCCTCCAAACTTTTCGATGAAGGGAAATTCGCCGAAGCCGGAGAAAATTATTTCAATGCATGGAAATTAAAACCGAAAAAAACAGAATTGGCTTTCAAGGCCGGTGATTGTTTTTATTTGGTAAAGGATTATGCCAAAGCTGCCAAAGCCTATAAGCCTGTCAAGGATCTGAATGAAGAATACCACCATGTGGGATTCAAATTCGCCCGTTGCCTAAAAAGCATGAAACAATATGATGAAGCCAGTCGGGAATTCGTCTATTTCGTCAATAATTACAAGGGTGATGATTACGCACAGATGTCCCAATTGGTTCAAAATGAAATCCTGGGTTGTGAATACGGCCTAAAGACTGCAGATGAAGTCAATAAGGATATAAATATCACCCACCTTTCAGATAATGTAAATACCCCCGGGATGGAATACGGCCCGATCCCCTATACAGACGATATTCTTTATTTCTCCTCCGATGTCGATGGAGCTTCCAAGATATACCGCACTCAGAAAATAGATGGGGAATGGTCGAAAAGCCAATCTACCGAAAAAATATTCTCCAATGTTTCAAGGGAGCATTATGGTAATGTTTCCTTTGCTCCGGATAACAGCCGTTTTTATTTCACCCAATGCGATGCTACCAATTCATATAATTCCAGATGTGACTTATACGTTGTGGAAAGCAAACCCGGAGGAAAATGGTCTGACCCAATTCCACTCCCGGATTATGTAAACGATACCGATGCTACGACTTCCCATCCATGCGTAATACATTCTAATGGAATAGAAATCATATATTTCACATCTGATAGGAAGGGAGGCCAGGGAGGAATGGATTTGTGGTATGTCAGCAGGGATTTGAAAAGCAACAGTTTCGATTTTACTTTCCCCAAAAACCTCGGAAGCCGTATCAATACGGTTGGAAATGAGATTTCTCCTTTTTATGACCCCGAAACCAAGACCATGTATTTTAGTTCTGATGGTCAGATAGGTATGGGTGGATATGATGTCTTCAAAACCAATGGTAGCAAATTCAATTGGAGCAAACCGGAAAATCTGGGGCAACCCATCAATTCATCTGCCGATGATCGCTATTATATTTATAAGGATTCACCGGGGTCCGGGTTCTTCATTTCCAATAGGAATTTCGAATTAAGCAAACTCACTACCACTGATGAGGATATTTTCCAATTCGGCGGACAGATGGAAGAACAATTGGCCATCATGGGTAACCTTTTGGATGACAATGGAGAACAAATCAATGGTGTTAAAGTCACCTTATATGAAGTCATTGGAGGAAAAAAGAGGATCATCACTTCGAAAGATGCCGATGGCAAGTATAAATTCCCAATCATTGAAGGAAAGGATTATTCCATAGAGGCCGACAAAAAGGGATATGAATCTTTTATTCTTGAGTTCAAAATACCTTCGGGCAATGGCTCCATCTCCAAGGATATGATTATGGCCAAAGATGCCGGTAGTGTAGTAGTTGAAAAACCGACGACACCTTCCAAACCCACAAAGCCTGTCAAACCAATGAAGCCTAGTACATCCGTAACAACGACTACCCCAAGTACTACCACCTCTTCAACTACTCCAAGCAAACCTGAACCAACAGTTACTATCAAACCCGAAAAACCAACAACCAGTACGACCGAAACCACTGTTGCCGTAACCACTCCTACCCAACCAAAAGTAGAAAGTACGACAGTTGCAACACCTTCAACGACGAAACCGGAAAAACCCGTTGTGGAATTACCAACGGCTACTTCCAATACAACTGTTTCTACTCCATCGGCTACAATTACAACTCCTAGTACACCGGTTACTTCAACCCCTAG
>JAHDFN010000080.1:0-14506 GCA_020628145.1 Saprospiraceae bacterium | reverse complement strand
CTACAGTTACCACAAGTACGCCGGTCACTACTTCTTCAGGAACAGTAATTTCTTCTACCCCGGCCACTAGCGGAACAGTAGTTTCCGGTTCTAAGAATTTACCTCCTGCTACCGACTCCTATTGGTATCCGAATCATGGTGGTTCTAATTCTTCAACCTCTACTTCCGGGCAGGTCACTTCAAACGGGAATATTACGTTTGATCCTACCCCTTACCAAGAAAATACAACAACGACATCATCAGGGGGGAGCAGGACTCATCTGAATAATACCAGTGTCGAAAGTGGTGTTTATTATAAAGTGCAAATGGAAGCCATGAAATATTTCAACAAGTCCAAATATTCGGCAATGGAAGATATCGGCAGTATTGAAACCGAATATATCCCTAACAAGGATTTGGTTCGTATCATGTTGGGAAATTACTATAATAAGGAAGATGCCATTGCTGCAAGGGAAGAAGCCAGAAGCAGGGGATATGATAGAGCATATGTGGTAAAATACAAGGATGGTGTAAGGAAAGCCATCAAGGTATTTTATAATGAATAAAACGGTTTGTTCCTTTATCAAAAAAGCCTGTCGGAAATTCCGACAGGCTTTTTTGATTCAATCCGACCCAAACTCTCATAGAGTCTGTTATATTTGCGACTCAAAATAGAGGATAAGTTAATGAAGGTTTTCAAATTCGGTGGAGCTTCGGTCAAAAATGCGGACGCTGTCAGGAATGTCGCTTCAATCCTCAATGCCTATAAACATGAAAAACTATTACTCATTGTTTCAGCAATGGGCAAGACCACCAACCACTTGGAAACAGTCACCGAAGGTTTCTTTTTTGATCATCCGAACAAAAAGGAAGCATTAAATAATACCCTTAATTTCCATATCAATATCTGTCGGGAATTATTCGGAATGGAAAACGAGGTTTCGAAAGAAATCAGAAAAGAATTCCTAGCCATTCCGGATATTATTGCCAAACATAAAGATGCCGGGTTCGATACGGTTTATGATCAGGTGGTGTCTTTGGGGGAATGGGCTTCTACAAAAATCGTAAGCAGTTATCTGAATCATGCGAACCTACCAACACTCTGGATTGATGCGGTAGATTGTATTAAAACAGATAATATTTACAGGGAAGCGACAGTCAATTGGCCAACAACAGAACAACAGATTTCCAAAACAATACTCCCTTTGTTCCACAAATATGATTTCATCATGACCCAGGGGTTTACCGGCCAGACAGATGAAGGTATGATTACAACACTGGGAAGGGAAGGTTCCGATTATTCGGCAGCTATTTTTTCATATTGTCTGAATGTGGACGAACTGACCGTTTGGAAAGATGTGGAAGGAATTCTTAATGCTGATCCGAGAAAATTCAAAAACGTCTCCAAACTGGAAAGGATTTCTTATAAGGAAGCCATAGAAATGACTTATTACGGAGCCAAGGTCATCCATCCCAAAACCATCAAACCCCTTCAGAATAAAAATATTCCCCTACGTGTTAAATCTTTCATATCGCCACATGATGACGGGACGATTATTTCGGGTTTGTCAGAGGAAAATTATCCACCTATCGTTGTTTTGGAATCCGAACAAACCTTATTACATATTTCCACAAGGGATTTTTCGTTTGTAGCAGAACATCATCTAAGTAAATTATTCGCCCTTTTTGCAGAGCATCGCATCAAAGTCAATATGATGCGGAATACAGCCATCAGTTTTACGGTATGTGTTACTCATCGCACTGAAAGATTGAAAAATCTCATTCAAAAATTGGATGAAGAATTCACAGTAGATAAAAATGAGGATTTGGAATTAATTACCGTCAGGTACTATAACATCGAAATCATTGAAAAACTAAAGCAAGGAAAAATAGTTCTAATGGAAGAAAGGATTAAAAACACCTTACAAATGGTTGTAAAGGAAATATCCGTTCCTGAAAGGATTTAATAAAACTGAATATTACATTTTGAAAAAGAAAATCCGCTTCATTGTCAATCCGGCTTCCGGAGCATCCTGGAAAAGAGGAGACGTTGACGGCTTATTGAAAAAACATTTGGATTTCTCCATTTACGATTATGAAATCCGATTTACAGAAGCACCCAAACACGCTACCCAACTAGCAACGGAAGCCGTAGAATCAGGGGTCGATATCGTAGTAGCCGTTGGAGGAGATGGTTCTGTCAATGAAGTCGCCAAAGGTCTGATAGGAACTTCAACAGCAATGGGCGTACTTCCCGGCGGTTCAGGAAACGGCTATGCCATGCATATGGGTATCGGAAGGCGGATGAAAAAAGCCATATCAATTATTAACGGAGGGAAAATACATGCCATTGATACCATAACGCTGAATGGGAATCCCTATGTGAATTTATCCGGGCTGGGATTTGCGGCAAAAATCGCCTTCGATTTCAAGGCAAGTAAAAAAAGAGGATTTATCAATTATTTTCTAATTACGATGCAATCCGCTTTCAAATTCCCTTTTCAGGATTATGAAATAAGTGTGGACGGAGGAGAATTCTTCCAACGGAAATGCCTTATGTTGGAAGTAGCGAATTCGACTTCTTTCGGATATAATTTCCAACCGGCACCATTGGCAAAAATAGATGACGGGCTTATTGAACTGGTCATAGCCAACGGCATTCCCAAATGGAAATATTTCCTTTCTTTCCCCAGAATGATCAACGGACAGATTTATAAGGAATCCTATATGGAAAACTTCAGTTGTAAGGACGTAAAAATAAAAATCCCCGAAAATACATATTACCATATGGATGGTGAAGGGGCCCAAACATCCGAAACCGAATTACATTATGTCATCCACCCCCATTCCTTAAAAGTAATTATCCCCTGATTTTATTTAGCCGGTAATATTTTTCCGGAAACTTCCCCAAAACCAATCCTAACACCTTTCTTTTCCCCAAAGCCCCTCATAACGACCGTATCATGGTCATTAATGAATTTACGTTGACTACCATCGGGCATATCAACCGGCATGCTTCCCCTCCAGGAAATTTCCAACATGGAGCCGAAACTTCCTCTTTCCGGACCGGAAATAGTACCGGAAGCACACATGTCACCCACATTCACATTACATCCGTTTACGGTATGATGCACCAATTGCTGGCACATGTTCCAATACATATATTTGAAATTCGTTTTACAAACCGTTTTGCCTTTTCCGTTTTCAGGAATAATATCGACATACAAATCTATATCGTAATTTCTTTTACTGGTATTTTTCAAATATGGCAAAGGTTTCGGATCGGTCTGCTTCGGAGATGAAGTTCTGAAAGGCTCCAATGCTTCTAGTGTAACAATCCAAGGAGAAATGGAAGAACCGAAATTCTTACCCAGGAACGGGCCAAGCGGAACATATTCCCATTTTTGGATATCCCGGGCAGACCAGTCATTGAATAGTGTCAAACCGAAAATATGATCTTCGGCATTTTTCATATGGATAGTTTCTCCCAATCCGGTAGATTTCCCAATAACGAATGCCACTTCCATTTCAAAATCCAATAATTTACAAGGGCCGTAAACCGGTTGTTTCGAATCAGCAGGAATCTGTTGCCCTTTCGGTCTTCTGATCGGTGTTCCCGAAACGACGATTGAAGAGGCTCGGCCATGATAACCTACAGGCAAATGCAGCCAATTGGGCAGTAATGCATTTTCAGGATCACGGAACATTTTCCCTACATTGGTCGCATGATCCCTACTCGAATAAAAATCGGTATAATCCCCAACTTTGACCGGCATGGTCAATTCTACTTTCGAAACATCATTCAGGATGGCCTTCCTGTCTTTTTCATTATTTTTTAGTTTCCGACTACCTTTTTTAAATAAATCGGAAATCCGCTCCCTGATATTACCGGTCTTGTTTTTCCCTAAGGAAATGAAATCGTTGAGGTATTCATTTCTCAAAACAGCAGGGGGAACAACCATCGGTTTGAAGTAACCTCTTTTATTCAATTCGAATAAATCGATAACCTGATTACCGATAATGGTCACCACCCTGTGGTTTTTTCCTTTTTTCATTATTCCGAAAGGAATATTCTGAATGGGAAAATCGGAATCTTCCGCTACATCTATCCAAGATTTCAAAGTAGGATCATTAGCCTTAATCATGCCTTATCATTTTATTTCCGGCAAAGGTAAGAAATGAAAAATTCTAGTGGGGGAATTCCAGAGATTTTATAGCGGATAAATCAAACCAGTTTTTCCATATCACGGATAAGTAATCTCTTCCTGTTAAATGTAATGATATTCTGATTTCTCAAATCATTGAGAACGGTAGTAACTGTTTGCCGGGATGTAGCGGTAAGGTTTGCGATTTCCTGATGGGTAATAAAATTCCTGACCAACATCTCATAACCGACCCTTTGCCCTTTTTCCGTAGCCAATTCTTTTAGGAATTCTATTATTCGGGTTCTGGAATCCTTGAAGACGAGCGACTCCAATCTCTTCTCCATTTTAAGGACTCGTTTCCCTATAATATTCATCATGAACAAAGTCAAACCATTATAGTCCCTGAACATGGTTTTCATTTGATTCGATTTGACATAACAAGTTTCCGTTTCTTCCATAGCAACTGCAAAATCCCTTCTTTTTTCCTCCCCTATCAATGCCAATTCACCAAAAACCTCTCCCGGCCCCAAAATAGCTTTTGTGATTTCCTTTCCCGAATCGGAATAAGTACCTATTTTGACTCGACCTTTTGTGATGAAAAATATGGAATCCGAATACTCTTCGGGCAAATAAACATATTCTCCCGACTTAAATGTCTTAGGGTCGTGTCCTTTCCTGAATTCTCCCATTTTATTCGGACAGAAAATCCCGGTTACGTCTATATTTTCCAAATACCAAAGGGATTGATCTTTCATTATATGAATTTTAAATACTGGAAATGTCCATATATGGCAACTCCATTCAAATGATTAACAGCAAAGTTGGTTTTTGGTTGAGGGAATAGGTATTGTACAACGTAACTGTTAGTATGAAATTGGAAATAATCCTGATTGCAACTCAAATTATAAAACAAATAAAAGAATAGTTATCTTATACTTAAAAGTAACATAATTAGTCCGTTGAAAGACTTTTCACAACCTGAATTCATTTTTTTGTAACAAGAAGCTCTTTGCCAAAAAACAGATACCAAAGGAAGGCAATGAAATGCATTCCGAGAATTCGGATAAGTTTAATCCTCCTCCATATATTTGAAGTATGAAAAAAAATCTAGAGATTATTGATCTACTGGAAGAGGCATTCGAAAAATACAACAGGAAAAATTTCATTAAGGATGATCCTATACAAATCCCTCATTCATATTCCCTAAAACAAGATCAGGAGATAACTGCATTTTGGACTTCCATGTTGGCATGGGGCCAACGGAAAACCATCATCAACAAATCCAAGGAATTATTCGGCATGATGGATAATGCACCCTATGATTTTATGCTTAACCATGAGGATATTGATCTGAAGCCTTTTGAAAATTTCAAACACCGGACATTCCAACCGACCGATTGTTTATATTTCATCGCATTCCTTTCCGATTATTATAGAAAGAACGAATCCTTGGAAACAGCTTTCTCGGATCACCTCCTCTCTGATGACACCACAACAGAAAACATGTTATCCGGATTTCATGATTTATTTTTTTCCCTTGAGTTTGCCCCTCAAAGAACCCGCAAACACATTGCTACTCCAAAAAGGAAATCCACTTGTAAAAGATTATCCATGTTCCTTCGTTGGATGGTAAGGAATGACAAACAGGGAGTGGACTTGGGTTTATGGAAAAACATCCCTTCATCAATTCTTCTCATGCCCTTGGATGTACATGTAAGAAGAGTGGCCATGAAATTGGGATTGCTCAATAGGAAACAAAATGATTTTAGAGCGACTCTGGAATTGACGGGGCATCTGAAAAAATTTGATCCGGAAGATCCTGTAAGATTTGACTTCGCCCTTTTCGGATTGGGACTTGAAGGCTTTGCAAAATAAAAATCGGAGTGATTTGAACCTCCCTGATTTTATTCTTAAAAAGAATCTCAATTATTTTTAAGAATTCCCGTTACCATTTGCAATTTTATTAGTCATAAAATCAGACAGGCCGAATGATGAAACATACTTAATACTTCAATTGGAAAAACCAGGTCCATTGGCAAAGATTTGACACACACATATGGTTACACCCAACAGAGGGAAACATATCATTGAAGTTGTTTAAAAAGTGGTTGGTAAGAGCGATTGTAATCGCTTGATTTCTAAGTCGAAGCTGATTTTGAGTTTCGTAGCCAAAGCTACGGGACGAAAAATAGCTGAAGAATTTAGGAATCAATGGTTGGCAATCGAATTATTGAATCATTTTTAAACAACTTCATTAATAAAAATCATAACTGCCTACTAATTTTTTCCATCATTTATTTAACCAACTTCAATTCATTTTAAGAATGAGAAAATCTTCTATTTTATGGCTATTGCTCCTAATAGTCTGGATCATCTTGGGTGTATTCCTTTGTAAAAAATATCTATGCGGCCTTGCCGGAGCGGCAACTGTTGGAGAGGCGACGGAAGAAGTCAAAAAGGATATTGCACCTAAATCCGCATTAGCCTCTTTGGGGGCATGGATGTTTAAAGATGGTAGCTTATCACATAAAAGTGATGACTATATTCAATTCAATCGTTCATCTTTCAACCATGTTACTCCTTTGGGTGTGGGTTCTACGGATGCTCTTCGTAAAACCGCAGAATATCTAAAGGGACATCCGGATCGTTCCCTATTAATCACAGGGTATTATCACAAGGATGAAATCAACAACAGTATCCAACCCAATTTAGGATTGGCCAGGGCCAATGATATTAAAAATGCATTGGTTGGACTGGGTACTCCGTCCCAACAATTATCCCTACAAGGTAAATTACTTCCAGCCAATTGGTTCCAAGGGGATCTGCTTCGTAAGGGAATCGATTTCTCATTCAATAAATTTGCTGTTGCAACCGACAAACTGAATGCCATTAAAGGCAGATTGTTAGGAAAGCCCCTTACCCTATACTTCGGTACCAACGAGGATAATATCAATCTCAGTTCCCAGCAACGTAACGACTTTTCGGATCTGATTTATTACTTGGACAATGTCTCTGCTTCGAAACTACATATTGGTGGACACACCGATAATCAGGGAAACAAACAGTACAATTATAAACTGTCAAAGGAAAGAGCAGAGTTCGTCAAGAACTACCTGACTTCGAAAGGAGGAATTTCCACCAACAGAATGGCCGTAAAAGGATATGGCCCTGACAAACCCGTGGATTCTAATTCTTCCAATGAAGGAAGAGCCAAGAACCGAAGGGTCGAAGTTACCTTGAAGTAAAACAACATCATCAATTTTAAAAACATAAACTCTATATATCATGTGCATCTGGTTGCCATTATTATTCATGTTAGGTTCTGCCCTTTTGGGTTACCTACTGGCTCGTTCTTGTTGGAAAGGCCTAATCGGAGATCTAACAACAGAAATAACTACCCGAAAAAAAGAATACAACACTTTGAATTCCGAATATGAGGATTTCAAATTATCCTATAATACTTTGAATTCGAAACATGATTCCATCATTGCCGAAAGAGATAAATTGAATCTATCCATCAACGGAATGAATGCTAAATTAGTCAATGAAAAAAATGCCTTGGCACTACAATTCGACTCTAAATATGATGCTCTCCAAAATGATTACGATTTGTATCGTAAGAATTGGGAATTGAAATGGGAAAATTTCGAAAATGAGAAGAACGCCCGTATCAGCCAATTGGAAGCTGAATTATCAGCCAAGCCGAAAGAGGTGGAAGTCATTAAGGAAGTGGAAAAAGAGATCCTAAAGGAAATCCCCGTAGAGGTCATCAAGGAAGTGGAAGTCATTAAGGAAGTGGAAGTTATCAAAGAGATTCCTGTAGAGGTGATTAAGGAAATCGAAGTGATTAAGGAGAAGCCTGTAGAAGTCATCAAGGAAGTGGAAGTAATTAAAGAAGTTCCTGTAGAAGTCATAAGAGAAATAGAAAAGGAAGTGATCAAGGAAGTTCCCGTAGAGGTAGTAAAAGAAGTCGAGGTCATCAAGGAAGTGATCAAGGAAATAGAGGTCATCAAGGAAGTTCCCGTAGAAATCATCAAGGAAGTGGAAGTCGTCAAATCATTCGACATGGAAATGCTTCAGAAAATGATGGAAGGCATGGAAACGGTAGAAGTTTCAAGAACCGTCACCGGTGTTACTGAAAAGAAGATCGTCTATGGTGCAGATAATAAAGACGATTTGAAGAAAATCGAAGGTATCGGACCTAAGATTGAAAGTCTTCTAAATGATGCCGGCATCTGGACTTGGAGACAATTATCCGAGGCGGATATTGATTTCCTACGTAAAGTATTGACCGATGCAGGTTCCCGCTTCCAAATGCATGATCCGGGTTCTTGGCCACGTCAGGCAAAATTGGCTGCAGACGGAGAATGGGACGCCCTGGAAAAACTCCAGGATGAACTAGACGGAGGGCGATAAGCAACTATTCACCAATGGGTGGTTTTCCACCCATTGGCGAATTTCATTTCATTACAATTACAAACCATTTATAAAATGATAAAAAAGAAAAAACTCATTGAGAAAATCGCCAAAAAGGCGGATATATCCATTGAAAAAGCAACTAAAGCCTACGAATGCATATTAAAGGAAAGTCCTGCTTTCAGATTGGAAGGAATGCACACCGTGGAAGCAATTCGTGAAAAAGCTGTTGCCGTTGTAGGAGATACGGTTATCAAAGAATTGAAACTCACTTCCCAAGTACCTGTAAAAACCATAGTCTCTAAGGAATCGGTAAAACCGGTAGAAGTATCCAAAGAGAAAGTCGTAGAGGTCGTAAAGACGGTAGAGAAAATCAAAACCGTGGAAGTCATTAAGGAAGTCCCCGTGGAAGTGGTTAAGGAAATAGAAGTCATTAGGGAAGTCGAGGTCATCAAAGAGGTGCCGGTAGAGGTGATTAAGGAAGTGGAAGTGATCAAGGAAGTCGTCGTTGAAAAACAGGTCCCTGTAGAAGTCATCAAGGAAGTGATTAAGGAAGTAGAGGTCATAAAAGAAGTTCCGGTAGAAGTCATTAAGGAAATCACTTTGGTAAACGAAGTGGAAAATGAAATCATCAGGGAAGTGGAAGTCATCAAGGAAGTACCGGTGGAAATCATCAAAGAAGTAGAAGTCGTCAAATCCATAGACTTCGAATCATTGAAGAAAATGATGGCAGGCATGAAAACAGTTGAGGTTTCCAAACAGGTGGTGGGTGAAACCCGTACCAGTGGCGAAGCTAAAATAGTAGAAAGAAGAGAATTGGAACCCACTTCGAAAATATTGAAAAGTGCTTCATACGAATCCAAGGGTAAAAAGGATGATTTGAAAAAAATCGAAGGCATCGGCCCAAAAATCGAGCAGTTATTGAATAACGCCGGCATCCTGACCTTCAAAAAATTATCTAAAACGGAAAAAGAAGCCATAAGAAAGATTTTGGACGATGCAGGTCCTCGTTTCCAAATGCATGATCCGGGTACTTGGCCCAAACAAGCCAAAATGGCTCATAATGGAGATTGGGAAAAATTGAAAAAATGGCAGGATGAATTGGATGGAGGTAGATAAACTTACCTTCCTACTTATCACAGACATATGATTAACGGATTTACTACATATGAATCCTTAGAAATACATCCATCATTTTGATGGGTGTATTTCTTTTTACCTATTCTTTATTTTCCGATTTTTTTCCTTAAATTTAAACCCGACCATAAATGAAGAAATCAAACAGATTTTAGAAAAACCGATTATCCGTTACCCACTTCTTCAAAAACGGAAATCCAAAACGTACTAATGATGAAAAAAAGCATCAAGAAATCCAAACTCCTCAAAAAACTGAGAAAGAAACTGGGGTTGAGTAAGGAACAGGCCAAACAAGCCTATGAACTCATCCTACATGAAAGTCCTGCTTTCCGCAAAAAGAAAATGCAGACGACCCAACTTACCAAAGAGAAAGCCGTTCCCGTTAAGGGCGAAGCCCAACTCAAGGAAGTCTCTCTCAAAACCGAAGTACCCGTAGAAGTCATCAATGAAATCGTAGTACTCAAAGAGGTCGAAGTCATCAAGGAAGTACCGGTAGAAGTGGAAAAGAAAGTGGAGGTCATCAAGGAGGTGAAAGTAGAGGTGGAAGTACCGGTCATCGTTGAAAAAGAAATCATCAAAGAGGTCGAAGTCATCAAGGAAGTACCCATAGAAATCATCAAGGAAGTCACCCTGATCAAAGAAGTCGAAATCATCAAGGAAATCGAGGTCATCAAGGAGATCCCCATTGAAATCATCAAGGAAGTCGAAGTCGTCAAATCCATAGACATGGACTTATTGAAAAAACAATTGATGAAACTCGATACAGTGGAAATTTCCAAAAACATCGTGGGTGAAACCCGAAATACATTAGAAGCCAAAATAGTAGAACGAAGGGAATTACCGCTTGCTTCATCTTCTGAAAAAGAAACCGAAGAGGACGATTTGAAAAAAATCGAAGGCATCGGCCCGAAAATAGAAGAACTGCTCAACCATGCCGGTGTTCTGACTTTCAAGAAACTTTCTAAAACAAATGTGGAAAAACTCTCTGAAATCCTTTCAGGTGGCGGGCCACGCTTCCAAATGCACAACCCGGAATCCTGGCCTTTCCAAGCCGGATTGGCCGCCAAAGGCAAATGGGAAGAACTCAAGAAATGGCAGGATGAAGCCATCAACGGGCGAATGAAATAATCCGTTATCCCATTGTGTTTGCGTTTTGATTTTACTTTGTTTTTGAAGACAAGGTGCATTTCTTTTTGTTAACCATTCAAATTGAGCCGGAATACGACAGCTTATATGTCTAGAATTTTTAATTTTGGCGAACCACTCAAATATGGAGCATCTGGAACCGACAAAAGAAACCATCGTAGCCCTCAAAGAAGATTGGGCCGCCGATTTTGATAAAAACCTATTCAAAACATTGGGAACAGTATGGAGTCATACCGAAACCGATTTATTGAATTCCCTTTCCGAGCATTCCGATACGATCACCGGCGAGGTGATTAAGATTGGAAATCATAGCCAGCAGCATTTGGCCAATACGGAACAACCGGACACCATCCATTACCAAATCATGTATGATTGGTTGGATAAGGCAAAATCTTTCCTCATACTTTGGAGGGATGTCGTTTTCGAACTACAAAAAGGCCACCTTTCCCTCAAAGAAGGATTCATTTCTTCCACCGACTTTGAAAAACTATGTGCCGATTCCAGAAACGCCTTGGAAAATGCCGCTTCGGATATCCGTTTGGATAATGCCTCTCAACAGAATTCCATCATCGGAGTGAGCCGGGAATTGAAAAAATGGAAACACCAAAATACGCCGTGGCCGGTTTATCGGAAACAAATGGAAGCCATCCCAAGACAATGCAAGAGATTATTGGAACAGCATGAACTCACACTCATACAATCCGAACATTTTAACAACATCAAGGAACAATTCCACTCCATCAACCAATCATTTCTATTAGGCATCAACGGCCTTCATCTCAGTGTCAATGAAATCTTGGAAAACAGCTCCGGTAATGAAGAAGATTTTAACGGAAAACAAGTTGTTCAATCGGTAGAACAATTACAACTAGACAGCCTATCTTTCAATGATCTAGATGGATTTGGCGAACAATTGGATAAACACCTGGATCTTCTTTCCATCCGAAAGCAATTTTCCGTTTCCACGGATAACGGCTTACTCTTGACCAAGGATATTGATATTCATAGGAATGCCGCCAATTGGCTGGATTCAGAAATCATGTCGGATATCCATAATATCTATCAATCCCACAGTGGCCTGCAAAACAAACTCAATCTTACTCGGATGAATATCCGAAACAGATTCGATTTCGAAAAAACGGAAGGACATGACCTCGCCCGGAAGGAAATTGTATCTGCTATGGGGAATTTGCAGAAAAGCATAGAAAAAACAAAGGCTGACTTTTTGGAAAGCCAGGAAGAGATGCAGGAAATCCTGAAAAAGGATTTGAATGCTTCCGGCATCTATTCCGGTGATTTCCTCCCCATATCCATGTCTTCCACCTTCAACCAATATCGGAAATATCAGGTTCAGGGTTTTAATCGGGTTCGTGAATGGATAGATGAAAAAGGAATTTGGGTCAAAAGCCTACGGAAAGAAGCACAAAAGGAAGATACACTCAGCCATTCCGAGAAAATCGTTAGAATGGTCAGGCACAGGATGCCCCACCCTGCCCTCGTTTCCTATACCAATATGTTCTTGACCCAAGGATACATCGGCGAGACTTTCTGTGTCGGAAGACAGGAGGAACTCGAAAGGATGGCCAAGCTGGTTGATAATTGGAAAATGGGATTCAGGGGAGCGGTCTTGTTCACAGGCCCCCGGTTTTCGGGAAAATCCCTGATCGGTTCCCTCATTCAACATATACATTTCCCCGGCAATCATGTTAAATTATCTCCAAAGACATCCCTCATTTTCGAAGGACGTAGAAAGGAATTGGGGTATGATTTGAAAGAAGCATTGGAATTCATCATCAAGTATGGTTTACGCAAACCCCATCTGGTCTGGATAGATGATTTGGAATTGTGGGAAAACGATAAGATTTCCCTTTCGGAAAACGTAAAACACCTGTTGCATTACATCGATCAATATTCGAATAAAATGTTTTTTATGGTTTCATGTAGCCATGCCATAAAAACCCAATTGAACCGGTTTCATGAAATGGACAAGGTTTTCCAATCTGAAATCGCATTAGATAAAATGTCTTTCAATGACATTAGGGAAATCATTCTTATCCGGCACAATGCCACCCAATTCGGCTTATTGGATGACGAAGGGGAAGAGTTGGAAATGGGTCAATTGGATAAACTTATCAAAAGGATTTACCAATCATCCAAAGGGAATGTGGGGGAAGCCCTGAAAAAATGGGCTTATACCATGACAACATATGACGAGGATCAAGTCACACCACGTTCGGAATATGATTATCCTCTAACGGAATTCATGAGTATGGAAGCCGCCATGATTCTTCGTTCCATCATGGTTCACAAATATACCAATGAGTATAAACTCAGAAAAAAATTCGGACCGGCCTTCAAAACCATTTACAAACCCATCCTGAATCGGCTTTTCCATTTGGGATTATTAAAAAGGCATCTTGACGGGACGATGGAAATCAACCCTTTCGTCGTCAACGATATCGGCCGTTTGCTTTCCAATGATCTGGACTTCCCCTATACCAAAGGGAATTCCAATAAAGAAAAAATCTAAGGATATTATGGAAGAGTTCACAACGAGTTGGTCGGATTTGTTCATCGGGGTTCTGATAATGGCGGCCATTTATATCCTATTGATATTCCTGGCCTCCTTTACCAAACAATCCTATTTTACCGGCAATAATGGCGAAGCCATTTCCCGAAGGTTAAAAACCGCCATTGTCATCTTCGAACCTTTGGCCATTATCATCCTTTTGGTCATCTTCATTCTGATTAGACCGGCACTTCACGGTTTGGCTGTAGGAATCATCCTGTTATTGGCCTATTTCCCTTTACGGAATTATATAGACGGCCGGCTTTTCCTCATGAATAATAAAATCGAAAAAGGCCAACATCTTAAAGTAGGCGAGGTGGACGGCATTCTTCAAAGGGTCGGCCGTTTGGGAATTGTACTAAGAACAGGAGAAGGAACGAGGTTCGTCAATTATTCCACCCTCATCCGGGATGGCTACACCATGCTAAAAGATG
Organism: Saprospiraceae bacterium; assembly: GCA_020628145.1. Classification (GTDB taxonomy): domain Bacteria; phylum Bacteroidota; class Bacteroidia; order Chitinophagales; family Saprospiraceae; genus JAHDCE01. Next base: position 680 of record JAHDFN010000080.1, on the reverse strand, counting down.
ATACAAGTGGTGGCTTCCATAGGTTGTCTTTGACATTGGCCGAAACCGATACTCCTGAAAAACAATACCGTACATTCGAAAACAAACTCCTTGATTGTCCTTATTTGGATTGGACATATAAGCCCGAATTCGAAATGGGTAATCATCCGGATGAACCCCAACAATTAAAATTCCTATTGAATAAGGATAAACACTTGGAATATTTCAAACAATGGGTGGAGGAAAACGGATTCACCTGCAATGAAACGCTTCAAAACAACTGATTGTATCAAACATCGAATAAACAATACTTATGGAAATCCTAAGTTCATATAATCTTATTATCGCATCCAGCATCATACTGATACTTTCTTTTTTCTTCGGTGAATTATCCAAGAAAACGAATATCCCATCAGTTCTCATGCTGATTGTTTTGGGTATCGGTATCAAAATCACATTGGATGCCATGCACCTCGGGGATGATTTCAATTTCCTTCCTATCCTTGAGGTACTGGGTATCATCGGTCTGATCATGATTGTATTGGAAGCCGCCCTTGAATTGGAACTCAAACGGGAAAAATATATCCCGATAGCCAAGGCTTTCTTCATAGCTCTCGTGGGTTTACTCCTCTCCATTTGGATAGCAGCCCTCATCCTGCACGAATTCATTCCGGGTATGGATATGAAAACCGCTTGGTTAT
>JAHDFN010000079.1 GCA_020628145.1 Saprospiraceae bacterium | reverse complement strand
AGACGAAAACGTATGAAAGTCGTTTCATTTGAACAATTTAAACATCGGAACCGAATTAATGATATTCAATTCTACGACACCGCTGAAATATGGAATGTCGTTAAACAACGATTCTTATAAGGATGCAGATGATATGATTGGTTTATTTCATAGGCAATATACTTTTATAAATGCACATTTTACTGTTCCTTTGCATCAAATTTTAAAATTGAATGACTAGATATTCCAAGGAAAACAATGTGAAAGGTTATCAGGTATGGATGCCATTACTCCTATCCATGTTTTCGGTATTGGGGATGTTGATAGGTTATAACCTCCAAAAGACGCCTACCGTAGCTTCTTTTGATGAAGAACCTGTGAAAAAATACCATAATCCTTATGGGATGGGGCGTGTTGAGGAAGTCTTAAGATATGTTGAAAACCAATATGTTGATGAAGTAGAAAGTGACAAGTTGGTCGAAGATGCGATTGATCATCTGCTGGAAGAGTTAGATCCCCATTCAAATTATATAACAGTTGATGAACTAAAGACCGTTAATGAAAATCTGGAAGGTTCTTTTGTCGGAATAGGAATCGAGTTCGATATACTTCAGGATTCCATTTATGTGATTACACCTATTGTAGGAGGCCCTTCCGAGAAACAAGGGATTATGGCGGGGGATCGAATTGTGATGATTGAGGATTCATTGGTCGCCGGTATCGGCATTACCACCGGAGGTGTCACTCGACGGCTGAAAGGAAATAAAGGTTCAGAGGTCAAGCTGGGTATAAAGAGAAGAACCCAGGCGGGTATTCTTGATTTTACAATAAAAAGGGATGAGATCCCCCTCAATAGTGTGGATGCTCATTTCATGTTGGACAAAAAAACCGGATATCTCAAAATCAACAGATTCAGTGGGACGACCTATGATGAATTCATGGCCGGTTTGGATGAATTGGTAGAGGCCGGAGCCGAGGATTTAATCATCGATTTGAGACAGAACCCCGGCGGCTATCTTACCGAAGCCACCCGAATCCTGAATCAACTGATCCGTAAAAGGAATGAAATGCTGGTTTATACGGAAGGTGAGCATTCTGCTAAAAGAGCATATACCACAAAAGGCATTGTCAAACATAAATTGGATGACATAGCAGTTTTGATAGATGAAGGCTCTGCTTCTGCGAGTGAGATTATGGCAGGTGCCTTACAGGATACCGATAGGGGGATTATTGTCGGCCGCCGCTCTTTTGGTAAAGGATTGGTACAGGAACAATACGACTTGACAGATGGCTCTGCTCTTAGGTTGACCGTTGCCCGATATTATACCAAGTCCGGAAGATTGATACAGAAGTCATATGAGGATGAAACGCAATATGATTCCGATAGGGAAAACAGGTTCAAATCCGGTGAATTGAAAAATAGGGATAGTATTCATCTGGCAGATACAACCCGTTATTTTACAGATAATGGTAGGGTGGTATATGCCAGTGGAGGGATTATTCCCGATTTATTCGTTCCCATCCGTAATATTTTGGAAAACAAATTATATATAGAAGCCTCTATTGCTATTCCTGATTTTGTTTATACTTATCTGGATGAAAAAAGGATGAATTTGTTGGAAATGGATAAAGAAATTTTCCTTCGTGATTTTAAAATCGGTGATTCTGATTTTGAACGATTTAAGAAATATGTAGTGTCGAAAAATAATAAATTAGGTACTGAGGATTGGGCTGTTGCAGAAGATGGCTTGAAGCAACTCATCAAAGCAAGAATAGCCCGTAATCTTTTTGGTCAGGATTATTTTTACAAAGTCCTGAATCAGACCGATCCGATCATGATTAAGACGCTGCAAGTACTCGATGATTCTAAGGACATACTAAAAAACAAATAGGAAACCTAAAAGGGAAAACCAAGTGGGATTTGATGAAAACTTTCCGTGTGCGGATTTGTTATAAAAATACATCATCATCCCATCCAATCTTTTGAAATGAAGGGAAAACGAAAAGTCATATTATGGTTCCGTCAGGATTTGAGGCTGCATGATAATGAGGCTTTATATGATGCTTTGGAAGTCAGCGAAAATATTATTCCCGTATATGTTTTCGATGAAAGAGTGTTCTTGGGAAAAACCCGTTTCGGTTTTCCTAAAACCGGAAAATATAGGGCTCGTTTCATTTTGGAAAGTGTAAAGAACCTAAGGGAATCCCTCAGGGCAAAAGGATCGGATTTAATTATCAGACTGGGTAAGCCCGAAGAAGAAATCCTCAAGATTGCCAAAGCCAATCGAACCAGTTGGGTATTTTGTAATAGGGAACGAACGGAGGAAGAAGTAGAGGTGCAGGATACGCTGGAAAGGCGATTGTGGGCATTTGGACAGGAGATTCGTTATTCAAGAGGGAAAATGTTGTACTATACCCAGGATCTTCCTTTTCCGGTAAGCCATACGCCCGATGTTTTTTCCCATTTTAGAAAAGAAGTTGAAAAGTTCGTGTCAATCCGAAAACCCTTTGAAGTACCGGATGTGCTTCCGACGCTGGATGCTCGTATAGATATTGGGGAAATGCCCACCTTGAAGGAATTGGGGCATGATGATTTTGACGATGACGGTAGAACGGTCATGGCATTCAAAGGAGGAGAAACGGAAGCATTAAAACGATTGCATTATTACTTTTGGGAATCCCAAGCTGTAAAAAAATACAAGCAGACCCGGAATGGCTTGTTAGGAGAATCCTATTCTTCCAAGTTATCTGCCTGGTTGTCCCAGGGCTGTCTGTCTCCCAAGAAGATTTATGATGAATTAAAGAAATTCGAAGACGAACATGGAGCCAATGATTCTACCTATTGGTTGTTTTTTGAGTTGATGTGGAGGGATTTTTTCCGTTTAATGGGAAAAAAATACGGTAATTATATCTTCAAAAAATGCGGCCCGAAAAAACTAGCAGAAGTCAAGGGAGGGAATGAAATCCAACTTTTTGAATTATGGAAACAAGGTAGGACGGGGATCCCTTTCATCGATGCCAATATGAAAGAATTGAACCAAAGCGGTTTCATGTCTAATAGGGGGCGTCAGAATACGGCTTGTTTTCTTGTCAAGGATTTGAAGGTGAATTGGCAGATAGGAGCTGAATACTTCGAATCGATGCTCATTGATTACGACCCATGTAGTAATTGGGGAAACTGGAATTATATCGCAGGAGTAGGCAGTGATCCTAAGGAAGATCGGTATTTCAATATCATTTCACAGGCAAAACGATATGATCCCCAGGGTGAGTATGTCAAACATTGGATACCTGAATTGAAAAATATACCTGCTGATAAAATACATGTTCCCGATACTTTATCCGATATGGAACAGACGGATTGCAACCTTAAATTAGGTGTGGATTACCCCAAGGCCATGTTGAGTACCCAACGTTGGACAAAGTAGAATGGCTTTTATCTTTCAACTTGGTATCAATATTGCAGAAATTAAATTATCCGGCAGGCAGCAATTTATATATTACGCCATATAATCATTTGTTAAATGTAATATCCCCTCTACCATTTAACGTTAAATATTCATAAATTGTAAGCCTCCGATACTGCTAAGGCATACACTTTAATTTTACGGCAAAAACATTCAGAGAAAACTAAAACCACTCATCATGGTACTACGAAACAGCATTATTCCTTTATTATTTTTCATTTTCTGTATTAATTTTTCCCTAAACGGTCAATGCTTGGATGGTGACTGTAAAAACGGGAAGGGCGTTTATCAATTCCCTAGTGGGTCCGTTTATACCGGACAGTTCAAGGAAGGGCAATTCCATGGTTGGGGAGAATGTGAATATGCCGACGGGGACAAATACGTTGGCTGGTGGGAAGCTCGATTGCCCGAAGGTACGGGAACCCTATTCGGATCGGATGGTTCTGTAACCAAAGGATTGTGGAAACAGGGTGTTTTGGTCAATGAGGACGGAGAGGTCATCAATGATGATTTTGCCATTAAATCCATTGCTGAGGGAGAAGTACAGACTGGTTGTCTTTCCGGTAATTGCGAGGATGGTAACGGTATCATGGGTTTTCCTGATGGTACCCGATACGAAGGTGGATTCGTCAAAGGCAAATTCCACGGCTTGGGCAAATGGTTTTATACCAATGGAGATGTTTTCGATGGGAATTGGCATGAGAATTTCCCTCATGGTGATGGTCGTATCATCCATGAAGATCAATCAGAAACCAAAGGCGTTTGGGAATTCGGTGTCTATCTTGGAGAAACCCGGGGTGGAAGTATCCGGGATTGTACTTACGGTGATTGTGGGAATATCAAGGAAGGATATTATCAATATTCCGATGGAACAAGATACAAGGGGGAATTCAAGAACGGTCTGCCTCAGGGATGGGGCAGGGTGGAATATCCCGGTGGTGAAATATACGAAGGGGATTGGCTGAGTGATATCGCTCATGGCTATGGGACTTTTACAACTTCCGATGGTAAGGAATTCGTCGGATTGTGGGAAAATGGAGAATACATTCCTTATAAGGAAGTATCCGATCCGACATTGATGGTCGAAGATAATGGTGATACTAAGGTATGGGCCGTAATCGTCGGGGTTTCCAGTTATACCCATATGAAACCTTTGAAATATTCGGATAATGATGCTTTCCGTCTGATGGCCTTTATGCAGAGTCCGGCCGGAGGTGCTTTACCTGATGAGCAAATCAGGGTATTGATTGATGAAGATGCCACACATGAAAACATTATCCAGTCGATGAAAGAAATATACGGGAAGGCCGATAAGGATGATTTGATCATGTTATATTTTTCAGGACATGGCCTAAAAGGTTCTTTCCTTCCGATTGATTATGATGGTTATCACAACCGTTTATTACATACCGAAATCCAGGGTATATTCGAAAAATCAATGGCAAAATACAAATTATGCATAGCTGATGCCTGCCATTCCGGTAGTTATTCATTCGCATCCAAAGGTTATAATATCGATGAGATCGTATCCGATTATTATAACACACTCTCCAATTCAAAAGGAGGGACGGCCTTGATGTTGTCTTCCAAACCTGAAGAAACGTCCTTGGAATCATTAAGGGTGCGACAAGGTGTGTTTTCACATTATCTGCTCAGAGGGATGAAGGGCGAAGCCGATTATAACGGGAACGGTATCGTAAGTTTGAAGGAATTATACGATTATATCGATACGGAAGTGAAATCCTACACCCAATTCAGGCAGTCACCCGTTATTAAGGGTGATTATGATGAGGAGATGCCTGTAAGTGTGATAAGAAAATAACATCTATTCATTATTTTTATAATTTCACAGCAAATAATGAATTTTTGGCCTGATTTGTGCAGTATTATTGTCAGGTTGAATAATTGAGTGAATTAAAAAAGGGCGGCTCAGGGATAATATCCTTGAGCCGCTACTTGTTGTGGCTTATCCTATTGGATAAATTTTGTAATAACCTATTAACTAACCTACTCCAACAAGTAAAATTTTTTAGTTTTTTTATACGTTTATGGTTTGGAACCATAGTAAGTCCGATATGAAGAAAAACGACCACATACTCTTTCTATTGCTTTGTCTCGGGATTTTAATTCTTTCCTCTTGCTCTCCCGGGCGTAAATTTGCCAAAACCGAGCAAAAGAAAACCAATCGTTCCCAAACCGAATTCCAAACCAAATCCGCAGATGTCGATACCCTGAAAAGGTTGGACGAAAGTGAGATCGTTATGCCTGCATCGGTCGATATTTCCAATTATGAACCTGAGTATATTCGGAAGGAAAAAAAGAGAAAAGCCAAGGCCAAGGAATTCAAACTTCGTCAGGATATGGTAGATTTCGGCAAGAAATATCTAGGAGTACCTTATAAATATGCCGGTAAAAAACCTTCTACCGGATTCGATTGCTCCGGTCTTACCTGTTATATCTATCAGCATTTCGGATTGAAGCTTTCACCCGCATCCCGATACCAGGCGAATGATGGAAAGAAAATAGCCCTTAAAAAAGCCCAACCGGGAGATTTGATTATTTTCGGTACGGGAGGTAAGGTGAATCATGTGGCAATGGTGGTGGAAGTCAAACCCGATGGTATTTATGTACTTCATAGCACAAATAGGGGTGTCGTCATTGATAATATACTGGAATCCAAATACTGGAAACCTCGGATACTTTATGCCCGTAAAGTGATAGGTGAATGACAACTGTTGTTATTCGGTCTTTAATATAATTCTCTGAAATCGTGTTTTTCCCCTTATTTGATTAATTTCGTAGTATTACCGAATACATCAAATACTACCTTTTATGTTGCCCTTCAGAATTGGTTTCATTTTCCTTCTTTTTCCTTTATTTCTTTTCTCCCAAACAGAAAAATATTCCAAAGTCAAAATCAATCTCAATGAAGAAACTACGATTTTGAAAATGGCTTCTTTGGGATTAATAGACAAAGGGGATTATAAAAAAAACAAACATTACATCAGTGATTTTTCGGTTTCTGAAATAAGGGTCATGCATGATAATGATTTGGATTACGAGATATTGATTGATGATGTCGGACAATATTATAAGGATCGCTTACATTCCATTCAGCTAAGGACAGGACATTGTGAAAACCAGACTGAAACTTATCCTGTTCCCGATAATTATAATACCGGTTCGATGGGAGGCTATCTGACTTATTCGGAGTTATTATCGGAATTGGATGATATGAGAAATTTATTTCCGAATTTAATTACAGCGAAAACTCCAATCTCCACGACACTTACTCATGAAAACCGGGAAATTTATTGGTTGAGAATTTCGGATAATCCTGATGTGGATGAAAATGAAGAGCCTGAAGTTTTGTATGTATCTTTAATTCATGCCAGGGAACCGGGAAGTATGCAGCAAATGGTTTTTTTTATGTGGTATATATTGGAAAATTATAGTACTGATCCGGAAATAAAAAACCTTTTGGATAATACGGAATTGTATTTTATTCCTTGTCTCAACCCCGATGGATATATTTATAATGAATTGACCAATCCGAATGGTGCCGGTTTTTGGAGAAAAAATAGACGGGATAATGGTGATGGAACTTTCGGTGTGGACATAAATAGAAATTTCGGATACAAATGGGGAAATGATGATAATGGTTCTTCTCCAAATTCCGGTAGTGAGATTTATAGAGGGCCTGCTCCTTTTTCAGAACCCGAATCACAGAACTTAAAAACATTTATAGAGCAAAGGGAATTTAAAATCGCATTAAATTATCATTCATACGGAGGCTTATTGATTCGTCCCTGGGGATATACTTCACAATTACCGGACGATATTCAAATATTAGACGCAATTGCAAATGTGCTGACCCGAGAAAATAATTATTCTTATGGTGATGCTTTTGAAACGGTAGGGTATGGTGTGAATGGTGTGATAGATGACTTTAATTATGGAGATCATGGTATATATACTTATACGCCCGAAGTCGGAACATCTTTTTGGGAAAGTATGGTAGAAATAGAAGCAACTAACAATCAATGCCTCCATATGAATTTATCGTTGCCAAGGTTGGCTTTAAAATATGGGGAATTAAAAGAAAATTCTCCATATGAAATTACTGAATTATCAAATGAATTGGATTTTAATTTCCAACGTATCGGATTAATGGATGGCCCTATTACTATTACATTATTAAATGAAAATAATATTTTTGAATCGGTGGGTTCTCCTATCAATTTGGATTTGAATTTTTTAGAGAATTCAGATTTTTCAATTCCTTATGTGATGAATTCTAATATTCAGGGAAACACTCCTGTTTTAATAAACTTGGAAATCGATTATGGATTTTTTAAGGAAATTGTTACGGTACAAAAAGAATACCAAACCGTAGAGGATTTTTTTGTTATAAATGATAATGGAATCTCTTTGGATAATTGGCAATCAGGTACAAATTGGGGAGTGACGATTCTCGATTATTTTTCTCCACCCACTAGTATTACGGATTCTCCATCAGGTGAAGATTATGGTAATAATATAGAAAATTATCTAGTATTGGATCAGGAATTCGATTTTACAAATGCTACTAGAGCCAGAGTGATGTTCAAGGGGAAATGGGATATAGAAAAAGACTATGATTTTGTTCAGTTTCAAGGTGAAATCGGAGCAGGAGGCTATGATCCTATTTGCGGGATTTATACTCGTTTAGGAAGCGAATACCAGGATGAAGGAAATCCAGTTTGGGATGGAACCCAATCGGAATGGGTAACCGAAATAATGGATTTATCGGATTATTTGGGAAGTGCAAACATTAGTTTTCGTTTCGGACTGATTTCAGATCAGTTTGTAACTGGCGATGGCTTTTATTTCGATGACTTTAAATTGGAAATCGTTACTGATGAAGGTGTCGGCGTATATGAATTCACCTCAGACGATTTTATTATCCAATCATTTCCAAATCCAAGTAAAAATAATTGGAATGTCGAATTTTCCGAACCGATTGAAAATGGACAACTGATGATTGCTGATGCTTTGGGTAAAAAGATTCTTGAAAAAAATATTTCGGGCAAAAGAATATCTTGCCCAACATCCTCTTTAATGCGAGGAATTTATTTTGTTAGGATTTTTGAAAAAGGAAAATTGATTGCAATTCGGAAACTAGTGAAGGAATAAAGATGTTGGTTATGGACAAATTGAGTATGAAGAGAAATTAGAAAATTATTTTTATTTTCACAGTTCATTTTAAATCAAAAAAATGCCTGAAAAGAATATAGTGGAAATCCCTAAGGTATGGATGATGAAAAATCCAATCAAATTTCCTGAAATCGTCAAAAACCCGATTCCCTTTTTTATCAACCATTTGAATGAAAACGACGGTCTGATCCAAATTAAATTAGTAGCTAGATATGCTACTATGACAGACCGGCCTGAACTCATCCGTCATTTTTTACAGAAAAACCATAAGAATTATATCAAGACTACGATTGTCCGTGATATTCTCAAAGAAAAAATAGGTAATGGGCTTTTGACTTCGGATGGTGATTATTGGCTCCAACAAAGAAGAGCCATACAGCCCGGTTTTCATAGGAAAAGATTACAATCCATTTCCCATATCATGATCGATGTAATCGATTCTTATCTGACAAAAAGAATGGATAAGTTGGCGGAGTCCGGAGAAATATTCGATATGTCCCATGAAATGACCCACCTTGCTTACATGGTAGTTTCAAAATCTCTTTTCAGTGGAAGTATTGATGATAGCCAACTGGATTTAATAGATAAAACAATTACCGAAACACAAAAACTTGTCATCAATGAAATCCGTCGCCCTTTTATTAAACCCTGGCTTTGGCTCAAAGGCGATTTGAAAAAGAACAAAGAATTAAGGGAAATGGCCGACCAAGCTATTTATGAAGCAATAAAAGAAAGAAAAGCAACCGGTGAAAAACACGATGACCTTTTGGATATGTTATTGGAAACCCGATACGAAGATGGCTCTGCCATGTCTGACCAACAATTACGGGACGAAGCATTGATCTTGTATGTTGCGGGCCACGAAACCTCTGCCAATGCCTTGACCTGGGCTTGGTACTTGTTAGCCACACATCCGGAAATAGAAAATAAATTACTAGGTCATGTCAAAAATGTTTTAGGCGATGAAAAACCATCCTTTGAAAGAATTCGGGAATTGGATTATACCTTGCAAGTCGTAGAAGAATCCATGCGTCTGTTTCCTCCAGCTTGGATTACGGATCGGGAACCTTTGGAAGACGACGAATTCGAAGGAATTAAAATAAAGAAAGGACAGGATATTATTGCATTTATTTATGGCGTACATCATAATCCTAAATATTGGGCAAATCCGGAAGAATTCAACCCGGATAGATTTTCGATAGAAAATAAGAAAAAACATGTCCCATATTCTTATATGCCGTTTGGGGGTGGGCCGAGACTTTGTATAGGAAATAATTTTGCACTAATGGAAATGCAATTCGTATTGGCAGAAATGATTCGGAAATATAAGGTAGAAGTTATTCCGGAACAGAAAATAGAACTGAATCCATTAATCACCCTGAGACCCCGTTATGGATTAAAAGTCAGAATATCAAAAAGAAAATAAAACAACAGAAAGGTTAATACTCTTTTTGAAATTCCGGCTCTAATTTATCCCTGAAATGTTTTCCATCAGGTAATAAACTATCTATCGGACCGGAAATATCGATTTCGAAAATATCATCTCCACTGACCGAATTTCCCTCTCCGTCATTTACCCTGTATGTCGATCCCGAAGGTCCAGGACTGGGATTATCCTTTGGTGAGATATTCATATATTTATTTTTGACGAAACAATGAATGCTTTCAAATTCTTCGGTATTCAAATCGAGGATGTTTTCTTCATGTTTTTTTTGCGAGGCCAGACAATTCCTACCGGCATCATATAATGATTTTTTATCCAATCCGTTTGTGATAGGCCCGAGGGCAGGGCCGATATCGGGGGTGATTAAATCAGAGGAATGACAATTGGAACAATTTTCAGAAAATAATTTTTCTCCTTTTGATATCTTTTCTTTTTCCGATGTAATCAGAATATCTAAAATGGAATTGAAAAAATAATTGTCAGGTTTTTCTGTTTGCTTAAATTGGCCACTTCGGATTAATGTTTCATCATGATTTAGAATATCAAAATGAAATCCCTTATCCATCACTTCAGATGTTATATCTTTATCGATGATTCCAACACTCCAAATTGTTTTTCCTGAAAATTCCCGGTACAATCCCGAAGACGTATCGAAAAAATCCAGAATGGTTTGAATAAGGGATTCCTGCTCTTCTTCATTTTTTACCCAAAATGAAAACATATGGCTTCTGTTTTTGCGGGCTTGATTACGGGCATGTCTAAGGGATGTGTAAAGTTGGAAAGAAGAAGCTCGGCTATCTACTATTTTTAGGTCGGCCATGCTTTTTTCAGCACCGAAAATAGTATTCCCTTTGATGAAATTCACCGACCACAATGCAATAATGGAAAAGAATGCCATTATGATTAATACAAACGGATAACGCCTGAATCCATTCGAATGACTATCGAGTTCTGGTTCGATGGAATTCCAAATACAATGGGGAGGCTCTGTCTCCTTTCCCGACATGTTTTGTTGTATAAAATCTTCGAATTCGTCTCTTTCTTTCATAGGACCTACTATTAAATACCTAATTGTTTTCTCAAATCATTTCGTTTTGCCTCAATATATTTTGCATCGCCTTCTTTGCCCTCGAATATTGTGATCTTGAGCCGCCTTCGGTAATCCCTAGTTTTTTAGCGATTTCCTTATGACTATATCCTTCTATGGCAAACATGTTGAAAACGGTCCGATAACCAACAGGGAGTTTGAGTACAAGGTTCAGCAGATCCTGCTCATCACTTTTTTCCGAGATGGAATCCTGACCTTGCAGGATACGCTCTAAATCATCTCCATTCGTAAATCGGATTTTCTTATGTTTGGAAATATATCGGATGGCAGCATTGGCCATCACCCGATCCATCCATTTTCCCAAACTCCCTTCTCCTCTGAACTGATGCAATCCCTTGAATATTCGGATGAAACCTTCCTGCATGATATCCAATGCTTCATGACTTTCTTTGGCATACCTTAGGCAAATGGCATACATCCGCCTCCTGTACTTTTCGTACAAAGCATTTTGTGATGCCCTCTCGCCTTTAAGGCAACCTTTCAACAATTGTTCATCTTTGATATCCATTATCAACCGTTGGTCTTCCTATATGATACCATAAGTTCTGATTTTGTTGCATCCGATGGCTTGTTTCTCAAAAAATCCGACCTGATTAATGAGAATTGTTCTAAATAAGAGGATTAAGTTCTTTCCCTTGTGAACTATATTGAGGATATATGTTTAAATTGATACATTTGCTTGCAATCCGATAAACTACATTATTTTCATTTGTATTTAAGCGAAAAATCGAAATTTCTATGAATTGGTTCATTCGATTTCTAACTTCATCCATTGGTAAGAAACTCATCATGAGTCTAACCGGATTGTTCCTGATTTTATTCCTGGTTGTTCATTTGGGAGGAAACCTCCAACTGCTCAATGCCGATGAAGGAAAATCCTTTAATCTCTATGCCAAGATGATGACTACGAATCCCATCATCAAAATAACGTCCTATGGGCTCTATTTCTTCATCCTCTTACATGCCATACAGGGCTTGGTCATTTGGGCGAAGAACAAATCTGCTACAGGAGCGAAGTATGCCGTGAAAAAGAAAAGTCCGGGTGTTTCCTGGGCTTCATCCAATATGGCTTTGTTAGGTATGCTGATTTTAGTTTTCCTCGGAATTCATATGGGGGACTTCTGGTTCGCTATGAAATTCCAATCCTGGCCGGATGCGGAAGCAGGAAGGCAACTACTGGAATATACAATGGATGACGGGACAGTTGTTGAAGCAAAGAATCTTTATGGTAAGGTCAACCTATCCTTCCAACAACCCTGGGTCGTCATCGTTTACCTGATATCGATGTTAGCCCTCGCTTTCCACTTATGGCATGGATTTGCCAGTGCTTTCCAAACATTAGGATTGAACCATAAGAAATATACGCCCTTTATTCAGACTTTGGGTAAGATTTATTCCGTAGTCATTCCATTGCTTTTCGCAATGATACCCATCATGTACTTTTTGGGTATGCGTTTCCCCGAATGGCTGGAATTTCATTTCATTTAATTCATTAAGACAGAAGATACTGTTATGAGTGATAGATTAAAATCGAATATTCCCGATGGCCCTTTGGCTGAAAAATGGGTCAATTATAGGGGGAAAATGCCTTTGGTGGCTCCAAACAATAAAAGACGTTTGGAAATCATCGTAGTAGGGTCCGGTTTGGCCGGTGCTTCTGCTGCCGCTACTTTGGGAGAGTTGGGATACAACGTAAAATGCTATACTTTCCATGATTCTCCTAGAAGGGCTCACTCCGTCGCTGCTCAGGGAGGAATCAATGCTGCTAAGAATTATCAGAATGATGGGGATTCCGTTTACCGTCTTTTCTACGATACGATAAAAGGTGGTGATTACCGCTCAAGGGAAGCCAACGTACATCGTTTGGCGGAAGTGAGTAGGGATATCATCGACCAATGTGTCGCACAAGGGGTCCCTTTTGCTCGTGAGTACGGAGGTCTTTTGGCCAACCGTTCATTCGGTGGGGTACAGGTAAGCCGTACTTTCTATGCTCGGGGTCAAACCGGTCAACAGTTATTGATTGGTGCATATAGTGCCTTGTCCCGACAAATCAATAGGGGAAGCGTCAAAATGTACAACCGACATGAAATGTTGGATCTGGTTGTCGTCAAGGGAAAAGCAAGGGGTATCATAACCAGAAACCTTTTGAATGGTAAGATAGAAAGGCATGCCGCCCACTGTGTCGTATTGGCAACAGGTGGTTATGGAAACGTATTCTACCTTTCTACCAATGCGATGATGTCCAATGTATCTGCTGCTTGGAGAGCCCATAGGAAAGGAGCATTTTTTGCTAACCCTTGTTATACTCAAATTCACCCGACCTGTATTCCCGTTTCCGGAGAATATCAATCCAAACTAACCCTGATGTCCGAATCCTTGAGAAATGACGGCCGGGTTTGGGTGCCTAAGAAAAAAGAGGATTGTAAAAAGGATCCTACACAGATAGCGGAAGGAGATAGGGATTATTACTTGGAAAGGATTTATCCGGCCTTCGGTAATCTCGTTCCACGGGATGTGGCTTCAAGAGCTGCCAAATATGTTACCGATGAAGGTAGGGGAGTAGGTGCCACTGGTTTGGCGGTTTATCTGGATTTCTCTTCGGCTATCGAAAGATATGGTATGGGGCAGGCCAATGTCCTCGGTTTATCTAATCCCTCCAAGGATAAGATTCGTGAATTGGGCGAAAAAGTCGTAGAGGAAAAATACGGCAACCTGTTCCATATGTATGAAAAGATTACCGATGAAAACCCTTACAAGACACCCATGAAGATTTTCCCTGCCGTACATTACACAATGGGTGGCCTCTGGGTAGATTATAATCTACAGACAACCGTTCCCGGATGTTTTGCATTGGGTGAAGCTAATTTCTCAGATCATGGAGCCAACCGTTTGGGAGCTTCTGCCTTAATGCAGGGATTGGCCGACGGTTATTTTGTGATCCCTTATACTGTTGGTACCTTCTTATCTAATGAAATCAGAACGGATAGGATTTCAACGGATTTACCCGAATTCGAAGCTGCTGAAAATGCGGTGAAGGATAGAATCAATACCCTTTTGAATGTAAATGGTGATAAGTCCGTAGAAAGTTACCACAGAAGATTGGGACGTATCATGTGGGATTATTGTGGTATGAGCCGAAATGCTGAAGGTCTTACCAAAGCCAGAACCATGATTCAGGAATTAAGGGATGAATACAAGAAGGATGTCTTCGTCCCGGGAACGAATGAGGAATATAATCCTGAGTTGGAAAAAGCATTGAGGGTTGCAGATTTCTTGGAATTAGGCGAACTCATGGTCTGCGATGCCTTGGACAGGAACGAATCCTGCGGAGGGCATTTCCGGGAAGAATATCAGGAGGAAGGTGGTGAGGCCCTTCGTAACGACAAGGAGTACATGTATGCTGCCGCTTGGGAATTTACAGGAACGGACAAGGACTGGTCATTGCACAAGGAAAAATTGGAATATGATAATATCGAAGTCAAAACCCGTTCATATAAATAACCCTTTTCAATTTTTGAGAATTATAAAAAGTCGATTGCTATGGCTGAAAAGACGATAAATATCACATTGAAGGTTTGGAGACAGGGAGGTGGAAATGGTACAGGTAAATTCGAAATACATGAACTCAAGGACATAGGAACCGATATGTCTTTCCTTGAGATGTTCGATGTACTGAATGAACAATTGGTTTCACAGAAGAAAATGCCCGTCGCTTTCGAACATGATTGTAGGGAAGGTATCTGCGGTACTTGTAGCATGGTCATCAATGGTCAGGCACACGGCCCGATGAAAGGTACTACTACCTGCCAATTACACATGCGTTCCTTCAAGGATGGGGCTACGATTGTCGTAGAGCCTTTCCGTGCCAATGCTTTTCCGGTTATCCGGGATTTGGTAGTGGATCGCTCTTCCTTCGATGCGATTATACAGGCCGGCGGATATGTTTCCGTAAATACCGGACAGGCACAGGATGCCAATGCCATTCCGATAGAAAAGGATACATCCGAAAAGGCATTCGATGCGGCGGCTTGTATCGGATGCGGTGCATGTGTGGCGGCTTGTCCTAACTCGGCAGCGATGTTATTTACCTCGGCAAAGGTTTCTCATTTGAAAACGATGCCTCAAGGGGCGGTTGAAGCAAAGAAAAGGGTTCAGGCAATGGTCAACCAGATGGATAAGGAAGGCTTCGGTCTTTGCTCCAATGTGAAGGCCTGTGAAGCGGAATGTCCCAAGGAAATATCGGTAGAAAATATCGCTATTATGAACAGGGAATATATGTCTTCTGTCCTGGGTTCCGATAAGGAAGGATAATGTTAAGTCTTGACAGAGACTGATGAGCATATGCTCTCCGGATTTTTTCCGGAGAGCTTTTTATTTGCCTTTGGATGATACACCAAAATTAATTAATTTAGAGTTCATTGTAATAAAAAATAAATACTATGGCCGGCACGAAAACCACACATGTCTTCAATTGTACGCCAGAAGAACTCTACTACATTATTACCGATTATGAAAATTATTCCGATTTCCTTCAGGAGATAAAAAGCTGTACCGTCCTTAAGGAAGAAGGAACCCGTAAATTGGTAGAATACAAGGTATCGGTAGTTAAGAATTTTACTTACCGTCTTTGGATGGATGAGGATTGGGAAAACAAAACGATTGTCTGGGAATTGGAATCGGGAGACTTGTTCAAACAGTCTAAAGGATCATGGACATTGACGGCAGAAGGAGATAAGACCAAAGCTACTTACGAAGTGGAAGCGAAAATGAAAATGTTCGTTCCTTCTTCGGTAACAAAAATGTTGGTCAATGTGAATCTTCCCGGAATGATGAAGGCATATGAAAAAAGATTAACTGAAGTTTCCTACGAATAGGGAATATTCAGACAGGAGAAATATCAATACCATCGATTTTCCCTTCCACCTGTTCAATCGTCACTCCTAGAACCGATGCTTTGAATTGGGTAAGTTGGAATTCAACTTCACTTTTTGGGATTGAGATGGTAACATTGGCCGTATCTCCGAAATCCTGTGATTGGATATTGATATTGTTTTTTTTCAAGGCATTCATCACTTGGCTCATCCATTCATATCCGAATGTGATGCGATGGAATTCCTCTACCGTTTTTTCTATGATGGATGCTACTTGTAATGCCTCTGATGTTGAGGTTTTGTAGGCATTGATTAGTCCGGGGACACCTAATTTCGTTCCTCCGAAATAACGGATCACTCCCACCAGAATATTCGTCAAACCATAACTGTCGATTTGTCCCAATATCGGCCGGCCGGCAGAACCGGAAGGTTCTCCATCATCATTTGCACGATAATTATTCTTATCCAATCCCAATCTGTAGGCATAGCAGAGATGTCTGGATTTGGGATGTTCTTTCCTGATTTCTTCAAGACATGCCTTAATATCCTCCGCTGAATTTACAGGATGGGCATATGCAATGAATTTCGAGCCTTTTTCCCTGTATAAACCTTCGGTGGGAGTGGCTATGGTATGGTATTGATCCTTTGACAAATCCTATGCTTGGGTTTCTATCCAATCCAGAGTAAATTGGAAGACATCCAAATGCTCCGGATCATTATGGATTTCATGATATAATCCATCCCATACCTTGCCCGTGACATTCCCGACTCTCTCGATGAATGCTTCAGAGGCAGGGCAG
>JAHDFN010000001.1 GCA_020628145.1 Saprospiraceae bacterium | reverse complement strand
AAAAGCGTAGCCCTAGCTACGGTTGAGAGGAATAACGCAGGCATATTTTCAAAAGGACCGGTTGGCTATAATCAATTTTTCGTGATAACATCTATTATAAGGAACTCATTCTGAAAAAGTACAATGATTATTTTCCACCAATTATGATATATGAATGTTTTCTTAGTAACCTTCTAGGGGCAGCAATAAAATTTAAAGGCATCATTTTAATGCGTTTGTTCTAAAATATGCTCCAATCCATCATATACAATGATAATAGTTATTACCTTGCTTCTCCGAATCTCATTCTTGGAGCATGTTGGCAAGCCATGCTCTTGAATCGCAAAATCGATTTGAATTGAAAAAAACCACAGATATCTTGATCCTGGGTTCGGGAATCGCAGGACTTTCTTTGGCGATAAAGACGGCAATGGCTAGACCCGATCTCGAAATTTCACTCATAACCAAAGTAGAACAGGGAGAAAGCAACACCCGATATGCACAAGGGGGCATAGCAGCCGTTTGGAATGACGATGTGGATAATCATGACAAACATGTCGCCGACACTTTGGATGCCGGTGATGGACTTTGTGATGAGGATGTTGTTCGTATTGTCGTGGAAGAAGGCCCGGAAAGAGTTCGGGAAATCATCGACTGGGGAACCCGGTTCGACAAAAACAAAGCTGGTGATAACTATAGTCTGGGAATCGAAGGTGGCCATTCCGAAAAGAGGATACTCCATTATAAGGATTTAACCGGTTTCGAAATCCAAAGGGCACTGGTGGAAAAGGCCAAAGGAATGGAGAACATTAAGTTGTATGAACACTTTTATGCCATCAACCTGTTGACACCTCACCACTTGGGTTTCAATATCACAAGGGTTACCCCGAATATCGAATGTTACGGAGCATATATCTTAGATAAGTCTGATGGTGAGATCTATACTTTCCTTTCCAAAATTACCGTTATTGCTACAGGCGGAGCTGGTCAAATATATAGGAATACGACAAATCCCATTATTGCTACAGGTGACGGAATCGCTATGTTATACAGAGCTAAGGGGCGAATCGAAAGTATGGAATTCGTACAGTTCCATCCGACGGCACTCTATAATCCGGCAGGTGAAAACCCCGACTTCCTCGTGTCTGAGGCGGTCAGGGGATATGGGGCGATCCTAAGGGATCTTGAAGGGAACGAATTCATGCAGAACTATGATCCGAGGAAATCATTGGCTCCGCGTGATATCGTAGCTCGTGCCATAGATAATGAAATGAAGAAAAGTGGTTCCGATTTTGTCTATCTGGATTGTACCCACTTGGATAAGGAAGGATTCTATTCTCATTTTCCAACGATTTATGATAAATGCATAAGCCTGGGTATCGATCCTATGAAAGATTACATCCCGGTGACGACTGCCTGTCATTATATGTGTGGAGGAATCCAGGTCGATAAGCAAGGACGGACATCCATCAACAGGTTGTATGCTTGTGGCGAATGTACTTATACGGGCTTACATGGGGCGAACCGACTCGCTTCGAATTCCCTTTTGGAAGCACTGGTTTATTCCCATAGGATACATTCCGATATCATCCAACAGATTGGGAATTATGAAATCGAACATAAGATTCCTGATTGGGATGCAACAGGAACCAACCAGCCTAAGGAAATGGTATTGATTACCCAAAGTATGAAGGAACTCAAGGAAGTCATGAGTAGCTATGTAGGGATTGTTCGTTCCAATGTTCGTTTGAAAAGAGCATCGGATCGTTTAAAACTACTCTATGAAGAAACCGAAGCCTTGTACCGTTCTACCTCCTTATCTCCCCAATTATGTGAATTGAGGAATTTGATAAGCATCGGATATCTTGTTACTCGCTCCGCTGCTATGAGAAGGGAGAGCAGAGGCTTACACTTTACAACGGATTACCCCGAAAATCTGGAATTTATAGATGTAACCATTCTGTAAAAGGAGATTGGGGACTTGATCAAAATTACGAATCATGAATGAATTAAGATGGGTTTTTATCATCATTTCCGGCCTTCAGTTCTTTGCTGCTCCAATACTGCATGCTCAAAAAGATACTGAAGAAATCACACGGATTTTCAGCGAGCTTCCTGAAGATGCTAAAAATGAATTAATGGATTTTGCCCGTTATCTGAAAACCAAGGAAACAGAAACGGCCGAACAGAAACAGGAACGGGTTTATAAGGCCGATAATACAATTCCTACCGAAAAGACCGTAGGAAGAATCATGGAATATTCCAGATACTTGACGGCTACCCAGCAGACGCCTACCGAAAAAATGGAGGAAGAAGGTTTGGAGATAACAAAGGTAAAGTTCAAAACAAGATCTTTGGACTTTGGAAAGGCAAAAGAAGGCGAAGTTCTCCAATTGACTTATCATTATACCAACACGGGCAAAAAACCGATGATTATCTATAATGTTGACACGCCTTGTGGCTGTACAGTACCCGAATGGTCTAAGGAGCCTTTGGCTCCCGGTGAGTCAGAAGTATTAAAAATCACGTTTGATACGAGAACGAAGAAGGGAAATCAAACCAAACTTGTTAAAATTTTAGCAAATACGGATCCTAAGGAAATTTCTTTGTTCATTAAAGGAGAAATCGAACCGTAAACACAATACGTTGTCACATAAGGCATAATATTTGAAGAATTATTTTCATAATAGATTCCTGCAATTCTGTAACTTGCCGAACAATCTGCATTATAGGGTAGTCTGGCACGGCAAAACCTTTTGAAACAGCCATTATTTTGTATATTTGATATTAAGTACAACAAACTATAGGGATGCAAAGAACCATTTTATTTTTTGTATTGGGATACTGTTTTCTTTTTTGTTGTGGTTTCAATACCCACGCCCAAGACATCTCATATACTTCGAATTCTGTCACAACCAACGCTTCAGGGCCTTATGCAACGCTTCCTGAGGTTTTCCCTACATATACCGATGTTGAGTTGAAAGCACGTCTTTCGGAAATGAATAGCAATACCGTCAATCCTAGATTGACGAACGGCGTTCGGGCATTTATTAAAACCTATACGGTCAGAAAACACCATTCTACTGAAAAGTGGTTGGGTAAGACAGCCATGTATTTTCCCATTTTTGAAAAATACCTGGAAAAGTATAATCTGCCCGGTGATTTGAAATATTTGCCGATTCTTGAGTCTGCTTTGAATCCGGTAGCCAAATCAAGAGCAGGAGCGGTTGGATTATGGCAATTCATGCCTGCTACCGGTAAAGCATACGGATTGAAAATCAATGATACCGTTGATGAAAGATCAGATCCTCATAAATCATCCGAAGCAGCAGCCAAATTCCTTAAAGACCTATACCGCCGTTATGGTGATTGGGCATTGGCCTTGGCGGCTTATAACGCTGGTCCGGGGAGGGTCAATAAAGCTATAAAAAGGGGGAAGAGTAAGAATTTTTGGAGAATCCAGAAATATCTTCCAAAAGAAACAAGGAGTTATGTGCCGGGATATATTGCAGCATCCTATATTGCTAATTACCACCAATATCACGGATTGGCCCCTATTTATCCCGAATTCGAATTACAAGTAACAGAAACAACCAAGGTTCATGAAGGTATTACCTTCAATGAAATCTCAGAGATATCCGGTACTCCTATCCAAATTATCCAAAAACTCAATCCTTCCTACAAAAGAGGGTATATTCCTGGAAGTACAGAAGGGAATTACGTCATATTACCTTATCATAACATTGGTGCCTTCCTCAATTACCTTGATCATCCCGATGCCCCTAAAAAAAGTATAAACCTTCACATTAATAATAAAAAGGAAATGCCCGGGGTGGTTTATAAGACTGTTCAGACAGAGTATCAGGTCAGACAGGGGGATTCCATTTATGAACTTTCGAAAATGTTCGGTTGTACAACTGAGAATATACGTTCGTGGAATCAATTAAGGACGTCCGCCTTGACTCCGGGGCAAAAATTATTGTTTTTCGAGCGGGTGGCATACACTAAAAAACCGCAACACTATGTGGCCTTATCTCCTGTTGATAATGTTAAAGCCCAGTTTGTAATACCCATTTATAAAGGCCGGGATAAACTTATGGGTAAACCACTTAGGAAAAAGGAAAAGCCAAATGGTCAATCCAAGAACAAAGAGGATCCCGATTCTTACATATATTATTCTATTAGGAGAGGGGAGTCGATAAATGATATTGCCGATAAATTCGAAGGAGTGACTATAGAGGACATTTTGGATGATAATCATATCCATTCCATAGCTCAGGTCAAATCAGGAAAGGTACTCCTTATCCGGCAATTGTGATGTTTTTTCATAATATGATATTGAAATAGTCTGTAATCTTTGTATTGAGGTTACAGACTATTTTTTATTTTAAACAACAAAATTTACGATCTTCGCATCAAACAGGGTATGGGAAAAGAATTCATTAAAATTATGTCATCAAAACCTAGTGGAAAATATGGAAGGCTCTTCACTTTCCTATTCGCTGTAATTCTATTGTCGGGTTGTAGTACATCAGGGCTGCAACCCGCACCACAATCCTTCGGGTCGCTTAACAGAATTGTGGTTGTAGCAGACCAGGATGTTTGGGACGGTCCGGTTGGCGATACTTTTAGGTATTATCTGGCGGCAGCCTATCCTGTACTTCCTCAACCCGAACCCCTTTTTGATCTTCAGCATTTCACAATGTCCGAAATAGAAGAAGATAATGATAGGAAACGATTCCGTTCCCTTATTTTTCTTGCAGATATGGAAGGCTCTGTTTCTCCAACAGGTACATTCGTCAAAAATATTCTGGGTGATGAAAATCTTACCCATTTGGAAGAATCTGAGAAAAAAGCCGATATAAAAATAAGTGAAAACAGATGGGCGGCCAATCAAAAGGTACTGTTTTTCTATGCCAATGGCAATAAAGCCCTTATCGACAATATAAAGGATAAAAGTGCTTCGATTTCCAGCTTGGTAAAGAAAAATGATAAAAATATGTTGGATGCCAGAACATATATGAGTGGTAGGAGTGCAAGCCTCAATAATTTGATAGAGGAGTCGTTCGGTGTGGATATGCAAATTCCCGGAGATTATATTCTTGCTCATCATGATAAGGAAAAGAATTTCATTTGGATGAGGAAATTCGACAAGCATGCCCATAATAACATCATGATTTACAAAATCCCATATGATAATACGGAACAACTCAAACCGGGAAATATCAAATCCCTAAGGGATTCCATAGGGAAATGGTATGTGGCATCCGGACAGGTGGATGGCTCCTATATGCGTGTTAATGATATCGACCTTTCCCTTTATCACGAAAACCGACCGGTGGATAATAAATTTGCTGTCCAACTCAAGGGCATTTGGGAAATGAGTGATATTAAAGATATGATGGGAGGGCCTTTTGTAACCTATACCATTCATGATGCCAACGCTAATGAATTGGTTTTCATTGACGGATTCGTATATGCACCGGGCAAAAAGAAAAGGGATTTGATGCAAGGCGTAGAACATATCCTTTCCAAAACAAAGATTTCAGAGTAATTCATTTGGCTTTTTATTATCTTGTACTTTCGGATGAAGTACCTATCAATGGTATTTCATAATATGTACAATCTTACCGAAAAAAATGGCTTTATCCATAGATGAGACACAGGCAGGTATTTCCACTCTCAGTGATGAGGTGTTGGTTCGTCATTATGTGGAATGTCGTGATATGGATGTGTTTGGAGAATTATACCGTCGTTATTCCCATTTGGTATTCGGTACTTGCCTGAAATATCTTAAAAACAAGGAGGAGAGTCGGGATACAACAATGGAAGTATTCGAATTGATTTTGCATAAATTACCGCAACAATCGGAAATACGTTCATTCAACCATTGGATTTATTCGGTGACGAAAAACGAATGCTTGTCGAAACTCAGGAAAAGCGGGAGATTAAGGATTACATCTGCCGAAGAACAGGAAGTAGATCATATTCGACATGGATTTATGGAAAATGAAGGTTTCACACGTCTTTATGATGAAGGAAATCCTGATATGGACGGATTGTTACATCGGGCTATGGAACAGTTGAATGATGAACAAAGGGCTTGCATCCGGGCATTTTACCTTGAAAAACGATCTTACAAGGAAGTATCGGATACGTTGGATATGCCTTTGGGTAAGGTGAAGAGCCATATTCAAAATGGAAAAAGGAACCTTAAGCTGATAATTACCGAATTAATGGCTGATAAAAGAGAAAAATGAAGGATTTCAATAAAATATTCGGAAAAGGTAAACACCCTTCACAAAAGGATATCCGGACATATCTGAAGAAGGATGCTCCGGCAGATAAACTGCATGATATTGAAAAATCGATTTCGGAATCACCGCTGTATTCCGATGCGGTGGAGGGTTTTGAATCCTTCGGTGAAGATGTATTGAAGGAAGTCCCGTCATTTGATGAATTCCGTTCCCGTGTTTCGAATCAGGCGATGCCCCAATCTAAAGTCAGATCCATCGCTCCCTATATAAATCGGGTAGCGGCGATGTTTTTAGGTGTTGCCATAATTGTGGGTATATCCATGTATTGGAATGAAACATCCAATGAAAGAACATTTGCCGATCATTTCCGGATGTATGAAGATCCCAAAATGTTTGCTTTGAGAGATGGAACAGATGAGGGAAAAACCGACCCTAGCCTACAAAAAGCGATGAAATATTATTTGGAAAAAGATTATAAAAAAGCGATTGTCTTTCTTGATGCTTATCAAGCAAAAAATAATGATGATTTATCTGCAAAATTCTACTTGGGGGTTTCACTCCTTCATGATAATAACGCTAGGAAAGCTATTCCCTATCTTTCGGTAGTTTCAGCGACGGATTCGGATTATCAGGATGCATCCAAATGGTATCTGGCACTCAGTCGGCTTAAAATAAAGGATGAAGACGGTGCAAAGGCTGTTTTGGATGATATCATAAACAATGGAACTACATTTTATCAGGAAAAGGCCCGATCACTTCGCCATAGCCTTTAGTTGGGCTTCAAACATTTCGATTTCCTTACTGAAATCCACCTCGTAGTCTTTCATTAATTGTCGTGCATTATCGAGTTGTTCTTGTATGAATCGGAGATGTGATGGTGTTCCCGGATGTAAGATGCGGTGGTTGAAAGAGGTGACTTGTTTCAAAATCATATGATATTGGGATGCTGTTTCTTTGCTAAAGGCCACCATGCGGAATTTGTTCCAAATGTAGTTTATCGCCTGTTCGCTGGGGTGAATCAAATCCCGGGCATAAAACCGATAATCCCTCAAATCATCCATTAGGATTTCATATGCCGGGAAATAATGTACTTGTTTGAATTTCTGTTCCAACTCATCTAGAGCCAATAAGAGAATCGATTTGCTTTTCAGACTCTCGGAAAGACCGTCACGGATATACCTGACCGGACTGACGGAACAGACGATTTGGAGACGGGGATTGATTTTGAGTAGTTGTAGAATGGCTGTTTCCAAAGAATCGACTACTGCTTTTATGGTTAGCTTTTCCTTTGTGAATCTTTCAGAAGGAACTTTGTGGCAGTTGGCCACGATTTTTCCAGAGTCTTTGTTTTTATATACATGGGCTGTACCCGGGGTTAGCAATAATGTACCTGCGTTTTCCAATACTTCGGCGGATTGTTTCAGCCTCTGATTCATTACATGGAGAGATTCTTCTTCATTTGATGATGAAAAACTACCGTGGTGCATCCAACTATGCCAAAGGTCGCCATACTTGAAAATATCTTTTTTAGAAAATGGTTTTCTTGACAAGATTCGGGATATGCCCTCCGAAATGGAAATAGGGTTGTAGATGATTCCGAAAGGATTAATATCTACATTGAATTTCGTGTGCCTGAGTTTTGCTCCGATATTTTCAGCAAAACAGGAACCGATACAGAAGATCCCATCTCCATATCTGATATCTATTGCGGGGAGGCGGTCGGGTGTTATTTCTGTCCTGAACTTCATGATGTGAATGTTATTTCCTTGAAGTTGAATGCTTTTTTTCCTTCATTGCTATCCATCAATAATCGGCCCATTTCATCTACTCCGAGAATTCTTCCGTTAAACGGCATTCCGTCTTTTCCCAAATAGATATGCCACTTGTCCTTTCTGAAAAGATGATGGTGGTAATCCGATGACAGTTCTTCCTTCCGGTTGGCTTTCAGCATGAGATATCTTTTTTCCAACGAATAACATAATTGGGCCAATACCTCTTTTACATTCACCTTCAGACCTTCCGATAGGAGCGATGTAGGTTTGCCGCTACCCTCGGGAAAGTGGCTTTGGTTGATGTTCAATCCAATACCTATGATGGATTGGGAAATGCTTTTTTGTGAAATAGAATTCTGAATTAGAATACCTGCAATCTTTCGACTTCCTACCCAGATATCATTAGGCCACTTGATCATTACGTTCTCCAACCCCAACTCATCCAAAACATCTTTTATTGCCAGGGAAGCCATTTGGTTCAATAAGAATTGTTCTTTGGGAAAATCCAACCGAGGATATAAAACTACGGTCATCGTAAGGTTTTTACCTGCTTCACTATACCACCGGTTACCCATCTGGCCCCGTCCCTGTTCCTGCTTGTGGGCAAGGATAACGGCCCCTTCGGGCAATTTGTTTTTTCGTAGGAGTCGTTCTGCCTCACTGTTCGTAGAATCCAAAATATCGTATTCTTTTAGAACTTTCCCTAGAAATAATGTGTTATATCGAGCATCCATTGGCAGAATTCCCTATTTTTAAAGGATATAATGTTATAAAGAAAACCGAAGGAAGGAAATATTCCTTTCTCACTTATATTTCATATGGATTAAAAATAGGCATTTTATAATATGCCATTATTTATTTTTGCCATTTGAAATAAAATATTCTTAATTAAAAATCCATTGATACATTTTGAGTATAGATAAAGGAAGACAAACAGAACAATTCAGCATTGAAGCACTCAATGACCTCATCATAGACAGCATACGGGATATCAAGGGAAAAAAGATCATGAAATTGGATTTGCGTCATTTGGATGATGCTCCTACCGACTTTTTCATTATTTGTGAAGGTGAATCCACCGTGCAGGTCAAATCCATTGCGGATAACATCTATTTGAGGATGAAAAAGGAAACAGATAATCTGCCCTCTCATTTCGAAGGAACTGCCGGAGCAAGATGGGTATTGGTCGATTATTTCAATATTGTAGTACATGTTTTTCATCCGGAAGCACGTGAGTTCTACCAATTGGAAGAATTATGGAGCGATGCGATTATTACCGAATATAAAGATCTGGATTGAAAATAAATACCATCCGGCGATAACCAATGAACTTTTCAAACGTTAGTAGAGTATAGATAGAAGAATCACTACCGAAAAAGGAAATTAATGAATACAGAAGATAAGAATAACGGGAACAATATTCCTAAGAATCCATTAGGGGGGATGAGTCCCTATTGGATTTATGCCCTTATCGCCATTGTTCTGCTCATGCTCAATTTCTATCTGATGAAAGACAGGAGCAATAGCAAGATCAATTTCGATAGGTTCAAGGAAATTGCCCGGGCAGGAGATGTTGAAAAAATCCTTATCATAGATAACCAGACGTATGCCGAAGTCAAACTCAAAAAGGAAAGTCTGGAAAATAAACCGGAAGAGTATAAGGATGCCGCAAAAAATAAATTAGGAATTTATCCCCATTATACTTTCAAGACAGGCCCCATAGAATCTTTCCTGGACGATATAAAGGACCTGCGGAATGAATTACCCGAAGACAAGCTTTTCATGGTTGAACATGATGAGAGATATAATTATCTGGCATCAATACTGAGTTGGGTATTGCCTTTTGCCCTTATCATACTCCTTTGGGTGTATATTATGAAACGAGTAAGTACAGGTGGCAGTGGCCCGGGGTCACAAATATTCAATATCGGAAAATCTAAAGCAACATTACATTCGGGTTCGAAGGTAGATGTGAACTTTGCTGATGTAGCTGGTTTGGATGAAGCTAAAGAAGAAGTTATGGAAGTAGTGGACTTCCTAAAGAATAAGGATAAATATATTTCCTTAGGAGGGAAAATACCCAAAGGTGTTCTTTTGGTAGGCCCTCCGGGAACAGGTAAAACCCTTTTGGCAAAGGCTGTCGCCGGTGAAGCAGAAGTTCCTTTTTTCTCCATTTCAGGTTCCGATTTTGTTGAAATGTTTGTAGGAGTTGGTGCTTCCAGGGTAAGAGATTTGTTCAAGCAGGCTAGGGAAAAAGCACCCTGTATCATTTTCATTGATGAAATCGATGCAATAGGACGAGCAAGGGGGCGTTCCAATTTTTCAGGGAATGATGAGCGTGAAAATACACTGAACCAACTTTTGGTTGAAATGGATGGTTTCGGTACGGACAAGGGCGTTATCTTAATGGCAGCGACCAATCGATCGGATGTTTTGGACAGTGCCTTGATGCGTCCGGGGCGTTTTGACCGCCAAATTGGGATTGGCCGTCCGGACTTGAAGGGAAGGGAAGCTATATTCAAAGTCCATCTGAAAAATATCAAGATAGATAAGGAAGATGTAAAACCGGAGGTATTAGCTGAAATGACACCGGGATTTGCGGGAGCGGATATTGCCAATGTATGTAATGAGGCTGCTTTGGTTGCCGCAAGACGGAATAAGACCAGTGTTCAAATGGATGATTTCAATTATGCTTTGGACAGGGTGATTGGTGGCTTGGAAAAAAAGAGCAAGGTCATCCTACCGGATGAAAAGAAGGTTATTGCATATCATGAAGCGGGACATGCTATCTGTGGATGGTTTTTGGAGCATGCATCACCTTTGGTGAAGGTAACTATCGTTCCTCGGGGTATTGGTACTTTGGGTTATGCCCAATATCTTCCGAAAGAACAGTACCTAACGACAACAGAACAACTCAAGGATAGAATGTGCATGACTTTGGGCGGCCGGGCGGCAGAGTCGGTTTTCTTTGGTAAAATATCCACAGGTGCCCAAAATGATTTAGATCAGGTAACCAAAATGGCTTACGGAATGGTCGCAGTTTATGGAATGAACGATAAAGTCGGTAATGTTTCTTTCTATGATATGCAAAATCAGAACCAGTTTGCCAAGCCTTATTCCGATGAGACAGCATCTTTAATTGACGATGAAGTTCGTAAGATGATTGATGAGCAATATAAAAGAGCTCGGCAATTATTGAGGGACAAACAGAAAGAAGTCGTCGCCTTGGCTGAAAAACTCTTGGAAAAAGAAGTGCTTTTGAAATCCGATGTGGTGAAATTGATAGGATTGAGGCCATGGGATGCTGAAAAGACCGAGGAGTCTAAACCATCTGCCGAGAAAAAAGATGAACATGAGAATACGGAAGACTTTGATCGGAAGGAAGAAATTAAATAAGACAAAGTACTGATATAAACAAAAAACGGGGTGGCTCATGAACCACCCCGTTTTTTTGTTGGGAGCTTAGTATTTTCAGATGAAAGTATAGCCTAAAGTGTAAAATCTGAACATGATTTTATTTGATAATACTGAATTTTCCTATTCGGATTTTATCCTCATTTTGCTGCTTCAATTCAAAAAAGTAGATTCCGTTTTCAAGAGAAGAAACATCCAATACCCCGTCAGGCAATCGTACTGATAAGATTCTTTGTCCTGTAACATTGCTAATTCGAATTTCGGCCTGGTTTGTCAAACCTTCAAATCTGATTTCATTGTTAGCAGGATTGGGAAATACGTCTATGCGTTCACGAACGAGGTCATTATTATTTACACCAAAACAAGTTCTATGATTTTGGAAATAAAACAATCCCCAGAAGAATGCCTGTTCGGCACATCCGTTATGATCTAATTCAGCACCAAGATTTGCTTTTTCAACATTTGGAGCTCCATTTGCAACCCAGGAATCATAGGCCAATTCCGAATTCAGATAGGTTACTTGTTCATCACCACTACAATAGAATAATTTTATAGGTGCCTGAGGCGCCCAGTCCAACATATGGCTTTCTGCTAATGCCTGCCTCAGTGGATGATTGGGATCATTTTCAAAATCGGCCATGATTTGTGGATTTATCATGTCTCTTGGAACAGGCTCGCAAACACCATTGATATAACCGATACCATAGTCACCTGAATAGAACAAAGGAGGTAACAATGTATCATAAGGAGGAACGAAAACATCATCTATGCTAATGTCAGCTAATAGTTCCGGAAACATTTCCTTATAGGACAGTATGATATACGGTAGATAACCGGGAGTGGCATACTCTTCTTCGGAAATCATCAGTTCCACTTGAGCATCGATCAAGTCATAAGGCCCGGACATCGGAGCCGAAGCAGCGATATGGAATTCATCGGTTAAGCCTTCTTCTTCGATCATACGATGCGTGGCAACCGTTGTGAATCCCCCATGAGAATAACCATAAAGGAATATTTCACCATTCAAGTCCTCTTCCAGGATGCTTGCCAACTCCCTTGCCGACCGCATCATATTCAAAGACGTATGTCCTTGACTGAATGCATGTGTATAAGGATGGATTTTAACCCTGGGGTCTGCATCTCCCAAGCCTAGATAATCCGGACTGGTAACCATATAACCATATGCTCCGGCGATCATTAAGCTAACTTCCCATTGCCCCCCATTTAAACTACTTGATGCATTTTCTCTTTTCGTTTGTGTACCATGGCCATAATTGGCAATAGGTAAGGGGCAAGAAGCTCCACGGGGAATGAATACTGCCCCACTGGCCTGCACAAGCGAATCTATGTGTTTATATGGTGTATTGTATAAAACCTTATAGGCTTCCACATTGTGCTCGAAGGCAGGTAGGTTGATCTCTTCTAAACCAAAATCAATGACCAACTGATCCAAATCGGCAGGCGTATAAGTCTGTAATAATTCATACTGAATCATTTGAGCATTAACTATCAACGTCGCCGTCAAAAAAATAAAACAAGTAATAATCCTCTTCATTTGATAATAGAATTTTTTTGATATTAAAACCCTAAACTAATCAATCATGACAGAATCTGAATAAACTGAAACAGAAAAACACGGTTATTTGACCTAAAGACACATGTAAAATCACTATTAGGGCTTTCATTCTCCATACATTTCCATTAATTTTAATATAATTGGCATGAATAAGACCTGTTTATAAATTGGCACAATGCTAGCTACTTTGATAAAACATACCGGCTTTTCCGGAGAAATTCAGAATTAAACAAACCATACTATGGAATTCATTACCAAAATCCTCTTCGCTTTTATCGTTAATGGCTTCGGCCTTGTCGTATTCTGGTCGTACCGTTTTTTCAAAATAGGAAAAAAA
The DNA here is from genome assembly GCA_020628145.1 of Saprospiraceae bacterium. Taxonomy (GTDB): domain Bacteria; phylum Bacteroidota; class Bacteroidia; order Chitinophagales; family Saprospiraceae; genus JAHDCE01. Next base: position 61,418 of record JAHDFN010000001.1, on the reverse strand, counting down.
GATAACGAGTATTCGAAAGTCATGGAAACTTTCGGCCTCAAGAAAAAGTACGAGGACATCCGAGGGAAAAAAGTGGAACGGAAGCCCAGTACTGTTATGAAGACTTCCAACTACCTCCTCCCCTTGGCTTTCTACACCATTACGAGTTCGGTGTTGAGTGCTATCTTTCTTTTTCCTACTGAGTTTTTTGAACATTTATTCATGGAAACCAAAGATGCACAAGGCAATATTATTGAAACGGCCAAAACATTCAGCCATAACCCGTTTTTTATGGGAATGTATTTCGGTAATCTCAGTATAGAAAATACCGATTTCACACAGCTAACTACCCATGGTTTGCAAAGAAGAAGCATTGCTACCATTGCCTGGGGTTTTATGGGAGCTTTCCTTTGGGCCTCCTTCAACATGGTTCGACGTTTATCCAATGCAGATATTACACCTATCCTGTATTATAAGGCAGCATTTAGGATGTTGTTTGCCTGTGCGATAGCATTGATATTTTCATTCATTTCAACAGAGGTCAATATTTTCGGTACCTTGCAATTCAATAATGCATTCATTCCCGGATTGGCATTTATGGCCGGTTTCCTACCGGAAAGGTTTTTCAATTACCTGATGGAACTGATGAAATCCATTTTCAGTGGAACGGATATCAATAATAAGGAACTCCATCTGAAGCATATCGGAGGGTTGAGTGTCTCCCACCGTGAAAGGCTTTGGGAAGAAGGGATCGATAATGCTCAGAATCTTGCACAAACGAGCATTATCCAACTTATCTTGAAAACACCATTCGAGGCTAGACAATTATTGGATTGGATTGGACAGGCCAAATTACTCTGCCATATGAAAGACGATATCGATAAGGCACATGATGTGGGCATCCGTTCCGTATTTGATCTGATTTCATTAAAAGAAACCTATACTAAAAAAGGAAAAGACAATATGAATGCCTTGCAGGAATTGGGTATGGCCTCCGGTTTGAGAACACCTATCCTTGCCGTTGTTGCCGAGTTGGTTAATGAGGATGTGGGAGCAAAGTCCCTTAAAGGCTTTATGGATAAGCTCAATGGAAAGAAAAATGTGGCGATACTCTATGAGAATGATGAGGTAGATCCCAATTCCATTATAAATGATTCGTCTAAACCTCCTGTCGAAATTAAAAACGAAGAAGACTTGGTGAAGATCTTGGATACTCCACAAGACATGCCCAAAGATATTCCGACCAGTTATGATTAATTTTCTATTAGTCAGGAACTGAATATATCCGAAACGGCCTTCCTTAAAAGAAGGCCGTTTTTATTTCCAACTAATTTTCTCATTAGAATGTTATAAATTTGCAGGGCGTTTTGAAAACGAAAACAATAAACATTTATAGTTAATGATCAATCTAATATTGTTCGGCCCTCCGGGTTCGGGGAAAGGAACACAAGCTGAAAAGATTGTGGAGAAATACAATCTTCACCATATCTCTACGGGAGACTTATTCCGAAGGGAGATCAAGAATAAGACGGCCTTGGGCTTGGAAGCTGTGAGTTATTCCAGTAAAGGTCAATTGGTGCCGGATAGTGTAACCATCGGTATATTAAGAAAAGAAGTGGAAGCCCACCCGGACGCTAAAGGATTTATTTTCGACGGATTTCCAAGAACAGTTCCCCAAGCAGATGCTTTGGATAAATTGATGTCTGAAATGGAACAATCCATTACCTGTCTGATTGAGCTGAGGGTAGGAGATGGAGAGTTGACCAATCGTTTGCTGGAAAGAGGAAAAACATCAGGAAGGGCAGATGACCAGAATTCTGATGTTATTGCTAATAGAATCCAAGTATATAAAAATGAAACTATTCCTGTTGCATTACATTATGCACAGGTGGATAAGGCTTTCATAGTGGATGGGGTAGGTTCTATTGAAGAAGTATTCGATAGGATTTGTAATAGGATAGAAGAACAATCCCAGACCGTATAATCGAAATTAAATCATTATCACCGAATGTCATCGTATCCTGATGGGATATGATGACATTCTTTTTACAGGACATTCTCAGAATCATGGCAGAGCAGAATTTTGTGGATTATGTAAGGATTTGCTGTCGTTCCGGTAAAGGAGGAGCGGGGTCTTCCCATTTCCATCGAAGTCGTTTAACGGCCAAAGGAGGGCCGGATGGTGGGGATGGTGGTCGTGGCGGACATATTATTATCAGGGGGAATGCCCAGATGTGGACACTGCTACATTTGAAATACCGTAAGCATGTTATTGCTAAACCGGGAGAAAATGGTTCGGGAAGCCTCAAACACGGTTCCGATGGAGAAGATGTCATTTTGGAAGTACCCTTAGGTACTGTTGCCAAAGATGCAGAAACTGGAGAAGTCCATATGGAAATTCTTGAAGATGGGGAAACCCATATCCTTGTTTCGGGTGGCCGGGGGGGACTAGGGAATGATCATTTCAAATCTCCTACCAATCAAGCTCCACGCTATGCACAACCGGGTGAAGAAGGGAAAGAGGAATGGAAAATTTTAGAATTGAAGGTTTTGGCAGATGTAGGGCTTGTCGGCTTTCCCAATGCCGGAAAATCAACCTTACTTTCTACCATTACTGCGGCCAAACCGAAAATCGGAAGCTACCCCTTTACAACATTGACACCCAACCTAGGGATAGTCAGCTATCGGGATAGCCGTTCTTTTATCATGGCAGATATTCCGGGGATTATAGAAAACGCTCATGAAGGGAAGGGTATCGGACATCGCTTCCTTCGCCATATAGAAAGGAATGCAACCTTATTATTCATGATCCCGGGGGATACGGATGATATTCAAAAAGAATATGACATCTTATTAAATGAATTGGAACAATTCAACCCCGAACTATTGGATAAACCCCGCTTATTGGCCATTACGAAAAGCGATTTGTTGGATGAAGAACTGAAGGAAATGCTCCAGCCGGATTTGCCGGAAGGCATTCCTGTGGTTTTTATTTCTGCGGTTACACAGGAAGGATTAACGACCCTTAAGGATATGCTTTGGACACAATTGAATGGTTGAGTTTCGAATTTTTGAAAAATAAAAGCAACTCCTTCTCTTTGAACTTACTTCCATTTCGACTATTTTCACAGGAATTAAAAGCGGAGTTCAATGCATTATCATAAAATCGGTCAGATACCGAGTAAGCGGCACACCCAATTTAGACAACCTGATGGGAGTCTTTATCATGAAGAACTATTTTCCACCATTGGTTTTGATGATATGTATTCCTTATTGTATCATGTCAATCCACCCACCCAAATCAAGCAGGTGGGAGAGCCTTTTTCTGTTGTACCTAAATTGGTTTCCGATAGGCAATTGAAACATCGTAGCCTCAATGGATTCGGTATTCCCGCAGAGGATGATTATATCAAAAGCCGTAAACCGGTTTTAGTGAATGACGACTGTAAAATCGTATTGTCAGCACCCAAAAAGTCCATGACGGATTATTTTTTCAAAAATGCTGATGCTGACGAAGTGATTTTTGTTCACAAGGGAACGGGAGTGCTTAAGACGATGTATGGTAATATCGATTTCGAATATGGAGACTACTTGGTTATTCCGAGGGGGACGATTTACCAATTGCATTTCAAAGACGAAGATAATCGTCTTTTCATTGTTGAAAGTTCCAGCCCGATTGTGCCTCCAAAACGTTACCGGGGACAATTCGGACAATTATTAGAACATTCTCCTTACTGTGAACGGGATATTCGAAAGCCTGAAAACCTGGAAACCCATAATGAAAAAGGGGATTTCCTGTTCTATATTAAAAAACAGGATGTGATTTATCCTTATACTTACCTGAATCATCCATTCGATTTAATCGGATGGGACGGTTATTGTTATCCTTATGCGTTTTCAATCCATAATTTCGAGCCGATTACCGGAAGAGTCCACCAACCACCACCGGTTCATCAGACGTTTGCGGCCAAAGGATTTGTAATTTGCTCCTTCTGCCCTAGATTATATGATTATCATCCTCAGGCAATACCGGCACCCTACAACCATTCCAATATCGATAGTGACGAGGTACTTTATTATGTAGATGGAGATTTTATGTCTAGGAAGCATGTTGAAAAGGGAATGATCACCTTGCATCCCGGAGGTATTCCACATGGGCCACATCCCGGTACTGTAGAGAAAAGTATCGGAAAAAAAGCGACTCAAGAATTGGCAGTGATGGTGGACACCTTTAAACCGCTTCAATTAACAGAACATACGCTGGAGATTGAAGATCATACCTATTACCAGAGTTGGTTGTCTTAATTATGATAACCTTGTAGAAGCTATAAAAATGAGAACATTATTTTTTGCTGTAATACTACTGTCAACATTGTTTTTTTCCTGTGAAAAATTCGATATTAAAAAATCATTCGAAGATTATGTCTCTTCTGAGGAAATGCAGTTGAGATTGCCTGAATCCGGTTTCGAAATTATTACGATGAGTCCTTTACTCAATACTGATAATTCGGAATATTATACCCGGGGAGTTTTGGAATATGAAAAAGGTGGAATTGTATTAGCGACCATAAATTTTGGTAGCGGTGAAAAAGATGAACAGGCAGAACTGGACAAAGGAGATGAAAAGGAAGTCGTTTATCTGACTAAGGAGAAGGACGGTAATAAGGATTTCGATTATGAAAAAGTCATAGTCGAGCCTATCGTCAAGGCAGATGATTGCCCTTATTTGGTATCGGGAGTCATTAAATACTTTAAGGGAGATGAATGGACGGCTACCGTAGATTTTGGTGATGGTACCTGTGATGACATAGGAATGAAAACGACTTCCGAAGGTGAATTGATTGGGTTTACCATCAGTAAATATTATTGATGCTCCACTGTTTTCTGCCGAATTTATATAATTCAAAACGATTTACATTCATTTTTAGGTTAAATAAACAGGACATCCCTGTGAAGAAATCGTTATACCCTATACAGATGTTTGGCTTATAGGTTGAAGTTGTTAATTTTGTATTGTTTTTCAAACCCCTTGATTAAGCATTGATTAAAATAACGTTCCATGCAAATAAGATTATTAATAATCACACTGATTATATTGACATCCTCTTTGGTGGCAGATGCCCAAAATGATCCTGTTCTGTTTTCTGTTGGCAATACCAAAGTATATGAATCCGAGTTTAAATACATTTATGAAAAGACTAATGGTCAAAAAGCCGATTATTCTAAAGGATCCGTAAATGAGTATTTGGATTTATATATAAAATTCAAATTAAAGGTTGAAAAGGCAAAGGAAATGAAAATCGATACGATTCCCTCGCTTCAACAAGAGTTGGATGGATATCGCAGACAACTTTCCGATTCATATCTAATCGATAAGGAAGTCAAGGAGAGATTATTAAGGGAAGCATATGATAGAATAAAGAAAGATGTGAATATCAGCCATATTATGGTAGCGATAAAAGGCCGACAGACACCTAAAGATACATTAGAGGCATTTAAAAAAATAAGCGATATAAAAGAACAGTTGGATAAAGGAAAGGGCTTTGAAGATGCAGCCAAAACCTTGTCTGAAGATCCCTATTCGGGGAAGACAGGGGGACGATTGGGCTGGATTACCGCTTTGCTACCCAATGGATTCTACCATATGGAATCCGCAGCATATAATACGGCAAAAGGTAAATATTCCAAGCCTGTAAGAACTTCAATGGGCTATCATATCATAAAGGTGAATGAAACCAGAAAAGCACGGGGGAGTATGGAATTGGCACACATACTGATCCGAAAGGATGAAAAAAATCCTGCTAAAGATCCCAAGGCACTAATCCAAACAGCTTACCAGGCTTTAAAATCCGGAAAGGATTTTGAAAATGCGGCAAGAGAGTTTTCCGATGATAAGAAAAGTGCTGCAAAGGGCGGTTATCTCGGATTCTTCGGGATAGGAGTGAACGAGCCTTCTTTTGAAGATGCTGCATTCGCATTGAAAAAGGATGGAGACTATTCAGAACCGATTAAAACTTCGGCGGGATGGCATATTCTCAAACGAATAAGCAAGGCCGAATTGGGTAGGTTTGAAGAAGAGAAAAACCGATTACAAGTCAAAATAGAACAGGATTCCAGATTTAAGGAAGCGAGGACGGCTATTATCCATAAAATAAAGAAGAACGGGAATTACAAGGTCGATGAAAAGGTCCTGAGTCGCTTCACGGCATCACTGGATAAGCAATTTCTAACAACAAAATGGAGGGCTCCCAAGAAAAGCAATGAAACATTATTTTCATTCGGAGAAAGTGCGGATTATACTTTAGGTGATTTTACTGATGCTCTCCTACGAATGGGACGGAAGAGAAGTACAATAGGAAGAACGACCGACTTGAAAACATTGGTGGATGTTTTATTGGAGCATTATTCCGATGAAAAGGCATTGGAATATGAAAAATCACAATTAGCTGAAAAATATCCGGATTTCAAGTCGCTAATGAGAGAGTACGAAGAGGGAATCCTGCTTTTCGAAGTCACTAAAAAAGAAGTTTGGGACAAGGCATCACAAGATACGGTCGGTTTGGAAAATTATTATAACTCCAATTCCGACAACTATACGTGGAATGCTCGGGCAGAGGCCAGCACATATACATTGAAATCCCAAAGTGAAAAAATATTGGGTAAGACTAGGAAACTGGCCGGAAAGAAATCATCAGAAGATGTTCTGAAAAAAATCAACAAAAATGGAAATCTCCTGACGGTGACGACCAGTAAGATGGAAAAAGGAAAGACCAAGTATGAATATCTTAATGATAGTAAGACAAAATGGGTGAAAGGTTTAATGACCCCAACCGAAACAAATAATGATGATTCTTCTACCTTTGTGAAATTGGAAAAAATCCTACCTAAGGAGAAAAAGTCCCTCAAGGAAGCCAGAGGTTATGTTATTGCCGATTATCAGGATGAATTGGAAAGACAATGGATTGAACAACTTAAAAAAGAATATGCTGTCAAAATTAATCAAGAGACGCTAAGCAACCTCATCAGGTGATTTTTGACTATTGTAACGAATGGGAGACCAATTGAAAATAATCTTATTCCTAGCTGCTTCCATTTGGATAGTAGCATGTATGCCTCCTGATGAAGATCGGAGCGATGAAGACATATTATTGGCTAAAGTGTATAATAAACCACTTTATCTATCTGAATTGGAGGGAATGATTCCTCGTTCTGCGACACCAACCGATAGTTCCTTGATCGTGAATGCATATGTAGAAAGATGGGTTCGTGAAAACCTAATGTTGTATGAAGCGGAAAGAAACGTGAGTAAAGATCTGAATATTGATAAATTGGTAAGGGATTATAGAGCTTCCCTGATTTTGCATAATTATGAAAAAAAGATTGCCGAATCTTCATTGGATTCTACAATCACCGAAAACCAGCTTTTGGATTATTATGAAAAATACAAAAGCCATTTCCAGTTGGAAACCAGTATCATGAGGTGCAAATTCATGAAATGGGATGCTGATACACCTAATTTGGATAAAATTGAAAAATGGTGGAAGAGTGATGAAAAATCGGATTTGAAAAAGTTATCCAAATCCTGTGAAGAAAGTGCATTGATTTATCAATTGGAGGATAGCATTTGGATCAATAAAGATGAATTGGTCGAGGAATTTCCGAAAGATGTAATTTCTTCGATGAAAGAAGGAAAGGAATTCGAACAGACAAAGGATGGCTTCAAATACTACGTAAAGGTGATGGAAGTCCAATCCAAAAACAGTGAACCCCCGATGAGCTATATTCGTAATCATGCCATCAAATTCATCCTTCATAATAGGAAATTGGAATTAGTGGAAAGAACACGTGAGGAGTTGTATCAGAAAGCAGAGCGGAAGGGACACGTAAAATATTTTAATTGAAAATGAGAAAGTTATTTATCATATTGATGTGTACGGGAATGATACTCCCTAATCTTTGGTCACAAGGAGAAGTATTGGATAAGATCATTGCCATCGTCGGAAGTGAAATCCTGCTGAAATCGGAATTGGATGAAAATATAGCGATGGCCAGAAGCCAGGGAGGCGTTCTTCCTCCCGATGCGGAATGCCTTATCCTCAACCAGCTCCTTAGCCAGAAACTCTTGGTCAATCAGGCTCGCTTGGACAGCCTTATTGTTTTGGATGAAGAAGTGGAAGGACAAATGAATGCCCGTTTCGAACAGATATTGGTCATGATGAATAATGACCCCCAACAATTTTCCGATTATTATGGGATGACAATCGGAGAGGCAAAGGAGAAATTCAGAACAGACATGAAAGATCAACTCCTGGCCCAAAGAATGCAACAACAAGTCATCTCCGATGTTAAAATCACACCGGCAGAAGTCATTGGGTTTTTTAATGCCATTCCGGTAGATAGCCTTCCATATTTCAATTCTGAAGTGGAAATTGGAGAAATCGTATATTATCCCGAACCCAATCCGGACGAAAAGAAAAAAGCCAAAGATAAGGCCCTTGAACTCCGTACCATGATTGTGGATCAAGGAGCTAATTTTGCGGAACTGGCCAAATCCCATTCCGATGATTTCGGCTCAGGTAGATTGGGTGGTGACTTGGGATGGCAGAAAAGAGGGCAGTTTGTTCCTGAGTTCGAAGCTGCGGCCTATACCCTGGAAAAAGGAGAAATATCAGAAGTTGTGGAAACGGAATTCGGCTTCCACATTATACAATTGTTGGAACGATTAGGAAACCGCATCCATACCCGGCATATATTGGTGCAACCGGTCATTACGGCAGATGACATGCGGAAATCCCAAAATGAATTGCAGGAGGTACGTGACCTGATCCTGATTGATTCTATCTCTTTCTCAAAGGCTGTTAAGGACTATTCTTCCGATAAAGCACAGAGCTATTACAATGATGGCCTGATGCTTAACCCGGCGACAGGCAGCACTTATTTTGAAACAGGAGAATTGGATGTCGATGTATATTTTACAATAGATACGATGCAAGTCGGAAATGTAAGCCAACCTATAAAAATAGTTTCCGACAGGCAGGAGGCAGCCTTCAGGATGTTCAAATTGGTTTCAATGACAGAGCCGCATAAAGCAAGTCTGGAAGAAGATTATTCCAAAATCAAAACGGCTGCCATTGAAGAAAAAAAGAGTCGGAGAACGGTGGAGTGGGTCGAAGATAAAATTTCGAATACCTACATTAAACTAGACAGCGATTATGAAGGCTGTGAAGCTTTGGAACCGTGGCTGAAAAGTAAAAAGGAACCGTAACCGAATTAGGATAAACCATATATCAATGCATTCTGTTTTATAATAGGATGCATTTTTTATTGGGATGTTTATGAAGCGGAAAAAAAACTATAAAAAGGAAAGTTTTACTCATGAGTTGAACGGCTTTACTCTTCCTGTGGATGTATATTATGAAAACAGGAGGAATGTCAGATGTTCCATTGGTAAAAAGTCGGCTATACTGAGATTGCCTCGATACCTATTGCCGGGAGAAAAGAAAAAACACTGGCAGTGGTTTGAAAAGTTCCTGCTCAAAAACGAAGATTATATCAAAACCCGATTTGAAGTAAAAGCTTACGAAAGTGGAGATTACATTAAGACCCGTTTGAAAGCATATGAATTATCGTTAGAAGAAACAACGAACAAATCCCATTCGGGTAATCTGAAAAACGGGATCATACACTTGAAAATCAATAAGGAAAATGTGGGATATGAACAGGCCATGAAAACCTTGCTCTCCAGACTCATTGCCGCAGACCAACATGCCGAAATAGAAAGGAAAGTCAGGGAGTTGAATCGGATATATTTCCAAGTTCCGATAGGGAAGGTCAATTTGAAATATACCGGAACACGCTGGGGTAGTTGCTCATCCAAGGGCAATATCAACCTTTCGACCCGTTTGTTGTTTGCTCCGGAAGATGTCATGGATTATGTCATTATCCACGAATTGGCACACAGGAAGGAAATGAACCACTCCGCCCGTTTTTGGAATTGGGTCTCCAATGCCATGCCGGATTATAAGGACAAGGAAAAATGGCTCAAGGAAAATGGAAAGGATTGTGATTTCTGATTAACCCATGTGATGCCGTTGGATGATCTTTTCCGTAAAAATACCATCGGGCAGATTACCGAATTGTAAACCCTGGTGTTTCAATCTAGCTTCACAAAAGGCATCGGCAACAAGGCTTTTATCGGCCAGTAATAATTGGGCCGCTTGGAAACCTTTAGCCAATTGTTCAGCCAATCTCCGAGCTAGAAATGGTTGGTGAAGGGTATGTGGGATTTCGATTTTCAACTTTCTAAGGTATTTGTCAAAAATCGAATTCATGCCCTTGGCCTTATCCATTTCACTGAAAAATACAGCCAATATGTCCGGATGTTTGCCCAATGCACGTAGAATATCCAGACACTGTACATTCCCGCTTCCCTCCCATATGGAATTCACAGGTACTTCCCGATATATACGAGGAAGAATGGATTCCTCCACATAGCCATTGCCTCCCCAGCATTCCATGGCCTCTCCTGCCAATTGCATAGCCCGTTTGCAAATCCAATATTTGCCGACAGGCATCAGCAACCGCATCAGTAATTGTTCGGCAATATCATCTTCAGACTCCAAACATTGGGCTGCACGGGCTGTCATGACCAAGGCCGCTTCCGATTCCAGACACATATCGGCAACGACATTCTGCATTAATGGTTGTTCGAGCAGTAGCCGTCCCATGACTTTTCGTTGTGAGATATGATGGATGACTTCGGAAACCGCCCGCCTCATCAATGCGGAAGAGCCAATCATGCAATCATAGCGGGTCAGTCCTACCATTTCTATGATAGTCGGAACACCCCGGCCTTTTTCTCCTAGGATTTCCGCAAATGCCTTTCTGTATTCTATTTCGGCAGAGGCATTGGATTTATTTCCTAGTTTGTTTTTTATCCTTTGGATATGAATGTTGTTCTTAGTCCCATCGGGTTTCCAACGAGGAACCAGAAAACAAGTCAGTCCTTCATCCGTTTGTGCCAAGGTCAGGAAAGCATCCGACATCGGAGCGGAACAAAACCACTTATGTCCCGTCAATTCATAACAACCGTTACCCATATCGACTGCTTGGGTCGTATTGGCCCTAACATCGGTTCCTCCTTGTTTTTCAGTCATAGCCATGCCGATGGTCAGCCCTTTCTTTTCCGAGAAAACCATATTGTTGGGATCATATTGATTTCCCAATATACGGGGCAACCATTCCTTGGCGATTTTTGGCGTTTTGCTAATGGCCGGAATACAGGCAAAAGTCATCGATATGGGGCAACCTGTTCCGGCTTCATTTTGTGAATGCATATAAAACATTCCCATTCTGACGAAGTGACGGTGTTTTTCGTTTGGATGTGTCCAAGGGTAGGCATGTATTTCATTAGTGATGGCCAATGCCATTAATTCATGATACGCCGGGTGGAATTCTATGGTATCCGTTCTTTGCCCGAACCGATTATGAGAGTGGAAAACCGGAGTGTTTTCATTGGCTTGGAATCCCTTTTTTATCCATTCGGGTTGGGATAGGGTTTTTCCCAATTCGGATAATCTGGATGCTATCGTGCCGATTTTGGGAGAAAGCAATTCCCGTAAGGGAATATCATTATCGTAAAGGTTCCTATTTGAAAACGGACTTGCCTGATTGAAAACATCATGCGTATCTCCTGAAATGTGCAAGCGGGATTCCATAGGCTAAGTATAAAGGTTTAATGATTTGAAAAAGCACTTCAAGCTTGATTGGCAACAATGGGCAAAAGATACGAAAATTACACTTATGCCTTATTCCGTTTTTCGGCCCTTTCTATTTGTTGTGCCGCCAAATTGCTTAGCGTTCTCCTGAACAGCCAGGGGAAGTGTCGTTTGACCCAGTAACTCACTCTGGATTGTCGGGGTAGGACGATTTCCAATTTACCTTTGCCGGCTTTGACCAACATTTCCTTGACGGCGTCATCCGGAAGGAGTTTTGTCTTTTGTAGTAATTTCCTACCGGCCTTGATCGCTTCTTCCGAGCCTCTGGCATGTTGCATGATATCCGTTCGGATGAAGGTCGGCATAACGACGGAGACATTGATACCTAAAGGCTTCAATTCATAATAAAGCGATTCCGAAAGAGAGATGACTGCGGCCTTGGTCATATTGTAGGGACTCATCCGAGGGGCATTGGCATAACCTGCGGCACTGGCGATGTTGATGATATGTCCGAATTTCTGTTTCATGAAAGTAGGTACGAAAAAATGGCATCCATACAATACTCCCATCTGATTGATGCCGATCATCCAATCCCAGTTTTCCAAACTGTATTCGTGGAATGCGGCACCGTCACCGACTCCGGCATTGTTAACGAGCAAGTCGATGCCTCCTACCCGTTCCAGAAAAATGTCTGCGACTTCCTCATATCTTTGCCTGTCGGAAACATCAAGGGAAAAAAGAATGGGAGTTCCTCCAAGCGTTCTAATTTCATCTGCGGCCTGTTCCAATTGTTCGGTATTTACATCCGACATTCCAATGGTCCAACCATCCCGGGCTAAATGTTTGCAGAAGGATTTTCCCAAGCCCATGGCTGCTCCTGTAACGAACGCCCTTTTTTCACCATATTTTTTTGTCAGTGCCAGCATGTTTCCATTTTAATTTTACCGGATGGATTTTTTAATTCTATCCATCAAAAAAACGAATAAAAAAACAAGAATAAAAGAAAATAGAAAATCCAACATCAAATGGGAATATGATATCCAATCATTATCCGAATCGGATAGAGTTGTTTTGCCACTACAACGACTCAGGAAAGTATAAGGAAAACCGAAGGTGTCGCAGCCGTCAATCGGCGTTTGGATACTCATGGTAGCAATAAGCAAGCCCCCGAAAAGAATCATGGTTCCCATTAAAATCAATATCCATTTAAAGAATGTCATACTATCTAAAAAACGGCCATCGGGAATCCAATGACCGGTCAGGTTAATCAAGTCGGATATTTTACTAACTCATGAGTGTTTGCAATTTCATGGCAACCCCCATATTGCCGTCTATTTTAATCTTACCGGACATCATGGCCGTCATCGGATTGAGTTGCCCTTTGAGTAAAGCCATGAAATCATCTTCTGAAACGGTAATGGTGCATTCTGCATCCTCATTCATCTTGGCTACCGAATTGGCATCTCCTTTTCCATTGACATGAATGTATTGTCCGTCAAGATTGAATTTTAAGGTGTTGCCCAAAGCCCGTGCCTTGGTTGCATTCTTTTCTATAATGTGATAGATTTTATCAAATTGTCCTTCATCATTCGAATGACCATTGCCGTTTGCACTTACAGGCATTTCTTCCGAAAGCCTTGCCGCTTCATATTGTTTTTCATCGATAACCATTTTTGAAATGATTTCCCTCATGATTTCAGATGACCCACCGCCGATGGTCAGGATTCGGGAATCCCGGAACATCCTGGCGATTTTATATTCTTCCATGTATCCATAACCACCGAAGAATTGAAGACATTGATACATCACCTTGTCCGATAATTCACTGACGAGTAGTTTGGCCATTGAACATTCCTTGACGCAATAGTCTCCGTTGCCATGTAGTTCGCATAAATGATAAGTAAATGCCTTGGCACTTTCGATTTCGGTTGCCAGTTGAGCCACCCGATGCCTCAATACCTGGAATTTATTAATGGTGCGACCGAAAGCTTTTCTTTCCCCCATGTATTTCAATGCATAATCCAATGCCGATTCGCAACCCGCAACTCCGGAAACCGCCCCGGCCAAACGCTCCAATTGCAACCCTCCCATCAGATAATAAAAGCCTTGCCCTTCTTCACCGATGAGATTTTCTACAGGAACTTTTACATCATCGAAATTCAATTCGGCAGTATCGGAAGCATGCCATCCCAGTTTTTTCAGTTTACGGGCGGAAACGCCCTCGGCATTTCTATCAATAACTAACAAACTTACACCATTGACACCGGCTTCGGGGTTGGTTTTTACGACAGTTACCAAATAATCGCCATAAAAGGCATTCGTAATAAATGTTTTGGAACCATTGACGATATAATGATCCCCCTGTCGGATGGCTTTGGTTTGGATATTGGCCGCATCGGACCCGGCTCCGGGTTCTGTTATGGCAATACAACTTACCCATTCCCCGGAAATGGTTTTACTCAGATATTTTTTCTTCAGGTGTTCGGAACCGTATTTGAAAATATATGGCGTTGACATGTATTGCATAACGAGAGGGGCAATAGTGAATCCGCCGGAATAGCATTTGGCAATTTCTTCCATGAAGACTACGGAATAAAAGAAATCGGCATCCATGCCTCCGTATTCCTCAGGGTAGTTGAGTCCTAGGTATCCCATCTCTCCCATTTTCTTCCAAATCTCTCTGGGCGTTTTACGTTCTTCTTCCCATTGATCGATATGGGGAATGACTTCTTTAGCTAGGAAATCTTTTAATCCCTGCCTGAACATCTCATGTTCTTGGCTGAAGTATTTGCCGTAGATATTCATATGGTATATTTATTTTAATTGGTTTTCAGAAATTTTCATCAACAAACCGGTGGGCAACCTTTGGGTTAACTCATTTAAATAGTGGAAGAATTTTTTGGGGATCACCAAATCCTTATTGGAATTCATTGCAACGTAAGCATCCTTGGCAACTGTTTCAGGAGAAACCGCCATCCAGCTATCAAAGAGTTTCATACCTCCCATATTTGCTTGCTGTTGGAATTGTGTTTTTACAGAAGTGGGGCAAGCAACGGTAACACTGACATTGCTTTTTTTTGATTTCAATTCATAATTAATCGCTTGGCTGAAATTCTTGACAAATGCTTTGGTCGCAGCATAAGTAGAAAAGAACGGAGAGGGTTGGAAGGCGACAATGGATGAGATGTTAAGGATTTTTCCAGCATCCCTTTGTACCATGTCATTGAGGAAAAACCGGGTCATTTGATATACACAAAGGACATTGAGTCGGATCATATCCGTTTCCTTTTCGATATCCATCTCGTTGATATAGCCATAAGAGCCGAAACCGGCATTATTAACCAATACATCTACAACCACGCCTTTTGATTTGCTCCATTCATAGACGTTTCGAGCGGCATTTTCAGTTGTCAAATCCTGTTGGAATGTGATTACCTTCTGTTGCGGATGTTTTTCCTTAAACAGTGTTTGGGCGGCGTTCAATTCTTCTTCGAATTTTGAAACGATCACTAAATCATAGCCGTCATTGGCGAATAATTTGGATAATTCCAAACCGATACCGCTACTTCCTCCTGTAATCAATGCTGTTTTCATAGCCAATGTGTTATTTGAATTAGTATGACTGTACTAATTTGGTGCTAATGTAATAAATATTCATTGGTCTTTAAAAGTTCAAAAGAAAATTTGAGTCAAATAGAGAAGGATGGATGAAATATCAAATTTATAAAAATATGTACCTTTGGATGCGGTATCCGGCCATCACCGGAACCATAAGAATGATTTGTAAAAATTATCAAAACGAATTCCGATGGATAACGGGTTATTGAAAAAGGTTTTACCTCATTTTATTGCCTATATATTATTTGTTGCCGTTAGTTTTATTTTATTCAAACCGGCGGTTATAGATGGAAAGGTTCTCTCTCAGTCAGATAATAGTAAGGGGCGTGGTATGTCAGCTGAAATACTAAAGGTGCAAGAGGAAACAGGAGAGGCGCCTCAGTGGACGAATTCCGCTTTTGGAGGAATGCCCGTTTATCAGATATATCATCCACTACATGGAAATTTTGCCAAGCCGATTTACTATGCCTTGTTCTTGTGGCATAGTATTACCGAGTCCCATTATGTGATATTGTTGGCCATGTTCAGTTGTTATTTGTTATTTATAGGAATGAAGGTGGATTGGAGGATTGCGATATTCGGAGCAATAGCCTATGGTATATCATCGTATCATATAGATTTAGCGGAAGCTGGACACTCAACAAAATTGGTAACATTTGCTTTGTTGCCCCTATTGTATTTAGGGCCGATATTGGCATACAGGGGAAAATATCTATTGGGTGCCGGAATTTTTGCATTGGCAACCTGTTTACATATCTATGCCAATCACATTCAAATCACATATTATGCATATCTGCTTTTGGCTGTTTTAGGAATTATCGAATTGGTCAAGGCCGTGCGTTCGGGTAAATGGTCTCATTTCGCCAAGGCATCCGGAGGATTGGTGATTGCCGCCTTGTTAGGTGTGCTTTGTAATACTTCGAAATTATGGCCGACATATGAATACACCTCCGAAACGATTCGGGGGCGTTCCGAGTTGAAAGCCAAAGCTTCCAAAGGAGATGGATTGGATAAGGATTATATATGGGGGTGGAGTTATGGAATTGGTGAAACATTTACATTGCTCGTTCCTCAATTCATGGGAGGAGGAGCTTCCCAATCCTATGAAGGTACAAAATCCCATGAAAAACTGGAAGGCCTGTTCAGGCAACAAGGAATGCCGAAGGAACAAGCAAGAAGGACTGCGAATCGGCAGGCAGGAGTCATGATGTACACAGGGAACCAGCCCTTTGTCGGAATGGGGATTTATTTCGGGGCGATTATCTGTTTTCTTTTTGTGTTGGGAGCGTTTTTGGTTAAGGGTGAGATGAAAATATGGCTATTGCTTTCTGCGATGTTGGCGATAATGATTGCTTGGGGAAGCAACTTTTTCCTCAATCATTTCCTTGTGGATTATTTTCCTATGTTCAATAAGTTCAGGGCTGTATCCATGGCATTGGGACTGGCCCAATTGGCATTTGTGATTCTGGCGGTTTTGGGGTTGCAGAAATTTGTTGATAAGGAGATTGATGAGGCAATCAAGCAAAAAGCCTTGATGTATGCTGCCGGAATTGTAGGAGGCTTGTGCTTGTTGATTTTGTTGGGAAGTTATGGAATGGATTTCACAGGTAAGAACGATGGTAAAGCCGGGCCGGAACTGGCAAGAATCTTTAAAGAAGATAGGGCGAGCCTCTTGCGGTCAGATGCGATTCGGTCATTGGTTTTAATCTTATTATCTGCGGGATTCTTGTGGGCATACCTGAAGGGGAAAATCAAAGCCTTAATGGCTGTGCTGTGTGTTGGCTTGTTAATAGTTGCCGATATCTGGTTATTCAATACAAGATATCTGACATCTGATAAATTCGAAGACCCTTCAATTGTGAAGAAGGCAGAAACCAACCTCCGGCCGGTAGATACCCAGATTCAAAAGGATGCCGATTTGCATTATCGAGTGTTGGACTTGTCTTCAGGGAATTTTGCTACCAATGCGAATACTTCGTTTTTCCATAAGAGCATGGGGGGGTATCATGCAGCTAAATTGATGCGTTATCAGGATTTGTTTGAAAGATATTTATCCAATCCAGGGCAGAATATGCATATCTTGGGAATGTTCAATACGAAGTATATCATTCAAGGTGAAGGGAACCAGGCAAAAGCCAGTAAGAATCCAAAAGCTTTGGGGAATGCCTGGTTTGTGGACAGCTATGAAATAGTAGCGGATGGTGATGCGGAAATGAATGGTTTGGCCAATTTGAATCCTTCAGTTAAAGCGTTGGTACAAAAGAGTCATGCCGGAGTTTTGGAAGGTTTGCGTTTACAGCCCGATTCCAGTGCCTATATCAAACTGACATCCTATCATCCCGATAAAATGGTTTATGAATACTCGGCTTCAAACGAAAAACTGGCTGTCTTTTCGGAGGTATATTATCCGCCTGAAAAAGGATGGAGTTTGTATTTGGATGATAAGCCCTATGATCCTTTCTTCAAAGCGGATTTTCTTTTGAGGGCTGCACGTTTGCCGGCGGGGCAACATAAGTTGGAGATGCGTTTTGAACCTCGGTCTTTTTATTTGGGTGAGAATATTTCGAGGGGGGCTTCTGCGTTGACGCTTTTACTTTTCTTCGGTGGGTTGGTTTTGTTTTTCAAAAACAATGGTTTGCCTGAAATAGAATCCATTGATGATACGGAAGTAAAGAAAAAAGAAGTTCCTTTGAAAAAGACGGTAGCCAAAACAGCCAAAAAGGAAAATAAGGATTCCCGAAAGAAGAAAAAAAGGAAGTGATTTATTAGATGTTATCACGAAAGATTGATTATAGCCAACCGGTTCTTTTGAAAATATGCCTGCGTTATTCCTCTCAACCGTAGCTATGGCTACGCTTTTCGACGAATGCCTTGCCTATTTCCAAAATTCCTCAGTTGTCTTACATAAAAAACATCTCGTGATAACATCTATTTCTTATTAGGTAGGAACATCCGTTTTATCTGATTGAATAATTCATTTGCATCGGGAGAGACCCTTGATGTTAATATCATTGTTGAAAATGCCATGATGATGGCTGTTGAACGGATTATAATATCCAGAAACGCAGAACCTGTGGTAGGAATGATAAACCCTACACCATAGCTGATAAGGGCGAAAGCCAGCACCCAAAGTGTTCCCATCCCAAAAGGGTGCATTTTCAATTTGAAATATAGAAATCCGAATTTTAAGAGATTATAAAGGAGTAAGGAACTGAAGGTCGCCAAAGCCGCACCATTGATAAGGAATGTAGGTATCAATAAAAGGTTGGTAATAATATTGAATGCAGCTAGGCACAGGATTGCATAAAAATTAAAGCGGAAGTACTTGGAATAACTAATGATTTCGTTATTGATTCCTGTTACCATATCTATCACTTTAGCCAAACCGAGAATCAACACAACATACTTTCCTACGGCATACTGCTCACCATTCGGAAGAATAGAAAACAAATCATCTATTGAGGACCAGATACATACTAATAATAAGGAACCGATGATAAACTGAACCAGTGATGTCTTTTTATATAGTTCTTCAATCTGAGGTATATCATTATCTTTCCATGCTTGGGAAACTATAGGAGTAGCTATTCCGGTTATGGCTTTTTTGGGAATTTCTATCGCTGCACCTATTGTTAGTGCAATTGTGAAGATGCCCGTATAATCCAAATCCAATAATGAGCCGACCATAAACGTATCTATCCTTGTGGCTATGATACTTCCTAGACCTCCGATTAAACTGTATGTAGCATAAACCCTCATTTTGTTAATCAGAGGTTTTTTGAACATCTTCCGATTACTTTTCATGCTCCATTGCCCTAAGGAAATTAAATAACCTATAAGTGCAAGAAATACGGTGAAATGCATGGCCAAAATACCATAGACCACACCATCGAAACCGATATGATCGGAAGCATAGATCAAAATCAGGGTGGGTATTATCAATTTAATGAAGAGGTTGTTGAAAATGGCAGGGACAACGATCCTTTTGAAATTCAGACAATAGCTGGATAGTAAAGTCCAGTAAGCTATGAAAAAAGTAAGCGGTAGGATGAAGATCAGGTATTGGACGAAATTCCCAAAACGAGGTCGATAATATTCAAGAATCCAGTTGTAGGACAAAAGAAAACAGAAGGCGAATATGGTGTACCCTATTAGGGGGATGAATAACAAAAAGGAAAGAAACCCGTTATGTTGGTTTTCTTCATTCTTGAAAGTAGGAAAGAAACGTACACTTAGATAATTAGTACCCAACAGAACAAATGGCACAACCAGCATTCCGGTATCTTGAAAAAAACGGATAAATCCTATTTGCTCTTTTGAAAGGTATAAAGTATATACAAAAAGATAACTCAAGGTACCTACGGCTACTGCCAGGTAGGTGACCAGAGATTGCTTGATGCTTTGTCGTTTGATGATTCCCACTACAAAAGTTGATGTTGTTGATGTCTCCTAGTGAAAGAAATGGATGGAAATATACTTTTCCGTTAAAAACGAGTTTTAGGCACATCAATTGCAAAAGTATTAGTTTTATTTCTTATTTCAATTTTAGGTGCAAGAGAGTCCCCATATTAAGGAGTGGCATCCGTATATTGTGATTGTAAGTAGAACGGCAAATGAAAAAAATAAAAATATTGGATTGTACCCTCAGGGATGGGGGGTTTTACAACAAATGGGATTTCGACTTGGATGCCGCAAAGGATTTGGTTGCCTCCCTCAATAAGTCCGGTGTGGATTTAATCGAGTTAGGATATAAATCTCCTGATCGCAATCGTTTCTATGGGCTTTTCAAATATTCCAATGAAAAGTTGCTTTCCTTTGTAAGGGAATATTCACAATGTGAGTATGCATTCATGATTGATGCCAAGGAATTTATTGATGGCGAAGAACCGGATTACGAATTACTGGATGAACATGTCCTTCCGGAATCAGAATCTGTTTTTTCTTGGGTACGGATAGCCAGCCGGGCCATACATGCCGGAGCAGCACCCGGTTTTATCCGCTATTTCAAGGAAAAAGGGTACCGGATTTGTTTTAATCTGATGGGTGGCTCCATGGTACCCGATGAGGAACTGGTTCGGGTATTGGAATTATTGGAAGGAAAAGGATTGGATGTTTTTTATATCGCCGATTCATATGGCTCATTTTACCCTTCGGATGTGAGACGGAAAATGAAGCTGATCCGAAAACACTTCACTGGCTTGACAGGCGTTCATTTACATGACAATCAAGGTTTAGCTTATGCTAATGCCATTGCTGCGATAGAAGAAGGCGTGGATGTCGTAGATGCAACGGTTATGGGAATGGGACGTGGTGCGGGAAACCTGATTTTGGAGCAGTTTCTCTTAGGGTATCGTGAAAAATATAAGGCTTCCCATATTCGTCCGGATGAATTGCTTCCTTCTATCGATAATTACTTCCGACCCTTGATGGAAAAATATAATTGGGGATTCAATTATACTTACATGCTCAGTGGTATCAACAACATCCATCAATCCTATTGCCAGTACTTAAGTCAAGAAAACAGATTTAATATTCCTCAGATTTCTGAAATACTTTCGGGTATTCCGGAAGATAAAAGATCTAAATTCGACAAGGAAGCTCTGGACGAAACGATTCTTAAAATTCTTGTTTCCGATGATGATGATCCGACTAATAATATTCCTATTTATCATTCGGATGAAAAGATTAAATCGGTTTTAATTGTAGCAGGTGGGCCGAGCCTTCGAAAAATTTCGGACATTGTTCCGCAATTTCTGATTGAAAACAAATCTACTCTTATAGAGTGCAACCATACCGGTTTTTTCGATAACATGAAAGATCGTGAAATCGTCATTCTCAATCGGATGAAATTGGAAAATTATTTAAATCGTTTTTCTGATCATCCTACGATTATTACGGGGGAGGTAAATATAGCGAATGATTTTTCTGAAAGAAAAAATATTTATAGAATGCCTTTTTCTTTAGGAGAATTAAAACTGGAAAAAGAGAATGTTTCTTTGCCGGATTATGATGCCGGGATGTTTTCGATAGCCTATGCATTGAAAAAAGGGTCGAAAAATATTTTCCTTGCCGGCTTCGATGGTTTTGAAAATGCCGGAATGAATTCAAGAATGGATGCATTTTTCGAATCGCTGGAAAAAATATTGGAAGGTTATGGGGTTCGTTTCCGTTCCATTACGCCTACCCGTTACCGAGACTTGAAAGAAACATCAATTTATGCCCTAATTTAATTGTATATGAAAATTATCGGAATTATTCCTGCCCGTTATCAATCTTCCCGGTTTCCCGGAAAACCCTTGGTTCATATTTTAGGAAAACCTTTGGTTGTTCACGTTTGTGAAAAAGTGGAAGCGGCATTAGGGAAAGGAAATACTTTTGTTGCCACCGATGATGATAGAATTGCAACGATTGTTGAAAATGCGGGATACCAAGTTGTCATGACATCATCTTCTGCATTGACAGGGACGGATAGGCTTTGGGAGGCAGCACAAAAAATTGAAGCTGATATTTATGTGAATGTTCAAGGAGATGAACCGATGGTCAGTCCTGATGATATTATTAGAGTAGCGGAACTGAAAAAAAAATATCCGGGAAAAGTCATTAATGGAATGTATCCCTTGACGGAAGAAGAAAACCCGGGTGATGTGAATATTCCAAAAGTATTGGTGAATAAGAATGATGATCTGATTTATATGTCTCGTTTGGCCATACCCGGAATTAAGTCACAGAAAAATGAAAATCCCGAATACCTCAAACAGGTTTGTATTTATGCATTTAATTATGATGAATTAAAAGCATATGGAGAGACGCAGACTAAAGCAGAATTCGAAGAATTCGAAGATATTGAAATATTGCGTTTTTTCGATTTGGAAATACCGGTGAAAATGGTGATGATGTCCAAGGTCTCTTTGGCGGTAGATAACCCACCTGATGTTCAGAAAGTGGAAGATGCTTTGAAAAAAGAAATGAAATGATAAAAAATATTTTTTTTGATTTCGATGGAGTAATTCTAGATTCTAACGATGTTCGGGAATTAGGATTTAGAAAAATATTCGAAGACTTTCCTCAAGAAAAAATAGAGGAGTTAATTCGTTTCCACTTAATCAATGGTGGATTATCCCGCTATGTGAAAATTCGTTTTTTTTACGAAAATGTTTTAGGGGAATCGATTTCGGATAAAGAAGTGAATGAATGGGCAGATAAATATTCGGTAATTATGCGAAAGGCATTGCCGGATAAGAAAAATCTTATTTTGGAAACCGTCGATTTTATCCAAAAAGAATATCGGAATTTTCCGATGCATATTGTCTCTGGTTCCGATGGGAAGGAATTGAATTTTTTATGTAAGGAATTAGACTTGGCTAAATATTTTATTACCGTACAAGGGTCGCCTACTCCGAAAACAGAACTGGTTGCCGGAATTCTTGAGAAATATAATTATAATCCGAATGAATGTGTTCTGATTGGGGATTCAATCAATGATTATGATAGTGCGGTAGATAACGGATTGCTTTTTTGGGGTTATAATAATTCTAGACTAAAAGGAAAAGGAGAACAGTATTTGGATCGATTTAAAGAAGCTTACCAATATTTATGACAGAAAAAGAAAGAATAGGAATATTACAAAGAATAGAATCCGGCTTCGCTGTTCACGAACTCGAATATAAAGGAATTTCCATTTGGCCTTTATTGCGATTACTTTATTCTTTCACTACGTCATCAATAAAAAAAGAAAATACTTCCCCTATCGAGACTAAACCCAAATCGAATATCCTATTCCCTATACAACAAATATTGAATTCCCGAAAAATGGAGCGGGAGGACAGCAAAGGGAATCTCAATCAATACATATCAGCAGACATTCTTTTTGTCGCTAGAGGATACAATCGAAGAGAAAAATACAATGAAAAATATTTTAGTAAATATGCCGATGGTCTTTCCGTACACATTCCGAAAGGAATAAAATATTCCATTTTGGAATATTCTGTTTTCGATGTTTTTTTCTACCCTAGACACAATCGTTCCCGACTAATTAATTCACCTATTTATTCTATTTTAATTCAAAATAGAATAAAAAACACCCTTTCATTTGAAAGGAAAAAGATAAAAAAATGGCCTAACTTCTTATCGTTCTTAAAAGAAGAAGACATTTCAACTAATGCTTCCTTAAAAAAATTAACCAAGGATTTAAATCTAATTCTTTCTTATAAGAAATATTTTAAAAAATGTTTTTCCGAAATACGCCCAAAGGCGATTTTTTTCATTTGCTACTATACAAAAGTACATATGGGATTAATACTAGCTTGTCGGGACTTAAATATAAAAAGTATAGAGGTGCAACATGGAGAACAGAGTATCTTCAATTATAAATATAATGGATGGACAAATGTTTCAAAAGAAGGGTATGAACTATTGCCATCTCATTTTTGGTTGTGGGGTATGTCTAATTTAAGGGAGATTGCTAAGTGGTCGGACAAGACGGATAATCATACCCCTGTTTTGGGAGGGAATCCTTGGATGAATTTTTACTTGAAAAATATTTTTAAGAAATCTCCAATGGATAGTTCTCTTATAGAAAAAATAAAAAATAAAAAACATAAAATATTGGTTTCGCTTCAGTATTTCGATGATTTCGAAAAAAGCCCTTTGCCTGAAGCGATTCGTTTATCGGATGATGACTTTATTTGGTTCATTCGGCTACATCCTAAATTAATGGCAGATAAATCTAAAGTGGATGCCTTGTTGAAAAATAAAGGTTGCAGTAATTTTGATTTGCGATGGGCGAATGATTTGAATTTGTATAAGCTTTTTGAAGTAGTGGATATCCAAATTACTTTTTGGTCCACTGTAGCTTATGAGGCATTGTTGTTCGATATTCATACGATTATCGTTCATCCATACGGAGAAGAAACGCTAAGGGATTATATTGATAAAAAGCACTTTAAATATACTTTGGAACCTAGTGAGATTATTTCTATGATTATTGCTTCTGACTTTGAAAAGGAAAAGGAAAAATTCATAGAAACCGATGACGTAATAATTAAAGGGCAGTTGGAATCTATTTTGGAATTGGAAAATGTTGTTCAATGAAATACTGGATTTTCCATATTAAAGAATTAATGAAAAAGATTTATACGATCTTAATCATTCCGTTTAAATATCCCGGATCTCAAATTAATTCCTTCGTGCCACGTTCTTCAGAGTTGGGAAGAAAAATAATAATTAACAAAGGTTGTGAAATTCTTGCTCCAATAAAAATAGGAGATTATACCTCGTTTAATCATCATGTCAGGATTGATCCATTTACAGAATCCATAGGTAAATTCTGTTCTATTTCACATTATGTGAAAATCGGATTAGGTCCTCATCCGCATGATTTTATTTCTACTAATTCTGCATTATATGGGGAAGGTCGGGGTATAGTAAAAGAAAATATGTATGATGAAGTTAAGGATAAGGGGAAAACAATAATTGGTCATGATGTTTTAATTGGAAGTTCTGCAATGGTGATGGCAGGAGTGAAAGTCGGTCATGGCTCCATTATTGCGTCGGGTAGTATTGTGACGAAAGACGTTCCTCCTTATGCTGTTGTGGCCGGCATACCGGCGACAATAATCAAATATCGATTCGATGAAAAAACAATCGAAAAATTATTGAATAGTAAATGGTGGAATTACAATGACATTACGTTACGAAAAAACAGTCACTTGGTAAAAGACCCTTTGGCGTTTATTGATGCACTTGCAAAATCCGAAAAATAAATGAAAGTATTGTTTATGTTTTCCGGATTACCACATTACTACAATTTAATCTTGAGCAGATTAAATAATATTAAAGGCTTGGAAATCGTAGTCGTTGCCCCTAAACAAAACGACGGATCTTCCATCGGGCAAGGTGTTCATCAAACTAGAGATGGAATTAATTTCCGTTGTCATTTTTTGCCTCAAAAAAAATCATTGTATAAATTCAGTTTCGAAGGATTTGAAGAAGTATTAGAGAAAGAAAAACCCGATATTGTTGTTACAATTTTTTACTATGCTTTTTCTTTCCTATATGATTTTAGAGTAAGAAAAAAAATAAAGGAGCATAACATAAAACTAATCTACAAGGATATTCCTTTCCGCTTACCCAAATACGAAAATGCTGTCGGTTATTATGTAGGAGAAAGTGATGGAGGGTTTTTAAAAAAAACTATCTTAACCATCGCGGCACATATTTATAAGAGAATTAGTGGATACTTGTATCGTTCTTTCGATGCACATGTCAATTACGTAGAAGAGGCATATGATGTTTTTGGGAGCTATGGTGTACGGAAGGATAAAATATTCATCACCTATAATTCGATAGATACGGAATTAATTAAAGAACAAAAGAATAAAATTAAAGATCTCTCGAAGATTCTTCCTGAAAACCCTAGGCGTATTTTTCATGTTGGACGCTTGGTAGAATGGAAAAGAGTGGATCTATTAATTAATGCTGTTCATCAATTAAAAGAAAAATATTCCGATATTGAATTATTAATCATAGGAAAAGGCCCCTTACTGGAACAGTATAAAAAAATGGCAACCGATTTAAAGTTAGACTCCAATGTGAAATTCCTAGGAGCAATTTACGATCCCGAATTATTAGGGCGTTACTTCAAATCCTGTTCAGTGTATGTATTGGCAGGGATGGGAGGACTATCACTAAATGAAACAATGGCCTGGGGTTTACCGGTAATTTGTTCGGTTTGTGATGGAACTGAAAAACATTTGATTAAAGATGGGCATAATGGTTTATTTTTTAAGGAGGGTGATTTGAATGATTTGATCCTGAAAATAGATTATATGTTATCTGATCCGGAACGGACAAAGGAAATGGGACGAAACGCTGAAAAATGGATAGAAGAAAAAATAAATGTCCATACCGTAATGGAAGGCTATATTAAGGCATTTAATTATGTTACCGATAATCATTATCAATTAAAATATACAAGAAAGGAAAAATGAAAACATTTTTGGATCACACTTTCAAAGGCTTGTATTATTTTCTGACAGATCGGAATTATCGGACATTTATTCGTTTGATGTTGCAATATGGCGACAAAAAAAGATATGTTCCCTTGAAAACAAAAGCAAAAGGTTATTTATTCCAATTACCTGACGGGCCTTCATTCGTGTGGCAGTTCCATGAGATTTTCTGTAAATACAGTTATCGTTTTTCTACTCAAAATAAAAAACCTATAATTTTCGATTGCGGAGCCAACGTAGGGACAAGTTGTATTTTTTTCAAGGAAGAATATCCGGGTTCTACAGTACATGCCTTCGAGCCGGATCCAAATGTTTTTGAATATTTGGAGAAAAATATTACAAAAAATAAAATAGAGGATATCATCTTGCATAATGCTGCGGTTTGGAAAGAAAATGGAACACTTGATTTTTCATCCGAAGGAGCAGACGGAGGAGCAATCGGCAGTGAAGGAAAAAATACCGTAACCGTCAAAACGATCCGCCTAAAGGAAATGCTTTTAAAAGAAAATAAAATCGATTTATTGAAAATAGATATAGAAGGGGCCGAAGTGGAAGTCATTGCGGATTGTGAAGATGCATTGGGACATGTGGAAAATATCTTTATCGAATATCATTCCTTTAATGGAGGAAAACAACATTTGGAAAAAATCCTAGCCGTACTCAATAAAAACGGATTCCGATATTACACCGAAAACGAATCTTCTCGAAGAATACCATTTATGGATAAAACCGGAAAATATGCAATGGATATGCAAGTCAATATTTTCGGGTATAGGATGTGATAATAATCAAACCCAGATTACATTCTCCTTTTTTTCGTACCAGTCTTCATATTGTTGACTGTATTTTTTATTCAATTCATTCCTTTTGATTTTCATCGTCGGTGTAAGGATTTTATTCTCAATGGTCCACGGTTCTTCCACGACAATAATCGAATTGATTTTCTGATAAGCAACGAGCTGATTATTGACTTCGTTTAATTGTTCCTTTAAATTATTAATCACTTCTGTTTTATCGCAGGCCGTTCCGATTTCGGATAAATTAATTAAGGCCAACGGTTGTGGAATTCCAAGACCCACAACGGCAATATTTTCGATAAAAGGATTTTTGGCGAATTTCCATTCCAATGGAGCCGGAATAATATATTTCCCCTTCGCCGATTTGAAAGTATCCTTCACCCGACCGGTAATGTGTAAATACCCATCCTCATCCAGATGTCCCTGATCGCCGGTATGGATCCAACCATCTTGGATTACTTCTTTCGTCTTTTCAGGTGCATTATAATAACCTTCCATCATCCACGGATTCCGCATAATGATTTCCTCCGTCTCCGGATCGGTTTTTATTTCCACGTTCGGCAAGGGCTTGCCTACCGTTCCGGCCCTGACCGCATTTTTGGGCATCAGTGTACAACCCGCACAATTTTCCGTCATCCCATACACTTCCTGTAGGATAATGTCGAATTGCTTATACCAATCTTTCAGGATGTCCGGCGTAGGAGCCGCACCGGTCAGCACGACCCTCGCACGGCTCAATCCGATACCCTGCCTCACTTTATTTTTTATAATGGAATTGATAAACGGAACCTTTAATAATAAATCCAATCTTTTTTGTGGTAACTTATCCAAAATACCCAAACGGAATTTAGACCACAATCGGGGAACCGACATGAAAATAGTCGGTTGCACTTCTTGTAGGTTTTTGGCAAACGTATCCAAGGATTGTGCAAAGGAAACCGTCGCACCTGTCAGAATACTTGCCGCCTCTACGATTACCCTTTCGGCAATATGATTCAAGGGAAGATAGGATAGGAAATGATGCGGCTTACCATCAAAAATCCCCAGGGTATTGTGAATCCTTTCATTTTCCATCAGGAGGGCAGGACATTTATATTTCAACATCACACCCTTGGGCGTACCCGTTGTCCCGGAAGTGAAAATAACGGAAAATAAATCCTCCAAATCCATATCCGGATTTCCTTGGATGGGTTCATGCTTGCCGATCAATTCATCCCATTCCTTCCCTCGATCCACTAATGCGTTTCCTTCGTAATGTGGGAACTTTATAATTTGGAGATACTCCGGAACACCATCTTTCGAACCGGCCCAGTCATCCAGTTTTCCGACAAAAAGTGCCTTGGCATCACTCAGTTTCAAAACCTCTCCGAGTTGTTCCGCATTCAGATTGGGATAAAAAGGCGTACTCACAAATCCGCCCATCGTCAGAGCCAAATCAGCCATGAACCAATGGCAACAGTTTTTGGAAAAAATACCGATATGATCGCCTTTTCGGAATCCCATTTGCTGTAATGCACTACACATCCTACGGGCTTGATCCCCAACTTCCCTCCAAGTCAGTTCGTGCCAGATGCCGGCAATGGGCTGACGAAGGAAAACCTCATCGGCCTTCTCTTGTTCCCATTGATAAAAATAATCCAGAATCGTTCTCAGGTTACGTTGTAATTCTTCAGCCATTGTTTTTCTTTTCCTTGATTAACGTTTGCATGATAATATCCCAAATCAATGTCGTAAAGGCAAAATTCTTATCATTATCCTCATAGTGATGACGCATATGATGGGATTTCAGCTTCCTGAAAAGTTGATTCTCATAATTATAATGATGGGATGCGAAGTGCAGCCAATCATAAAACATATAACAGGTCGCCACACCCGCCATGAATGGATGGGTATAATGTCCGGCGATGAGATAACCCAATCCCCAGAATAAAAGAAAAGCGGGAAGACTCACTATCGGCCCCACTAGCATCAGCCGTCCGTCATTCGGATAATCATGATGTCCCTGATGGATTGTATAAATGAATTTTTTCCCGAATTCCCCCTTGGGTTCCCAATGGAAAAGATAACGATGCATGAAATATTCAAAGACCGGCCAGAATAAAAGAGAAGTACCCAAGCCAATGAATATTTGGGCATATTCCATTTCTACATATAAAACGGCAATTAGGAGCATAGCAATGGTAATCGGCGTATAGATGTAAAAAGGCAAATGGGGATTGGTCACATAAAAGCCCGGAAAGACTTTTGTGTCCATGATGTTTTCAGGCATGTCCTTGTTCGAAAGAAACAGCTTATTTCTTTTGTCCTTTGTCATGGTTTATCAATTTTTTGATTCAAAGGTGTAATCCCGAAGTTGGCTTTGCCCTTTTCGGTTAATAATGGAGTAACCATATCCCACATGGAAGTCCGTGCCGTATTGAAATCGGCATCCTCTTTTCCTCGGATGATTTGTTGGTTCATCCAAAAAGAAAGGATGAGCCAGACGGTGTGGGCCATACGGGCATAGAATCCCCGACTCGGTTCCGGAACCATATTGCCGCTTTCTACGGAATAATCGATTTGGGCCTTGATGAAATCAATTTGGAAATTGATATGGGATTGATGCTTCCCCGCAATTTCAGGATAGGCTCGGCGGACTTCCAAAATGTCCAAATAGAAGAACCGGTATTTTTCAAACAGTTCCAATAACGGTTCCAACATGGCGTTGATGTTGGCAAAGGAAGGAATCAGTTTTACTTGGGAGGCCAAGCTTATTCTTTCTCCTACTATCCGTTCGTAAATATCATTGATGATATTGGACTTGTTCTTGAAATGATAGGTGAGATTGCCCGGGCTGATGCCTAATTCATTGGCAATATCCCGTATGGAGACATTGACGAGCCCTCGCTCATTGAACAAGGCAATGGAAGTATCCAGTATTTTTTCCTTGGTGGAACGCATAATACAAATGTAAGAAATCGATTTCTTACTTAGGACATCCGTACTATGCTTTTGTGGAGGCATGAAAAAAGGCAGCCATCGGATGATGGCCGCCTATCAAGTCACGAGAAACAAAAAACTATAAGGGAACTCTTTAATATCGAGTCGATATAATCATGTTAGTTCTGGGTGACAACATTCAAATCCATAGTTGGATAAGGTATGCCGATACCTTCCTTGTCGAATGCTTTCTTGATGTTTTCATGCATATAGAAGAAAACATCCCAATAGTGTTCACTTTTACACCAAGGCCTTACGGCAAAGTTGACCGAACTGTCACCCAATGCTTCAACGAAGATGTCCACTTCCTTGTCATGAAGGACATGGGGACAACTATCCGCAACGGTTTGGATAACCTGTCTGGCTTTGTCGATGTCATCGGCATATCCGATACCATAGGACATCACCACTTTGATTTCTCCCTGTCCGGAAATATTGGTTATGGAACCATTGGTGATATTTCCATTGGGAATAATGATTTTTTTGTTGTCGGGTGTCAATAAGACGGTGTTGAAAATCTGGATTTCATCCACCACGCCTACATTCCCTTGTATATCAACCAAATCTCCGGTGCGGTAAGGTTTGAATAAAAGGATAAGTACACCCGAAGCAAAATGCCCCAAACTTCCCTGCAAAGCCATACCTACGGCAAATGCCATAGCACCCAAAACGGCAACAAAAGATGTGGTTTCTACCCCGAACATTCCGGCTACTGCCACAAGTAGGCAGACTTTCAAGCCTACACTGACGATAGAAGCCAAAAACGGTTGTAAATCCTTGTCCACATTGTTTTTGGACATGATGTTTTTCACAAGTTTGACCACCCAATTGATCACCATGAAACCGATGACAAGTGCTCCAATGGCCATCAGTAGGGTCTTGGCCATGCCGAATATGTCTCCTTGTAAACTTTCAGGAATTTTTGCTAATAAATCTTCCATGTTGGTTTTCTAAAAATTTTGTATTTAACGTTAAAAAATAGGTTCGAATTGATTTTGTGACGCAAAGAGAGCCAAAAGGACACGGATGATTCATAGGTATTTTTGTTAATGTGAAAAACAATTTATAAATCAAATTGTTTTAAACAAATTATTTGTTTTAATTTGTGGTATTCTTCAACTTATGAAATCAGAATTGAAATGATCTACAATCAATTGAAATTATCACAAGAAGCATTTACCGCCAAAGATTTCACAGCCTGCTGCGATTTATTATATGAAGTATATCTTCAGTGGTCGCAAAGCCGTTCCATGATTCCAAAGGAAGGTTTGAATGTTGCTTTGTCCGTTGTGGAACACTTGGTGGAATTACCGGAAATCGAAGTAACTGATTATATCGTTGGCATCCTAGCGGAAGAAAGGGTTCTCTTGGAAAGGACAAGCCCACTTCCTTCCTCCCTTAGAAGTGTTATGCGTCTAAAGGATTTGGTGTATGATTTACGTATTGTCATCCATTATATGGAAGATTATTTCGGCCGTATGGATGAAACGGCAACTCCGGCTATTACCGTAGGGATTGAAGCATTGGGTAAATATTCATTCTATGAAAACATATATGAATCGAGTGTGAATGCATCGTCCCAGGAAGCATGATGCTGAAAAACATACCCATTTTATAATTAATTTAGTCTTGTGCTTAGCTAATATTCGGCTTTGTCCTGTTTGATTCGATCCGATTTTTTAATTTTATGTCCAAAGGATACGATTGTTATCCATTCCAATGTTGATAATCAAACAATATGAGATATTTTAAGGTGTTTTTCTGGGTGTCCATTACTTATACATTATTAATGACGTCCTGTTCTGAGTTGGGGCCTTCGGTAAATCCCGAAGGAACGAATAGAGTAGTATTGGTAGAAGAATTTACAGGAGTCCAATGTGTGAATTGCCCGGAAGGAAGCGAACAGATTGAATTGCTTCTAGGTATTCACGGTGATAATTTGATAGCCGTTTCGATTCATTCGGGTTTCTTTGCCAATCCATATATGGATAGTCAATATGATTTCAGGACGGATGAGGGTGCAGCCATCGAAAACCTACTGGGGCCCGCAATCGGTTATCCTATTGCGACCATCAACCGTAGGGTTTTCCCAAGTGAAGGTGAAGCTCTTTTGAACCGTAGTAAATGGGCAGGATATATCGATCAGGAAAAAGCAGAACCTTTGATGGTCGATATTTCTTTGGAAAACGATTACGATAGTTCAACTCGTGAATTATCCGTTACAGCCGATTTTTCTTTTTTGGAAACGGTTTCGGATGAATTAAGAATTTCGGTTATGGTCACCGAAAATAATATTGTTGATCCACAATTAACCCCTGAGGGGAAGAATGAAAATTATACACATAAGCATGTGTTGAGAGGAATGATGACCAATTTCGATGGGAATGATTATACCGGAAATAGAACCCAGGGAGCAACAGGATCGGAAACATACAGCATGATTTTACCTGCGGAATGGAATGAAAACAATTGTTCTGCCGTCGTTTTCATCCACACTTACCTCAATGGTTGGAATGTACTCCAGGCAGCCGAATCCAAAATATTCTGATCAGATCGGACACTAACGCTCCAAGCGTATTGCTGCTTGATTGAGTATCCGTTCTTCTTTTTTTAATACCCTAAGGTGAGCAGGTGGGAAACCGTCTTCTGCCATATGATGGATGGCTATGATATAGGTGTAAGGCCCGCTTTTGAATTCATACCGATGGTTACTTCCGGTTCCTTCAAAAAAAACTTCTCCTTTTTTCAAAACCAAACTGGGCTGGTCTCTCATGGTTTTGTCAATAGGCCAGGAAACATATCGATAATTACCGTCTCCCAAGTCATCTATCCTTACCCTGAATTTTTCGGTTTCCAGTTGTAGAATGGGTGCTTTGTATCTCAGTATCGAAACATGAAGGTTCAAGCGATTTTCCTCAATCATAGCCTCCCTCCTTTCTTTTTCTTTTTGAGACAGGCGGTTAATGGCAAGTAATCGACCTTCCGTATCTAACCAAAGGACACCGCCGGAAAGCATTATGCCCCTCCATCCGACTTTGGACCAATCATTTTGAGGATCGGAATTTATTATCTTATCCATAAGTTCCTTATCGAATATTTCATCAAATCGTAGGACGAAATCGGCTTCATGCTCTACGGCAGGTAAGGGATATTTTCTTTTCAATGGATAGGAAACATGTTGGGCTATTTTTTCCTTATCGGCAGTTTGGATAGCTTCAATAAATTCAACTACAGGATTGGATCTTTTATCTATCTGTCCTTGGGAATAAAGAAAAACGGATATCAACAATAAAGGAAAAAGGAGGCTTTTTTTCATGATTAAGGAATATAAGACCAATAAAAAAATCGGCCTCCCGAAAGGAGAACCGATTTTCAATATACGGGATTTTAAAGACAGTTATTGTTATTCTTTATTGGCCACGGGCAACTTGATTTCTTCACTAGAGATTGTTTTCCTGATAGTAATCATTTCGGATTCATCACCGGACTCCAAGAACAATCTATATGAACCATTAGGGTAGGAAGTTAGATTGAAAGTGATGTTGTTCAAACCCATTTTGGCATAGGACTTATGCTCTTCCAATAAATCTCCTTTCATATCCTTAATGGAACAGGTGATTTCCATTTCTTCCACAGCATCGATGGTCAATTCTACCATCTCATTGTTCTGGTTGTTATTCATACCGGAAATCATGAAATTGTTATTGGTGGTTTTATCTACGATAACTATTTTGGAATAGCTGAAATCCTCATCGAAATCAACTTGTTTCAACCTGTAGAAGGAACGGCCTTTTCTGGCATCCAAATCCAAGAAACGATATTCCTGCTCATCACTGGAAGTACCGGAACCTTTTACCTCTCCAATGACGTCATATGTGATTCCATCAATAGAACGCTCTACGACAAAGTGTTGATTGTCCACTTCGGTAGAAGTGACCCACTGTAGCATATTACCGATGGCAAATTCTTCACCTACTGCAAAAGATTCGAATGTGCAGTCTGCTTTTATGAATGGGAGGGAAAGGAGGGAAACAAAAAATATTAATGATAAATTCCTCATGACTAAAAGTTTTAATGGTTGTGCGTTTGTAAATCGTTTCTGTTTGTGCTTCTGTCCAATATGAGACAAGAATGATACCAAAACAATCACGAGGGGGGAAGAAAATGTGACAGGAAATTTTTTTTGATATTAAATTTTATATCAATGAAAAAAATACAATAACTATGCCAATTAATAATTATTTATATATGTATGGTGTTGTTTTGTAATGTTTGATGCGGTACTATGTGAGATGGGGGTAGATGTGTAAACAAAGGAGGTCACAGGAATTTACTTGGCATGTAACAAGTTTTTATTGATCATTCGGTCTTCAATCCACGATCTAGAGGGATCTATTTCTCCATCATTAAGATAATATTCTGTGACAAGGCTGGCAATAGGTGCGGCATATGATCCTCCCCACCCTGCATTTTCGATGAAAACGGCAATGGCAATCTCAGGATTTTCCTTGGGGGCGAAAGAGAAAAATACAGAATGATCTGTCCCGACATTCTCCGAAGTACCTGTTTTTCCACAGATTGTAATGGATGGAATTCGGGCAAGTGGAGCAGTCCCTTGATTGACGGCCAGTTCCATACCGTCTTTTATCGGTTGGAAATATGAAGGATTTATACCGGTACTTCGCTTAGGGTAGTCAAGTTTTTTTATTTCATCACCATTGATAATGGCTTTGCCTAGATGGGGCGTAATATACCAACCCCCGTTTGCAATGGTTGCTGCAGCGTTGGCCATCTGTAAAGTGGTCATCTGGATTTCTCCCTGACCGATAGCCAGTGATATTATAGTGGGGGATTTCCACCCTCCTTTGTTTTTGGGATACATTCTATTGTAATACTTGGAATCGGGGATGAGTCCTTTTTTCTCGCTAGGCAAATCTATACCTAGGGTATCCCCTAATCCGAATAGTCTGATTTGTGCCATTAGGCTATCCAAGCCCTTTCCTGCATTTTTGAAACCAAACTGATCTACAGTCTCCCTGAAGAGTTGACAATAATAGGAATTGCAAGAATGCTGCAATGCCTCTTTTCCGTTTGAAACATATTGATGGCTATGGCATCCCAGAGGCCGTTTACCTCCATAATCATATCCTCCAGAACAACTGATTCCTCTCCCATTGTCCCAAGTCCCCATTTGTAGAGCCGCCAAATTGGTTAAGGATTTGAAAATGGAACCCGGAGGATATTGGGCCATTAACGAACGGTCATAAAAAGGCCGTAAGGAATCTCTAACCAGTAGGTTGAAGGTTTCGCTCCTTTTTCGGTTTATGGCTAGGATGTTGGGGTCATAGGCAGGGCTACTCAGCATGGCAAGGATTTCTCCACTATTCGGATCTATGGCAACCAAGCCTCCCCTTTTATTGGCCATGAGTTTCTCAGCATATTTCTGGAGGTCAATATCTATGGTAGTAATGAGGTCCTTTCCCGATTGTGGTGAAATATCCTGTACCCCTCCAAGCCAACTGCCCTCAATCCTTCCAAAATTATCTTTCATGACTTTTTTCAGCCCTTTTCTACCCCGCAGGATGCCTTCATATTCGGCTTCTAATCCTTTTGCACCGATATAATCCCCCCTTTTGTATTTTCCTTCGGACTTGTCTATCTGATTCTGGGTAACCTCGTTGATATATCCCAAAATATGTGCCCCTACCTTATTGGGATAACTTCTTACATTTCTCATTTGTACGAAAAAACCAGGGAACTGATAAAGGCTTTCCTGGAATCGGGCATATTGTTCTGCGGATATTTTTTTCAAAAAGGGGAAAGGTACTTTTTTATCGAATCGGTCATCGGAAAAATCCTTGCCCAATCGTTTTTCAAAATCAGGTTTATCGATGTCTAACAATTGGCAAAACTTGGCCGTATCCATTTCACCTACCAAATCATAAATCACCATCAGGTCATACATCGCCCGATTAGTAACCAGTAATTCCTTGTTCCTATCATAGATCAAGCCCCGGGAAGGGTATAAGGTCAAATCCGAAACAACGACTGCCCGGGCGGTTTCTGCATAAGAGGTATCAATAACTTGTAATTGGAAACTTTTGGCAATAAGGGCAATGCCAATTAATATGAAAAAGCCTCGGATGATATGTTGCCTATTATTGTAGCTATCCTGAGCCATCGGAAATTAGTTTTTAGGATTGAGCAGGAAAGAGTAAAGGATGACCAATGGCATGGAAATAAAGAAACTGATAATGGATCTAACCAGAATCTGATCGATATAGGCGATGGTGAACAATTCCATGGAAAAATACCAAATTAGATGGATGCCGTAAAGAATCGATGTATATCGGATAAAAGGCCCTGTGCCTAGTCGGTATCTCGTAGGGCTTTGACCTGATGTGTAGCCTCCGTTGGGTTCCTGCATTTTGAGGATTATCGGCCTCAGTGTTGCTGTGAGAACAGATGCGGCGGCGTGTACACCAATCGAATTGTAAAATAAATCAATGGTAATTCCAATAAGGAAACCTAATAGGATTAAGGCCCAATTGGGAATGTCATGTGGAAGAAGGAGGATGAATAACGGATAGATAATGATATGGAAATATCCTAGAATGGAATTGCCGCCGAAATTCAGTCCTTGTAGGATGAAAACCTGTAAGACGACCAATCCGAGAAATCGGAGAATATTTACAAAAACCAACCTATTCATTCTTCAATTCGGCTTCTAGTGCTGTTTGTTCTTCCTGTAGGAGATTGCTGACAACATAACAATATCTGATATTATTCAGATTTTGGGATAATTCCACATTGATTTCATGAAAGGATGAACCTTCCACGTTATCTACTTCATTAACAAGTCCTACCATTATACCTCCGGGAAAAATACTGGAATATCCACTGGTGACAATAGTGTCACCAACAAGGATTTCAGCATCCCTTGAAATCGCTTCCAGTTCCATGTGCCGGGAATTTTTCCCATTCCATACCAAAGATCCGAAATAATTTTTATTCTTAATGGCAACGGAAATCTTAGTTTGTTGGTGCAACAAGGACATGATGGTTGAAAAATGCTCTGATGTTGCCAATACGATGCCGACCAACCCATTTCCACCAATAACGCCGGTATGTTTTTTTATACCATGTTTTTTCCCCCTGTTAATGGTTAGGTAGTTGTTGGAGCGGTTGGTGGAATTGTTGACAACTCTTGCAGAGGTATAGGTATATTGCTGTTGGTACGATGTATCGGATTCTATGATATTGTTGAATTTGGACTCTTCCAAACGGGCAAAAAGGAGGGTATTGTCTTCTGCAAGTTTGTCGTTTTCCTCTTCCAATGAAAAATGTTTGGAAACATCATCTTTGACATTGTAGAAGATGCCGTTGAAGGCGGTAGTAGTCGCCGAAAAAATACCGGCCTGTTCCTCATTGAATTTAATAATCAGATAGAAACAGAATATTTCCAAAAAGATAAAAATAAAAACAGCATTGTACTTTAATAGCAGTTGGAACAGATTCCGCATATCTCCACCGAAGATTCTAATTTCGTGAAATACAAATATAGGATTCCAACCGATTATTCGGGGGTATCCTGGCAAATAAAAATCAAGTCGTGACGAGTGGCCGGTTTAAATGCTCTTCCTATCGATAAGGAAAGAGAATTTATTGGTGTTTTTCAGGGCGATACCTGTTCCTCTAACAACAGCCCTTAACGGATCTTCCGCAACATGAACCGGAAGTTTGGTTTTCTGGCTCACCCTTTTGTCCAATCCTCTGAGTAATGCTCCTCCTCCGGTCAGATAAAGGCCGGTTTTATAAATGTCGGATGCCAATTCAGGAGGTGTGTTTTCCAATGCTTTTAAAATCGCATCTTCGATTTTGGAAATGGACTTGTCCAAAGCATGGGCAATCTCTCCATACGATACTTTGATCTGCTTGGGAATACCCGTCATCAAATCCCGCCCGTTAACAGGGAAGTCGTCCGGGGGGGATTCCAAATCGTGCAAAGCCGAACCGGCATTGATCTTTATCTGTTCGGCAGTCCGTTCACCGATAAGGATATTATGTTGACGTTTCATGTAATTCATGATATCCATAGTGAATTCGTCTCCCGCAATACGGATGGATTGGTCACATACGATACCGGAAAGGGCGATAACCGCAATTTCGGTCGTACCTCCCCCGATATCGATAATCATATTTCCAACAGGTTCTTCCACATCCAAACCGATACCCAGGGCCGCAGCCATAGGCTCATGTATAAGGTAGGTTTCTTTGGAATCCACATGATCGGCAGAATCGAAAACGGCTCTTTTTTCCACTTCCGTAATACCGGATGGAATACAGATCACCATCTTCATATAGCTGAACATCTTTTTCTTATTGTCCATCATGTTGATCATCCCCTCGATCATACTCTCTGCCGCTTGGAAGTCAGCAATGACTCCATCCCTTAAAGGTCTTATCGTTTTTATATTTTCATGGGTCTTGCCGTGCATCTGCATGGCTTTTCTCCCTACGGCTATCACCTCGTTAGTTCTTCGATCTATCGCTACAATCGATGGCTCGTCCACGATTACTTTACCGTCTTCGATGATTAGGGTATTGGCCGTACCCAAATCGATAGCGATTTCCTTCTTGAATAAGTTAAAAAGCTTCATAGAAGTGATTATCCTTGTTTTGCTGCAAAATAGTTTTCTCAAGACATGGAACATCTCCCTGACAAATCCAAATAAGAATTGGATAAAAGAGTGAAATTGTACTCAATGGATTTGCTTAGGGAGGGAATGCATTCCAGTCAACTACAAAGGAAATTAATTTTTCGTATAAAAGAAAGAATCATACAAGGTTTTATTTCGAAAACAAGGGATTTGTGGAAATTAAATAACTTTTTGGGCTTCATATTATTATGAAGGAAAATGTATGGGTGTGTTTTTTAAACAGACGGATGATTTCCACCTTTTTCCTTCAAGTGTTTCCGAACCTTATCCGCACCGATAGCCAAGTACATGATTCCGGAGATTAAAAGGTAAACGACGATTTTCTGACCGGCGACCTGAATCATCAAACCCTCTAATGATTCTCCGGGTTTCGGACCATAGGTGAGGAGTATGATGTATGCCGTAAGGATAATTGAAACAAATACGATAGCGTATGCATAGCGACTAGGGAAATAAGAGGTTTTATGAATGAGGATGGCTATCAGTATGCAGGTTAGCAATAATAACCTGAAACCGATTCTGACAAAAAAAACATGTGCTTCAAATAAAATATCCCAAGGGGTGAATGCCACACCGATAAAGCATAGTCCGGCTAGCATACCGATAAGAGAAATAGAATAAACAATTAATTTAATGCGGTTGTCGTTTTTTGAAAATAAATTCGGAATGGCTATGAAAAAAATAATAAGACTGGTGCCGAGGACAGCCAAAGCAAATGAAAATAAAGACATGGAAATCCAATTGGAATTACCCTGGAAGTCCTCCGTCCGTCCCAAATCGGAAAAAAAGTTTTCAAAAAACAAATAATAGCCTGCTTCCGGATTTTGAATAGTGCCACCCGGAAAAAGAAACATTGCTAGAAGTGTCAAAATGATAAACTGGACACCTCCGAAAACAGCGATTCGTACTCCGTAATTTTTGATTTTTTCCAAAGACTTTATATTTGAATTCCCCTATTCGATAATGGCTAATAAAACGGCAACATAGTGACAGATGCTTCCGCCCAAAACAAACAAATGCCAAATGGCATGGTGATAGGTGAATTTTTCCCAAAGGTAGAATATGACACCGAAAATATAAGCCGCGCCACCTATCGCCAACATCATGAAGGCATCGGCCGGAATGGCCATCCTGAACTCTTGGGGGGAAACCAGGATCAGGGCACCCATGGCAATATACACCAAGGTCGAAAAAATTCTGAATCGCTTAACGAAATAGATTTTGAAAATAATACCGGCCAAAGTAAGCCCCCATAAAATGGAAAGCATGGCGAAGCCCGTCGTATTATAGGAGAATAGAAGTAGGAAAGGAGTATAACTGCCCGCAATCATGAAATAAATACTGATGTGGTCCATAGTTCTCATGGCCAGTTTTACCTTAGGGTGGCTGATGCTGTGGTATAAGGTTGAAAAGGCATAAACCATCAGAAATGAAAATCCGAATATACTTGTTCCTACTATGGCCGGCACATTGCCGGCAAATGTAGAGTAGGCAACGAGGATGGGAATGGAAACAATGCCGAATAGGACGCCAAAACCATGTGTGATACTATTGGCAATCTCCTTTCTGAATTCAACAGGTGAAAGTTGCATGTTTGATATTTTGATGATGGTAAGGAGAGGGATTATAACACAAAGATGTAAATAAAGATTACAATGAACAGGTGGTTTTTGTTTTGATGTTTTATTTTTGCCTTCATTCAATCAAGAAAATCTATATGAAGATGTCTGTAAAAATAGGAGATGCTGCTCCGGATTTCACCCTGACAGCCGATGATAAATCAACAGTTTCGCTTTCTGATTACAAAGGTAAAAACGTAGTCGTTTTGTTTTTTCCATTGGCATTTACCGGTGTATGTACTACCGAGTTGTGCAATACAAGAGATGACATTTCTTTTTATCAGAATATGGATGCCCAAGTATTGGCGATATCCATAGACTCGCCATTCGTCTTGGAAAAATTCAAAACCGAACAGAATCTGAATTTCCCTTTATTGTCGGATTTTAACCGTGATGCCTCAAAGTCCTATGGGGCAATGTATGAGGATTTCGTATTGGGAATGAAACAGGTTTCCAAGCGTTCCGCCTTCGTCGTGGACAAGGAAGGAATCATCAGATATGCCGAAGTATTGGATAATGCCGGAGAACTACCGGATTTTGATGCAGTAAAAGGAACCTTATCAACATTAAAATAGTTATATTTATGGTGCGGAATATTGATTCCGTACTTTATATTTTTTGAATCGTTCCAACTTTATTAAAAATGATTTTCCATACACAAAGTCAGGAAGATGTATTGGTCGCCGAAGAAACCACTGCGGGGACAACCGCCTTTATCATTGTTTATAATGATGATTTCAATACATTCGATTGGGTAATTAAATGTTTTACCGAAATCCTGGACCATACACAGGAGCAAGCAGAGCAGTTGTCGCTTATCATCCATTTTAAGGGAAAGGCTACAGTTAAAAACGGCTCCAAAAAGGATTTGAAACCCTTGAAGGATGCACTTGTCGATAGAGGATTATCTGCTATTATCGAAGAGGAAAAAATCGAATTCTAATCCTTTGGATCTTTGGAATTCAAAAAAAAACCTAGAGTATGTTTAAATTTTAAACATACTCTTGATACGGTCGGTTGTAAATCCACAGCCGACCGTATTATTTGAATCCAACCGGAACCCTCAACGGACACTAAGAATCTTCTTGTCAAAAAAAGTAAACCAATTCCATCCATGCCTATTTTCTGGCTTACGCAGGAACTTCAATTTCCCGATCCGCACATGACCGGAAAAGAAGGGATATTGGCTGTCGGAGGAGATTTGAGCATCGAACGATTACTACTGGCTTATAAAATGGGTTTGTATCCCTGGTTTAATCCGGAGGATCCGGTTCTGTGGTGGTGTCCCGATCCGAGATTCGTTGTTTTTCCTGATGAGGTCAAAGTGAGTAAGAGTATGCGACCCTATTTCAATCAGAAAAAATTTAAGGTAACATTCGATCAGGATTTCGAAGGTGTGATAACCGGTTGTCAGCGTACTCCACGGAAGGGGCAGACCGGAAGTACCTGGCTGACTGAAGAGATGAAAACTTCCTACACCGAATTACATGAACAGGGGCTTTGCCATTCTGTAGAAGTCTGGAAGGAAGATGAACTCGTAGGGGGCTTGTATGGTATTTCTATGGGGAAATGCTTTTTTGGTGAATCCATGTTCGCTACGGAATCCAATGCTTCTAAATTCGGATTCATTACCTTGGTTCGGAAACTCAGGGAAAAGGATTTTTGGTTGATCGATTGCCAACAACCGACGGATCACCTCATCAGTTTGGGGGCGAGGGGCATTCCCCGTAAGGATTTCCTTGAACTCCTGAGAAAAAACGAAAAAGAAGAAACACGTTTAGGTGATTGGAATGAGTGGTTGAATAATTAGTTTTGAGCAATCTGTAAACTAGCTTACCTAATTCTGTTAACGCCCTATTTTGTGGCAGAGATGATGTAAATTTGGGGTAGTAAGAAACTTAACAACAACCCAATCTATTTTCATGTCCAAAAAAATATTTGATCGTCGAAATTTTATTAAAACTACAGCCCTAGCGAGTGCGGGGATTATTTTATCTACCGGATGTAAGGATGATAACAACCCGGAATCAAGGTTCGAGAACTACACGGAAGCATTGGTTATCGGAACAGGATTCGGAGGAGCCGTTACTGCATTGAGATTGGGAGAAGCCGGAATAAAGACTACCATGTTGGAAAGAGGCCAGCGCTGGGTCTTGACTCCGGAAGGAAATACATTCTCTCCTTTGGCTTTTCCGGATAAGCGATCAGCATGGTTTGAAACTGAAAACA
This sequence comes from Saprospiraceae bacterium, assembly GCA_020628145.1. Lineage (GTDB taxonomy): Bacteria > Bacteroidota > Bacteroidia > Chitinophagales > Saprospiraceae > JAHDCE01. The sequence continues at coordinate 18,751 of JAHDFN010000001.1, read as the reverse complement.
TCGCTCCCCTCAACCCTTTTGGTATTTCACCTACGTTTGAACGATATGCAGGGGTATTGGAGCGGGTTCGTTATAGCGGCATGGATGTATATGCCGGAGCAGGAGTAGGGGGTGGCTCCCTTGTTTATGGTGGAATTACCATCGCTCCTGAAAAGCCGTTATTCACACAGGTTTTTCCATCCGAAATCGATTACGATGAACTGGCATCGGTATATTTTCCGAGGGTCATCCAGATGTTGGGGGCTTCACCTATTCCGGATGATTTATTGAATGACAGTGAATATTTTGAATTTGTGAGAGTCCATGTGGAACATGCCCAAAATGTCGGACTTCCTATCGAATACTTTGCTTCAGCTTACAATTGGGACATAATAAAGGAGGAAATTGCAGGAACGATACCGGCTTCTGCAATCAACGGAGATATCATATATGGAGTCAATAGTGGTGCTAAGAAAAGCTTGGATCACAATTATCTTCCCCAGGCAGAGGCTACGGGGAATGTTACCATAAAACCATTACATCAGGTAAAGGATATAGAGCAGGTAGATGATGGTTATTATCGTATTAATGTGGAAATGATTGATGTCGATGGAACCGTATTGGCCGAATCCGCCTTTCATTGCAAATACCTGTTCATGGGGGCCGGCTCTATTGGAACGACTAAAATACTCATGCGTTCAAAAGGAAAAGGTTATCTGCCGAATATCAATGATACCCTGGGTAAAGGGTGGGGTTCGAACGGTGCTACTATGTCTGTCCGTTCACTTCTTCCCACAAATACGGGGGCGAGACAAAGCAGTCCTTCCTCTTCTGCCGCCTATGATTTTAATAATGACATCTCTCCCACGGTTTTGGATATGGCGAATTATCCATTGGGAACAGAATGCAATTGTCTTATTTATTTGGGTTTGACCTTGGATTCCAATAGGGGATATTTCGATTATAATCCTTCAAGAGAGGATATAGATTTGGTTTGGAATAATAACAATATTCCGAAATCGGCAATTGACAACCTATTGGACAGGATGAATGTGGTCAATGGAGGCCAAAGCGGCAGTATCTTTATTTTACCTGAAACCAAAGATGATCTGACTTACCATCCTCTAGGAGGAGCCGTTATGGGTGAAACATGTGACTGGATAGGCAGGGTTAAGGGCTATGACAATCTTTATGTGATGGATGGAGCATTGATTCCCGGTTCCACAGCTTGTGCGAATCCATCCTTAACGATAGCGGGGTTGGCTGAAAAAAATATAGAAACCATACTGAATGAAGATATTCTGGTTTAATCATTTCCATATGATGAAAAAGATTGTTTGCCTCCTTATCCTCGGATTTTTTTTAAGTTCCTTTGTTGTTGGACAGGATACCCTGAGACGTGAAAACGGTGTGGTTTTCCTAGGTATCCCCTTGGTCACTTCCCCCAATACCCTTGACGGATGGGGAAGTGCAGATGGAGGTGCTTTTGGAGAAGATTATATCTATACTTATGTGGAATTAAATGATTCTTACAATGGTGTGAATCTTGAAGGAAGCCGTTGGATGTCTTCAGGAGAACTATTGCCGGAAAAATTTCCGGAAGCAATGGCGTTGGGTTTGGGTTTTCTCCCGGATACGTTTTTATGGAATTTTCATGTTGATACTTTATTTGTCGAGGTAAAGGATGCGGAAACACCCCTGACACAAAACTATACATTCATATATGAAGTATTCGAAGGGGCGAATACGGGGCCATTGGATTCCCTTCATATTGTCGAGATAGATGGGACTTTGGAAGAACCTAGTATCATACAGGTGTTTCCCCAAATTACGACGGCTACACATAGCCTCCAATCAGATAGTAGGGTGTTCGAATTATATCCTAATCCTTCCGGTAGAGAGACATTCATGTATTCGAATATCTCAATCTCAGATGCATCCCGTATGGAATTGTCAATCATTTCACTTGATGGTAGGGTTTGTTTTGAAAAACAAACCATTAATATTGAAGAAGGTTGCCAAAGAACCAAACTCCCATTGCCTGAAAAAAGTGGAGTTTATTTTGTAAGAATCCTAATAGATGAACGTGAACTGTATTTTTTGAAATGGATTGTACATTAGACATTATCCATTTTGCCATAGCCCAATTCAAACGGCTGTTGAAATGATTATAAAAGTCATCGTTCTACAACACCTGCCGGAATAGAATCTAAAAACGGACTAGGTTCTCTTTGTAAAAGAATAGTGTCGTCTGTGATGCTCATGTCCCAGACCGTCATACGCCGACTGCTGAATTTAAGGATTTTGCTCTGGGTTTTCTTTTCAGAAAAATGGATAAAAAGCGTATCATTATCCAATTCATATAAATATCCCTTATCCAATCCGGGGAAATATATAGAGTCTCCCCTTACCGTGAATGCCTCCATGTCGAAACCATCCTTATACCAGGCTCCCTGGAAGGCCCCTTTCAGTTGTCGTTCCTTACAGCCGGACAAAATGAGGAATGTCAGGATGGTGGAATATGTAATTATTTTTTTCATTCAAGTCTTATGGTCTGCAAATCAGGAGGGCGGTTATTATTGTAACGTAAGAAACACTTCTGTTGTTACATTGGTTCCAACAACTCTAAGGTACATTTTCAAAAGTTTTTCGGCGAGTATTACAAGCAGAAATCGGATATTCCCAAGGATTGGTCGAAGTAGGATATACTTAACGTAACCCGCTTGATTTACTCCCGTATAATACATTACAAAGCATCGAAAAACAAAACCGATTCATAAACATGCAAAAGCAACCCACAGCTATGAAAAACGCCCTGTAAAACCTTGAATAACCAAGTTGAAGGAGGAAGTAACCCGACTTCCTCCTTCATTAAAAAAAACCGTAATAATATTTTTGATGATGGGGTGGCCGTTCCTGTAAGTATTTACAGGGCGGCCTTTCCCTTTAATGACGATGTTTGATTTTATTATTCGGGGCAATCGAAACTACTGATTACGGTATTGACTTGGAAAGCACCCCCCTCCGGAAATTGTACGGAATAGTCTGTCCACCCTGCACTGTTCACATGACGGGAATCGGGTAGGTAGTAGTCCGTAGAAATAATCTGGGCGCCGCTGTTGAAAGCAGCCTCCCTTTTAGCGGTGTCACCTGAACGGGCTTCCCATGTGCCGGCATCTGCCCGGGTACGAACCATATATCCTTTGCTGACGGCTTCGCTGATCTGTTGTCCTGCATCCAAAGGATTGTCGTATTTGATGAAGGCACAATTCGGATCGCCGGGATCAGTAAAATAGAACATGGCCCTTCCTTCCAGGTTGGGATGATTGGCGGTATAATTGGTTTTACTGTCATTGTTACCCATGAAAATGAAATAGAATTTCCCTTTGGAATCACCGAGGGTCGGCCATTGTCCGGCAAGGGCGGCCTCTTCAATACTGGAAAATCCTCTTCGGAAATCATCAGGCGTGATAATCTTATCCAAATTGGCACCAAAGACATCTTTCATTTCCGTATCCAAATCCTCCATGGCTTGTTCTGTATAGGGGAGGGCTTCGGCAAAATTGAACCCCGAAACATAATCGCCGGCGGCGGCATCCTTCAATTCCACCAAAATGAAAATCGGTTCGTGATCCGGATGGGTGTCCGACCATCCCTTGAGGGTTTGTAGTGCATCTTTGAAGGTGTAATGGTGTGTGTTGTAATCCAAATCGGGGATGTGGATAATCTTATAACCCGGTTCCTGTAGTTCCGGAATTTCGGAAGCAGTAGGCTCAAAAACAATAAGATTACCTGCCCTGTCGTAGTAACGCCCACCGTCCGGATCATAATAGACATCCAATTCAAAGGAACGCATATTGTATTGTTCTAATTGTTCAACCAGAGGGACGTGGGTATAATCCCATTCATTGGGATTGAGATCGTCGGGGAGAACGCCCGTATTATGTAAATTGATCGCCGCATCGAAGATGGGTTGGTAGGTTTTGGTTCGGTAGGAATTATGACTTCCCAAGTATTGCAGGCTATTGACGGTTTGTCCATCGTAGTTGCAGCCGTTGTCCTTGTCATCCTTGCAGGATGCCCAAAAGAAAATAACGATAAACCAAATTAAATGTCTTTTCATATCCGATTAGTTTTAACATGGAATGATAAATATAATAAAGTATCGGTGTAGAATCGTTAATTATTTGGTTTCTGTTCGATTCGAGGCAAAAGGGAATATTTTTTGCAGTTTGAATTCCAAACTCCAGCCCTAGTCTCTTTTCCGGACGAACCATGCAACCCCTTCATTCAAGATGCTTAAATTAATCCATGAAGAAAACATCATTTATCCGATTCACTATCTTCCTTCCCTTCGTATTGTTTTTTCATCTGTCTGAAGCACAGATCACCGCCGGATTCCAGGGCGGAATCAGTTATTTTACCTTTTTGAATTATAATGATGAAGATGACACCGAAAAGGTATTGTTGAAAGATGGTGTTTACATAGCATTACCTATCGCTTACCGTATAAGGAAAAACACTTTTTTACAAATCGAACCTTCGTTCATCCGTAAGGGAGTGGTTGCCCATTGGAGTGAGGGTAATTTATCCAATCCTTCAAGTTATCAGTTCCAACATAAGGAATATCGGATGGATTACATCGGTTCGGGTTTATTACTGAAAAGGAATATCCCGATAAGGAATCGGGGGTTCGGTATTGCAACGGGATTCGATACGGCCTATTTGCTACAAGGGAAAATCACGACTTATTCGGGAAGTTTAAATGGTATAGATGTCATCCGTACACAGGATTTGGATGCGATACTCCATCGCCCGATGTATTCTCTGAGGCGCTGGGATTTTTCATGGGTTTTTGATTTGTCACTGCCGACAGAAACAGGGATTGGTACGTTCATCGCAGGCGGTCGTTATATGTTGGATTTGACTCCTTGGCGGAAATACCATGATGTCCGTCCTGAAAATACAGGCAGGATGTACAATAGCGGATTTATTATCTATGCGGGATACCTGATTCCGGATGGGAGTTCCTCCCGTCCTAAAAAGCAAAAATAAAAAGCTTATTCTTTATACTTTTTAGCGTTTTCGGCTTCTCCTCCGATAGCTCCATAGAAAAATACCCAAGTAGAAAAATCTTCTGAAAAATCGAGGAAACGATGTTCATCTCCGGCCTTGACGAATAAAAAATCCCCGGCCTTTATATCAGTGGTTTCTCCTTCATGGAAAAAAGTGGCCGTACCATTGGCGATGACATAGATTTCATCCTGATCATGGGGTTGTTGTTTGTCTTCACCTACGGGTTTGTATATTTCAACTTTCAGGCTTTGATAGCTAAATAGTTTGGTGAATTCCTTGTCTGTTTCTGCCAATTTGGCCAATGCTTCTGTTGTTGAAATTTTCATTTATTCCAGTTTGTTCTTTTTGCCATATCCGCCGCCGCCGGGAGTCAATATGATTATCCGATCTCCTTTTTTGACTTGGGCCTTGTCTATGTGTTCGAGTTTTTCTTTGTCGCCGTTTTTACGGATAATATATTGTTCTCCTATTTTTCCGGGTTCCCCTCCTTCCAAGCCGTAAGGTAATTCTTTTCTGTGTTGACTCAATAAAGTCACATCCATTTTTTCTAAAAATTCAATTTCCCGAACAATACCATTCCCTCCTTTGAATTTTCCATCACCGCCCGAATTATTCCTTTTGCCGAATTGCCATAAACGAACGGGATAACGGAATTCGAGTTCTTCGGGATCCGTTATTTTGGTGTTGGTCATGTGTTGGTGGACAGCAGAACGTCCGTTGAATCCTTTTCCTGCTCCTACGCCACCACCAATGGTTTCGTAATATCCGAATGTCTGATTTCCGAATAATAAATTATTCATTGTTCCCTGAGAACAGGCGGCAATGCCGAATGCTTTTAAGAGTAAGTCTGTTAAGCGTTGACTGACTTCTGTATTTCCTCCCACGACTGCGGGACACTTTTCGGGGTTGTCGTCAAAATCAGGATGGAGTAGGGAGTTCTTAGGGAGGATGATTTCCACGTTTTTCATCAAGCCTTCATTTAGCGGTAATCTGTTGTCGTTGGTGATTAATTGGAGAACATAAATTATTACACTATTGACAATTGCAGGGTTAGCATTCAGGTTGTTGGGGTGTACATCCGAAGAGCCTTTGAAATTAATAACTATTTTTTTATCTATGATTTTTATATCGACTTGTAGGCGATTGCCATCATCTAAGAATTCGGTAGCCGAAAAATTATTTTTATTTAATTTTTGTAAGGATTGCCATAATATTTTAGAAGAAGTTTTTTTTAATTCAGCCATGTAGAAATGGATTTTTTCGAGGCGGTATTCTCCGGATAGTTTTTCCAATTCTTTTTCACCGAATTTTAATGCAGCCAATGCTGCGTTGATGTCTGCTCTGTTTTCTGCATAGGCTCTTGTGGGATGTTTTCCTTGAGTCATTAAATTGTGAAGAATTTCTGTGTTCAGTTTCCCTTGTTTCATCAGATACATCGGAGGAATAACGACACCTTCCTCTTCAAGGCAAGTGGCGTCAGGTGGCATGGAGCCGGGTCTTGTTCCTCCGATTTCGGCATGGTGGGCACGATTAATCAAATAACCGATTAATCGACCTTGTGGATCAAAAGCTGCACTCATTAATGTAACATCGGGTAAGTGGGAGCCACCGTATTTTGGATGGTTTGTAATAACAACATCCCCTTTTTCTAATTTTAATTTTTTTAAAATTAATCTAGCACATAAACCAAGACTTCCTAAGTGGACAGGAATGTGTGGGGCATTGGCCAATAATTCTGCTTTGGTGTCCAATATTGCACATGAAAAATCCAATCGTTCTTTTATGTTTACTGACGAAGCCGTGCGTTGTAATTGTAACCCCGATTGCTCTGCTATCGTCATGAATTTTCTAGAAAATAATTCTAGTTCCAAGGAGGTTTTATTTCCTATGATTTCTTTTTTTGTTCCGATTTTATTCAGGAAGATATTCTTGTCTTTCTGAATGGTTGTTTCCCAGTTTGAAGGAGTGTAAACAGTGCCGAATGAATTGGATATTATGGATTCGCCTTGAAAAGAATCACCGGGATTTAATTTTGACCAAATTAATTTATTTTCTTCTGGATGGGTTTTTAATTTGTTGATTTTTGGAATGGTGTTGTTTTTATTATTGAATGCTGTTTTTATTATTCCCAATATTTTTATGCTTTCTACTTCGATGCTTTTTTTTATGGGATCATACCCGAATAAATTATTGTATTTTTTATAAAACCTATTTGCAATATTGTTGCCTATATTTAATTCAATCGTATTATTTTGGCCTGAAATCCTTAGGTAAATGTATTTTTTTTGAAATATTATTTTTTCTTTTTCTATACCTGTTTTTTGAAATTGAAAGAGGATTTTATTTTTTAATGTAGTGATAATTTCCGGAAGTATTTCTTCTGTTTCTTTCAATGATTTTAAAATTTGGATGCCCGCCCATTTTTCTTCTTTTGCTTCTTGAATTCCCCTTGCACTTAAAAGCCCGGCGTCGTATGGTATGATGATTTTTCGAATACCCAATTGTTCCGCTACACTGCAAGCATGCAAGCCTCCTGCTCCTCCAAAAGCTAGTAGCGTATATTCTTTGGGGTTGAACCCTTTGGCAATGGAAATTTTTCGAATGGCCTCTGCCATTTTTTCGCTGGCTATTTTTTCAAAAGAAAATAGTAATTCTGTTTTGGAATATTTTTCTTGGGTTCCTGATTCTATTTCATGAATTAATTCTGTTAATTTATTTTCGGCTGCAATTTTGAAAATCGGAATCTTAAAAGAGTGTGTATTCAACCTTCCCAGAAGAAGGTTGATATCCGTCATGGTTAAAGGGCCTCCGGCACCATAACATGCGGGGCCGGGGTGGGCTCCGGCACTCTCAGGCCCTACACATAATTTAAACCCATCGAAATAACAAATCGAGCCTCCACCTGCTGCAACGGTTTCGACATCTACGGCATTTACAGCTATTTTTTGTTGACCAATTTGGGTGATGTATTTATAATCGATCCGTGTATCATATCTCGAAACATCCGTACTTGTCCCTCCCATGTCCAAGGTCAGGATTTTTTTTATGCCTGAATTTTCAGCGATACTTGCGGCACCGAGGACACCTCCGGCCGGGCCGCTTAATAATCCATCCTTGGGGTGGAAAGAATCGGCATCAACCAACCCGGCGGAACTGGACATGATTTTCAAATTCGGGATCAATTTTTTTATGCCTTCGATATATTTATACCATAAGGGACTCAGGTAGGCATTGACGACAGTAGTAGATGCCCTAGGCAATAAGTGGATGCCTTTGTACAATTCGGACGAAATGGAAACCTGCCGGATTCCTGATTTTTCACATGCCTTTTTTAGGGTTTGTTCATGGCTTGGATTCCGATAACTGTGTAGCAATGCTACAGCGACAGAATCATATCCGCTATCCTTGATTTTTTTTATAAGGGTAGTTGTTTTTATTTCATTCAATGGGATGATTTCATTACCATCCTTGTCTGTTCGTGCATCTAATTCGAATACGAAGTCATATAATAATTCCGGTTCAGGAATATCCAAACAGAATAAATCAGGTCTTTGCTGTGTGCCAATGTATAGTAAGTCGCGGAATCCTTTGGTGATGATGAGGCAGGTTTTTGCTCCCTTCTTTTCTAAAAGGGCATTGGTGCCTTTGGTAGTTCCCAGCCGAAATTCGATGGGAGGCAATTTGTCATCCAACGGCGTTTCCGTAAGACATCGGACAGCTAATATGGGGGATTCTTCATGGGCGGTAAGGACAAAGGGGGCCGGTAGAATGATATTTGGATTTCCATCCAATAAAAACGAATGATTTTCGAAATCAAATGCTTCAACTTTATAAGCACATTGTTCTCCGTTGATATAAATGGAATAACCTTTGAAAATGTCACAGCTATACTCCTCTACTAAATCCGAAACCCACCACTTTCCTTTTCCGGCAACCAATAAACCTTTGATGCAGCCACTGCTCAATACTTTGATCCTTTTTATCCCGCCGTCCGGATGTTGACCGATGCCATCGGTAAATGTCCCGCCGGTGTCCACACTTATTTTCCATTTCTTTTCCATCAAAAAACCGGATTCCTGTAACCATTCCAATGGAATGAAACGTCAAATTAATCAAGTTTTCCCATAGAATCCTATTCCAAAACCAATGACAAACGTTTTCCTAGTCGTTTTCGATCGATACTTTGTCTATAAATGAACTACGTTATGATTCAGGATGTTATTTTTACGTCAAATTATAAGACTCTTATGAAAGATAAGACAACTGCGGGCCTTCTGGCTATCTTCCTGGGTTATTTGGGTGTTCACCGTTTCTATCTAAATCAGAGTGGGCTGGGTGTCTTGTATATTTTTCTAACCCTTATCACATGTGGGGTTTTTGCCCTGATGGGACTCATAGATGGCCTCATCATCCTCTCTATGGATGATCATCAATTCGATCTTAAATATAATCCTCGGAAAATAGAAGAACAACTACTCCAAAAAATGAAAAATGAAAAAGCCTTGGCTGCTCCTGCCTCGCAATCGGGTGTTAAACCCGAATCTGATCCAAGGCACGCCTATGAACCCGATCCTGCACAGGTCAGGCGACAGGCTATCAAACGGAAAATCGCTAAGAACCCATACAAGACATCGGGTATCCGTAAGTTCAGGCAATATGATTTCATAGGGGCTAAAAACGATTTTGAAAAAGCCCTTGAAATTTCAGAAAAAGATATAGCCGTCCATTTTAATTTGGCCTGTTGTCATTCTATGGGAGAAGACATAGAACAGGCTCTCTACCATCTCAGCCGTTCTGTAGGGCTGGGATTCAAGGATTTTGACAAAATACATCGTCATGATTCTTTGGCTTACCTTAGGGCTCATGACGAGTTCGACGATTTTGTGAAAAACAATTATCGATGGAAAGGAGAAGAGGAAGAAAACAAAGAGCTGGTAAAAGAAGAACACACCATTATTCCCGATAGCTATACGGAATTCGTAATAGACGAAGAAGAGGAGGATTTTGATTTGTTGGAACAGTTGAACCAACAAAAGGAAAAGGAAAAAATCCTATTGACAGACAGGCCGCCTGAACAGGAAATCAACAAGGATATTTCTCCTCGTCCTTCAGGAAAAGACGGCCTTTCCTCCCTTTCGGAAGATGTACTCCGCAAGTTGAAGCAATTAGGGGAACTCAGGGATAAAGGCATCCTCAACGAAGAAGAATTTCAGGAGCAGAAGAAAAGGCTTCTGGGTTAAAGTACTGCCTTTGACAAGTTTTATTAATTTTATCCTTATTTAATTTCAATTCTAGCTGTATGGCATTAGGCAGACCGTTCAATCTGAAAAAATGGATTGATGAACATAGGGATGAACTCAAACCACCTGTAGGTAATAAGCAGGTTTATTTTGAAAATGATGATTACATCGTCATGGTTGTAGGTGGTCCGAACGGAAGGAAGGATTATCACTATGAAGATGGAGAAGAGTTATTCTATCAATTGGAAGGGGATATCCAGTTGGGTATCATCAACGAAAATGGAGAAAGGGAAACCATAGACATCAAAGAAGGGGAAATGTTCCTATTGCCACCCCGTATTCCCCATTCTCCCCAGCGACCAGCCAATACCATAGGTTTGGTCATCGAACGTTACCGTAAGGAAGGGGAAACGGATAAACTGATGTGGTTCTGCGAAAGTTGCAACCATAAGTTGCACGAAGCCCAATTCGCCATGATCGACATCGTCAATGAATTGCCACCCATCATGAATCATTTCATGAATTCGGAAGAATTGCGTACCTGCAATCAATGCGGTAGCGTAATGGAAAAAGTCTAAGCGGGTTTCACTATCCGATGCTTGAATGAAGAAAATCTATTTTATTTCGGATTTCCATCTGGGAGCAGATGTGAAGGAGAATCCTAGTAAGGAAAGGGAAAGGCGTATCTGCCGTTGGCTGGATATGGCCAAGGAAGACGCCGCAATGATTTACTTGGTAGGTGATGTGTTCGAGTTCTGGTTCGAATACAAGAAGGTCATTCCAAAGGGCTTCGTAAGACTGTTGGGCAAATTGGCGGAATTAAGGGATGCGGGTATTCCCATAGAGTTTTTTATCGGTAATCATGATATGTGGATGTTCCGTTATCTGGATGATGAATTAGGCATTCCCATACATCGCCAACATGTCATAAGGGAACATTTCGGAAAACGTTTTTTCATTCATCATGGAGATGGAAAAGGTCCCGGCGACTCCAAATACAAATTGCTGAAAAAGATTTTTTCCAATACGATCAATCAATGGCTCTTCCGTTGGTTACATCCCGACATCGGTATTCGATTGGCGAATGCATGGAGCAACCGAAGCCGTAAAAACCACAAGGAAGAAGAAAAATATTTTCTTGGCGAAAAAAAGGAATGGCTCATCGGCTACAGCGAACGAAAATTAAAAACACTGAACGAACAGATCGATTTTTTCGTATTCGGCCACCGTCATCTTCCCATCGACTATACACTTTCAAACGGCACTTCCCGTTATATAAATCTAGGGGAATGGCTCTCCCATAATTCCTACGCCGTTTTTGATGGCAAGGAAATGAAGGTGGAATTCTTTGAAAATCCCGAAGGGAAAATCGCTAATTTGTAATTCTATGAATAGAATCTTATTGCTTTTCGGCATTTTAATTTTCCTTTTGTCCTGTGGTTCGGTTTCTAATTTGGAATCAGACTCCCGAACCGTTATTGAAGAAGATAAAACAACCACCTTCAAGGATACTTCGGATTATGAATTGATAAAACTCATCCCTTTCAAGGGGAAATCCATGGCTACCGACAAATTGCAAAACATCTATTTGGTCGGCAATGATGATGAGTTGAGTAAATATTCCAAAGAGGGAAAAGAGCTTTATACCTACTCTAATTTCGATTTGGGAACCATTACACATTTGGATGCAACCAATCCTTTCAGCATCTTGGTTTATTATGGGGATTTCCAGACAGCCGTTATTCTTGACCGAACCCTTCAACCCATCTACACCTTTGATTTATTCGAAGCCCAATCTCCACGTATCAAGGCCATCGGAATGTCCGACGATCAGAATGTCTGGATTTATGATGAGGACAACTATAGATTGAAAAAAATAAATACCCAAGGAGAAATAGCCTTTGAAAGCCCGGACTTATCACTTTCCATCAACAATAAATATTCCCCTGATTTCATCATCGAAGCCAATGGAGAGGTTTTGCTCAGTCAGGAAAACGGGGAAGTTTTTATTTTCGATAATTTTTCCCGTTTTATCGGTTCCGAAAAATTCAATATCCCCAATGCCCGACTACAAGTCTTGGATGGACATTATATATTCCTTCAAAAAGATGGTATCCATACCGTCAATTCCTTTTTAGGAAAAGCCAGCGAATCAGTCATCGCCATGCCTATTCCTCCCCAGCGAATCATCAGTGCCGAGATTCAACAACAATACCTTTTTCTCCTCTCCGAAAAAGGTTTGGGAATTTATCGTTCCAAGCAATAAAAGATATCAAGGCAAATGATATATCCTTTTTGTACTTTTGCGACCTGAAAAACCATTTTGACAAAATCCTTTTCAAAGGTTTTTTTGTTTTTATCAAAAAGGACATTCGACAATGAAATACGACGTTACCGTAATCGGCTCCGGCCCCGGAGGATATGTAGCTGCCATCCGTGCGGCACAATTGGGATTCAAAACCGCTATTATCGAAAAGTATGACACCTTGGGAGGCACATGTCTCAATGTAGGATGCATTCCCTCCAAGGCCCTTTTGGATTCATCCGAACATTATCATAATGCTGCTCATAAATTTCAAGAACATGGGATAGACGTCACCGGCCTGAAGGTGAACCTGAAACAGATGATCAAAAGAAAGGCGGATGTCGTTTCCCAAACCAGCGGTGGAATCGAATTCCTGATGAAGAAAAACAAAATTGACGTTTATCACGGCTGGGGTTCTTTTGTAGATAAGAATACGATTTCTATTCAACCTAAGACAGGAAACAAACAGGAAATAAAAACCGATAAGACGATTATCGCTACCGGCTCCAAGCCTATAGTTCCCGCAGCTTTCAATTACGACAAGAAAAAAGTCATCACTTCAACCGAAGCATTGGAAATCGAAAAATTACCTAAGAAAATGGTCATTATCGGTGCCGGTGTGATTGGTTTGGAATTGGGTTCGGTTTTCGCCCGTTTGGGAACGGAGGTAGAAGTCATCGAATATGCTGATCGGATTATCAGTGGAATGGACAAGGATTGCTCTAAGGAATTACAGCGTTCGCTGAAAAAACTAGGCATCAAATTCCACCTGAAACATATGGTCACCGAAGTAAAAGGAACCAGCCGTTCCGCTACCGTTAAATTCAAAAAAAGAGACACCGAAGACGAATTGGAAATCAAAGCGGATTATTGCTTGGTTGCCATCGGAAGGTACGCTTATACTGAAAAACTGGGTCTTGAAAATGTCGGCATAGAAACCGACGATAGGGGAAGGGTGAAAGTGGATGCTCATCTACAAACGAATGTAGAAGGCATTTTCGCCATCGGCGATGTAATCCAAGGAGCGATGTTGGCACACAAGGCCGAAGAAGAAGGTGTTTTTGTAACCGAATATATGGCCGGTCAAAAACCGCATATCAATTACAACCTGATACCGGGCGTGGTTTATACTTGGCCTGAAGTTGCCGCCGTTGGTCAGACGGAGGGACAACTCAAGGAAGCGGGTATTCCCTATAAGGTTGGAAAATTCCCTTTCAAAGCATTAGGTCGGGCAAGGGCCAGCATGGACACGGAAGGAATGGTCAAGGTGTTGGCCCACAAGGAAACCGACGAGGTGCTGGGTGTTCACATGGTCGGTCCCCGGACCGCCGATATGATAGCCGAAGCAGTAGCCATCATGGAGTTCAGAGGTTCTGCCGAAGACATTGCCAGAATGAGCCATGCCCACCCGACATTTACCGAAGCCACCAAAGAGGCGGCTTTGGCAGCGACGGGTGATCGGGCCTTACACATATAATAATATCCGACAAATATGTCTCGGATTAGACTCCATAAAAAAGATAGGATTCTCAAGGGGGAAATAAGTCTGCCGGGTTCCAAAAGCATTGCCAACCGGGCATTGATTATACAAGCCCTTTGTGATGAACCATTCGAAATAAGCAATCTTTCTTCCGCCAAGGATACCCGAACACTTCTCAAACTGTTGGAGAGTTCGGAAAACACTTTGGATGCCGGCCCTGCCGGTACGACATTCCGGTTCATGACCGCTTATCTTTCCCTACAGGTAGGCACTCAGATATTGACCGGTTCCGAACGGATGAAACAACGACCTATCGGTGTATTGGTTGAAGCACTAAATGAACTTGGAACCAATATCGAATATTTGGATAAAGAAGGATATCCGCCACTACGAATCCATCCATCCGAAAGCATCGGAAAAAAAAATGAAATATCGGTCGCCGCCGATATTTCCAGCCAATATATTTCCGCATTGTTGATGATTGCTCCCCAACTTCCAGAAGGATTGACTATTCATTTCAAAGGCGAGCCGGTTTCCCTGCCCTACATCCGTATGACCTTGAACATGATGGCATTTTTCGGCATTCGATATGAGGAAAACAGGTACTCCATTACAGTGTTTCCACAAAAATATCAGGCAAAGGATTTTGGAGTGGAAGCAGACTGGTCGGCGGCATCCTATTATTACGCTTTGGCGGCTATTTCGGATGAAGCGGAATTGCGAATCAATGGGTTGTTCGAACAAAGCTTACAGGGGGATTCGGTTATCGCAAAGATCTCCGAACTATTCGGAGTCACTACCGATTTCCATGATAAATACATCATCCTCCGAAAAGGAAAAAAGATATCGCTTCCATCTCATTTCGAATATGATTTTACAGAGTGTCCGGATATCGCACAAACCGTAGCCGTCATTTGTGCTGCATTGGGGATATCCGCAAAATTCGAAGGTTTGAAAACCCTTCGAATCAAGGAGACGGATCGTATAGATGCCTTGAAACAGGAACTCGCAAAAACCAAAGTCATCATCACTCCACATTCAACGGAACAGGGAGAAGGCATGGACATCAATGGAAAATGCATTGTTGATGCACCTTGTTTTTCTACATATGAAGATCACCGTATGGCAATGGCTTTGGCTCCTTTGGCCTTATTGTCTCCCATTGAAATCGAAGAACCGGAAGTCGTTGTAAAATCCTACCCTGATTTTTGGAAGGATTTGGAATCACTGGGGTTTCTTTTCAATTCATTCCATTAAAATCAATTTCGACCCAACATATTTTAGATACGAAAGCATCAATAAGATGACGGTCAATCGGATAGGTATTATATTGATGGTACTATTTTTATATGAACTCATAAATTACAAAGAGTAATGAATAAATTTTTTACTTTAATCTTCATGCTGTTCTCATTTTCATGCCTTATAGGACAAACACAATTAGGCCCGGCTATAGAGGGAGAAGGAGCTGATGATTTATTAGGTTGGTCCATGGAACTTTCCAAAGATGGCAGTACCATAGCAATGGGAACTCCAAGCGGTGATTTCAATGGCTATGTGAGAGTATTTCAATTTGATGGTAGCGAATGGATGCAGAAAGGATCTAAACTAAGTGGAGATTTCCCTGGTCAGGAGTTCGGACGTGCATTGTCGATATCATCAGATGGGAGTATTCTTGCAGTAGGTGATCCTTATGAAGATGCCGTAACGGGTGGCGTCCATATATTTGAATATAATGGTACGGATTGGGATACGATAGGCCATATTACCGGCTTGAGTGTCGATGATTTTTTCGGATGGTCGGTTTCTCTTTCTTCCGATGGTACGAGATTGGCAGCTTCCGCAATCCGTAATGAAACCAATGGGACCAACAGCGGACAAGTGAGTATCTACGAATACAATGGAAATTCCTGGGAACAATTAGGACAACATCTTTTCGGGGATGCTATTTATGATGAATTCGGATACGATGTAGGTCTTTCGGGAGATGGAAATAGGCTTATTGTAGGGACACCTAATAATGACGAGGGAGAGGGGAATATCGGTCAGGTGAAAGTATTTGAATATGATAATAACAATTGGGTACAAGTCGGAGAAAATATTATCGGTGAAGCTGGCGGAGATCAATCAGGAGAAGCCGTATCCATTTCAGATGATGGGAATATTATAGCTATTGGAGCACCGGCCAACGACGGTGCAGATTTGAGTTCAGGTCATGTGAGAGTATTTGAATATAATGGCGCTGCATGGGTGCAAAAAGGCACTGATTTAGATGGTGAACTAATAAATGATCGTTTTGGTTCTTCGGTTTCCTTATCTTCCGATGGAAATAAGTTAGCCGTTAGTGCGATATATCATGATGACAAGGGTCTTGTTAGGATTTTCCAATTCGACGGATCGGCCTGGGTGCAGGAAGGACAGGATATTGACGGAGTGATGAATAGTGGCAATTTCGGATGGGCGGTATCCCTTTCCGGTAATGGTGGAATAGTTGCTTCTAGCGATATTCAAAGTGCAGGAAGTTTTTTCGGCACCGGTCAGGCTAGGGTTTTTGCCCTATCAGGAGTTTTTGGTAACATATTCAATGATGTGAATGGCGATTGTATCTATGAAAACGAAGCCGGTTTGGGAAGTAGATTGGGCCTTATCGAACCGGGTGGGATTATTGTGGAAACATCACCTGTCGGATTCTGGTTTCTGGATTCATTACCTGATGGAGCTTATAGTATCACCTATGACTTGTCTGGCCCCTGGGAAAGCAATTGTGATATTGTACAAAGTTTTACCATTGATAATAATGTATCCGCTACAACCTTGCTCCCTTCAGTCGGATTGTATTCTACAGAGCCATGCCCCGAACCGGATATCAGCATACACATGCCTTTTATGCGACCCTGTTTTACCGATCAATACATTTATGTACAAGCCTGTAATAATTACATGGCTACCGGTGCTTTGGAAAATGCATACGTGGTTGTAGAGTTGGACTCTTTAACCATCCCTACCGGTTCATCCATTCCTTATACGGATTTAGGAAATCATCAATACCAATTCGATGTAGGGACGATTAATCCGGGGCAGTGTTTCGATTTCAATATTACTTCAACTGTGGATTGCGAAGCAATTCCCGGGCAATCATTATGCATGGAAGCGTTATTATTGCCTGCTCCCGATTGTGTTTTCGATACGATTCCGAATCCTTTTCCTCCTACTGTCGAACCCTGTGAAACAGAATGGGACAAATCGAGCCTTAGTGTGGAAGGGTATTGTCAGAATGATTCCATATTCTTTGCCATCACCAATACCGGTGATTTCGGTGAAGGAGACATGACATGTTTCAGCCCGGTTACTATTTACATTAACGGAGATCTAATTATCCTCGATTCGGTTCAATTGCTTGGACAGGAAACGGTTTATTATACTTTTTCAGGTGATGGACAATCCTGGCATCTGGAAGTGGAGCAACATCCGCTTCATCCGGGAAATTCACAACCCAATGCAACTGTCGAATGGTGTGGGGGGGAAACGGTTGCTTCCCGAATAGGGGAATTCGATCATGATGATGCCGATCCTGTCATTGACATATCTTGTGGAATAGTAACCGCCAGCTACGACCCGAATGATAAGACAGGTTTTCCTCTTGGTATCACGGAACAAAACCTTGTATTACCCAATCAGCAAATGGAATATCTGGTGCGATTCCAGAATACAGGAACGGATACGGCCTTCACCGTCGTGGTCAGGGATACGTTGGAAGAAGATTTCGATATATTTTCCGTCCAATCCGGAGTAGCCAGCCATGATTATGAATTCAAAATGTATGGGCCACGGGTATTGGAATGGACGTTCAACGATATCATGCTTCCCGACAGCACGACCAACGAACCCGAAAGTCATGGCTTCCTCACATTCAAGGTAAATCAACTGCCTGATTTACCCAATGGTACGGAGCTAAACAACAGTGTAGGCATATATTTCGATTTCAATGAACCGATTATTACCAATATCACATCCCATATCATTGATGATATGATGAATACGCCTTCCTTCAATCAAACGCAAAACATAAACCTCATCGAATGCAATGAGGCCGATTATAACGGAATGGAATATTTTAATTCGGGAACGTATTATCAATTATCCTCGGATGGGAATACTCAAATCATTTTGGATGTCTCAATAGTAGAAGTGGATTTTACCGTAGAACCGAATTCCAATTCCCTTGTCGCCCAGCAGACCGGGGCGGAATATCAATGGGTGGATTGTGATAATAATAATTCACCTATTCCGGGTGCGACGGAGCAGACATTTATTCCTAATATAACAGGTAACTATGCTGTGGAAATCAGTTTGGATGGATGTGCCGACATTTCAGAATGTGTCTTTATGAATGTTGTAGATGTCGATGATTTGTGGGATAGTCCTATCCGTATATATCCTAACCCCAACAAGGGGGATTTTATAATCGAATTGGGTGGAGAATATTCCAATATCCAATTGGAAATAAACCGTCAATCCGTAAAAGCATCCCGATACGGCTTGCCCAATGATTTTGACAACCTGTTAAAAAGCATAGGATCCACCGGCGTAAATGCATTTACTTCACCGGATATGACTTTTTACCACAATTCTTTTCCGCCGGATCAAATCATTAAGTGGCTGGATATTTAT
>JAHDFN010000078.1 GCA_020628145.1 Saprospiraceae bacterium | reverse complement strand
GTGGAAACCCGCCATGCATTAAAATCGGCAGAATGGATAGATAAGAACCCCAAGGCAAGGGCCGATGATTTGATGGAAGCACTGGAGGATAAAAACATCAAAGCCATTTTCACCAATATCGGAGGAGAAGACAGTATCCGAACCATACCTTATGTCGATTTGGATGTCATAAAAAACCATCCGAAAATATTCCTCGGCCTATCCGATACGACCGTCACCCACTTCGGTTTTTACAAAGCCGGAGTCACTTCTTTTTACGGCACGTCCATCCTTATAGGTTTTGCAGAAAACAACGGCATGCATCAATATCAGGTCGAAGATTTGAAACGAACTCTTTTTTCTTCAAATCCAAGAGGAAGAATTTTACCGAACACGGACGGTTGGACTTCCGAGAGATTGGAATGGACAGAACCGGAAAATCAATTCATTACACGAAAACTGGAATCTTGTACAGGTTGGCGGAAATTACAGGGAGAAGGAATCGTTTCCGGAAAACTCTTAGGAGGCTGTATAGAAGTACTCGAATTCCTCAAGGACACCTCTTATTGGGTCTCCCCTTCCGAATGGAAGGATAAGATCATGTTCATGGAAACATCCGAATGTAAAATGCTACCGGATAATTTCAGATGGATACTCCGCAATTATGCCGCATCCGGAGTGTTCAAAAATATAAAGGCCCTTCTTATCGGCCGCCCTTATGATAATCTTTATTGGAAGGAATATGACAGGGATCTGATTAAAGTCATCAGAGAGGAAGAAGGACTGGATCAATTGCCTATCATCACCGGAATGGATTTCGGTCATACTTGCCCTACATTCACTTTGCCTTTGGGCATCAATGCCGAAATAAATTGTGATGAAGTTTCATTGACAATTACGGAATCCGCATTGGCTGAATAATTTTTTCCAAAAAAATATTCTTTCTGCAACAAAATCAAAAACAGTTGCACCTATACGGATGTAAGGTTAAAACAATAGGCTAAGCACAGGACAAAAAACAAAACCAGTTGCCGTGCGTGGTGTTTGTTCACCTCGCACACTCCATTTCACTAGCATTTGTCAGGTGAACTAACACCTGACAAGGCGGTTGAATAAGTTTTGTCCTGTACTTAAAACAATAGGCTATGAAAAAGTCATTCATTATTATATTTTCCTTGATCCAGATATCAATATGGGCTCAATCGAAAGATACGACAACGGTTATTATTCCCGGAGAAAAAGAATATGTCGAAATAGAAGAAAGAAAATCCTCACCCACTGAAAAAGGAGAGGAAAATCCCAAAGAAAAAATAATCGTTTTTAAATTCGACAAAAGAATGTTTATTAAAAAAATACGGAAGGAAAAAGAAAGATTCCGAGAGCATTGCAGGGAAAAAAGAAACGAATGGAGGAAACGGAGAAAGGAAAGACTCGACAGAAGAATCGAAGAATACGAAACTGAAGAAAACGATTAACCCCTAAGCCCCAAACCACAACAACCCAAATTATTTAATTATTGGAAGTGGAAAAATCACATGTTCAAATATTAGGCAGTGGCTCTGCCGATGTTCAAGTCACGGAAGAATTTGAAGTAAAAACCGAAGGTTCGGGTAATGTAAGATATAAAGGCAACCCATACATTAATTCTTCGATAATCGGTTCAGGCAGGCTCATCGATGAAAATTAAAAAGCCTTATCCGGGAATTGATACTGAAATTTAATTCCCGGATATATTTTCCTATAACTTTAAAACGATACAAAATGAAAAAGATATTCATCATTATTTTAGGATTACTTGCCGCAATACAAATCCAAGCCCAAGAAGAAAACGAAACGGAACGCTGGCGTTTATTCAAAAAGAATAAAGGGAAAAAACAGGAAATACAAACCCTGATAAAGAAAAGATCGCCGGGTGGATACTGGTCGATAAATGCCGGTTATACACAAATAGCAAATGAAGATGCTTTGGTTTTCGGTACGACATTTTCTTATATTGCCAATCGGATTTTGGAAGTAGGGATTTCCGGACAAGGAATCTTCAGCAATAACCCCATGCTTGGAAATTATGGAAACAAAGTTGCCGTAGGTGCATTTTACGGAGGACTCCATGTAGCACCGGTTTTATTTTCCAATAAAGCCGTACATTTTACTTTTCCTGTCCTAATCGGAGGAGGTGCCGGCGGATATTATGATTACAAAGCCTATGAAGAATTCGAAATAGAAGATTACGATTGGGATGCTTTATTTGTTATAGAACCGGGTGTCAATGTGGAATTGAACATTTCAAGATTCCTAAGACTCGGCATCGGTGGAAAATACCGTTTCACCAATAAAGTGGAAATAGACACGATGGATGAAAATGCATTCAAAGGATTTACCGGAGGACTTACCCTTAAAGTCGGAAAATTCTAATTACAAATCCATTTGTTTTAAAATAAGGATTTAATTCTTAATTCATACCGAATCTCTATACAGAGATGAGATACTTCCCGATTCCAAATATTTGGAATCGGGATTGTTTTTAAAACCTATTCCAAAGAATGGCATGTTACTTGATTCCCGTGTATGGAATTAAAAAATAATGTACTTTGGTGTTTTCTTAGCAAACCAAGGACAAACATGGGTAAAATTTATAGAAGTAGGGCTCCTCTCAGAATCGGTCTGGCCGGTGGCGGTACGGATGTCAGCCCTTTTTCGGATAACTATGGTGGAGCCATTCTCAACACCACCATCAGCATGTATGCCTATGCTTCCATCGAGGAAAAAGACAATGATCAAATCGTTTTCCAATCCATTGATCGGGAAAAACGGATTGTTTGTGATGTCAAACCCCGATTGGAAATCGGAGAACATCTGATTCTACAAAAGGGGGTTTATAATAGGATGGTCAAAGATTACGGTCTGGAACCCAGTGCCTTCGAAATGACCACCCACATGGATGCCCCTGCCGGTTCGGGATTAGGTACTTCTTCTACTTTGGTCGTTGCCATTATCGGTGCATTCGTAGAATGGTTGAAACTGCCTTTGGGCGAATATGACATCGCACAACTCGCCTACAGCATCGAACGGGAGGATTTAAAAATGGCCGGAGGGAAACAGGACCAATATGCCGCTACTTTCGGCGGTGTGAATTTTATGGAATTCTATGCCGACAATAAAGTCATCGTCAATCCCCTTCGCATCAAAAAAGAGACTTTGCAGGAACTGGAATTCCATCTGCTTTTATACCATACGCAGACCAGCCGCCTTTCGGCGAAAATAATAGAAGAACAAAGGGAAAATATAAAAAAGAACGAAGAGACGGCATTACAAGCCACCCTCAAACTCAAGGAACAGGCTTATATGATGAAAGAAGCTTTGCTCAAAAACGAATTATCCCGTATCGGTGAAATCCTGGATTTCGGTTGGCAACATAAAAAAAGCCTCGCCAGTAAAATTTCAAATCCCCTGATTGATAAAACCTACCAAACAGCAATTGACGCCGGAGCCGGAGGAGGGAAAATATCCGGAGCCGGAGGAGGCGGATTCATGATTTTTTATTGTCCGGCCAATAATAAATACAAAGTCACCGAAACCCTCGGAAACTTGGGTGGTAAAATCCAACGATATAATTTTGTCAACGAAGGCGTAACAACATGGACCAGCAAATCCTGAATAAAAACCTAATCGCTTCCATCCAACTCAAACAGGAACTGATGGAAGATGAAAACATTCAAAGAACCGTTAAGGAAATGGCCAATACCATTATCGGTTCTCTGCGAAATGGAGGAAAAGTCCTCTTTTGCGGCAATGGTGGCAGTGCTGCCGATGCCCAACATCTTTCCGCCGAATTATCCGGCAGATATTATTACGACCGGCCGCCCTTGTTTTCGGAAGCCCTGCATGTCAACACCTCGTATCTTACGGCTGTTGCCAATGACTATTCATATGATGAAATTTATGCCCGACTGACAAGGGCGATGGGTAAGGCCGGCGACATCCTCATCGGCCTGTCCACTTCAGGTAATTCCGGTAATGTGGTCAAGGCTCTGACTACCGCAAAGGAATTGGGAATGATTACTTTCTCGCTCACAGGCGAAGGAGGAGGGAAAATGAAAATCCATTCGGACTTCATCATCGAAATACCTTCAAAAGACACCCCCCGAATTCAGGAATGCCATATGCTTATAGGACATACCTTATGTGAAATAGTGGAAAGAGCCATGTTTCCCAAGCCGTAATGGACTAAAGGAGTTGTAACCATATGGACGGCAGTAGAACTACCCGAACCCTTGCCTAATGATTTTGGCTATGTTCCTTGAAATAAAAAGCCAAATCGGGAATATTTCCAACACGGAAAATAATTTCAGATTATCCGTTCAAAATTATCCGAAAGGAATTTATTTCATCCAATTAAAACTGGATGGCGAAATCCTACGGAAAAAATAATCATACAATGATCTATCAAAAAAGGGTTTGGATCTAAAATCCAAACCCTTTTTAAATTCAATTTTAAAAAATACAACTACTGCCTAAAATTGATTGATAATGCTTCTGGCCTCCGCTTCGATTTGTAGAGCAGCATCGTAAGACTGCTGCCTAAAATTAATTCCCAAACCACCGAATAAATATTCACGGGAATCAAGACTCGTATCTGAAATTTTCAACCATTTCCAGATAGAACCCGGTTCTTCATTGTCATAAAATTGTTCGGGGCCCAATTCCAAATCACATTCTTCATCGAAAATCATTTCATTATAATTCACAACAATCCTATATGCATAATTAATACCATCCAGATTATGTTTCCCATAGCCGAACCCGGTAATGACATGTCCATCCGGTACTTCATAAAACGCATCCAAAGGTGCCGTCGGATCGGAGCCGTCTCTGAACTCTACTCTTTCCCCTAAAGTACCATCATTATTCAATTCCCTTCCCACAAGCAATAAAGTCGTATATTCATTAAAGCCTATTCCGGTCAGTAAATACTGATTGGGCAATTCTATGCTCACGTCATTGACATAGTTGCTACCTGATCCCGAAACCCAGATATCTATCGAACTGGTTGAAGTCAACCCGACTTTTGGAATACATTCTTCACATAATTCCCCGACAAAACCACTCGGACAATCACAAGTACAATCGGAAGTAACGGTACCGTTATTTTCACAAACGACCGTACAGGATTGTTCCTCACAGAATTGCCCTGTGTATCCTTCCGGGCAAAGACATTCGCAGGAAGCTAAAAGTGCTCCTCCGTTCAAACAATTAATTCCACTACAAGGATCATTCCCGTCATCGGAGCAGGAATTAAACGTCAATAAAAGAACAGTGAAAAATAAAAGGTAAAATGTTTTTCGCATGATCATATATTTAAAAATGAATGAAATTGTTTAAAAAATGATTCAATAATTCGATTGCAAACCATTTTTTAAACAACTTCATGTAAAAACTTTCGGACAGCAAATTTAAGTCTAAATTTTCGGAATCGGATATAATGCAAGGCAAGTTCTTTAAAAATCCAATTCCAAAGGCAAACGGACGATTACTTTCGTCCCTTCAACACCTTCTTTTCCATTGGTAATATCTCCGATTTCCAAAGGATTGAAATTCCGTTCGCCTTTTAATGCTTCCAACCGATCTTTGGTAACCTGCATCGCTACGGACTGATGCCCGGGTTTCCGGGACTGTCTTAGTTCCTCCGCTTTTTTCCGACCCACACCATTATCCCGAATCCTGCATTCCAATAATTTTCCGTAAGTATGGAATTCGATAATTACTTTTCCTTTTTCTTCCAAGTGCGAAATTCCATGAATGACGGAATTTTCCACGAAGGGTTGTAGTAACATCGGAGGAATTTCTATTTCTTCCGGATCAAAATCTTCGGGCGGTCGTATTTCATATTCGAATTCCACCCGCTGACAGAATTGTTCCATTTTCAGATATTTATCCAATGTGTCTATTTCTTCCTGAAGTGTAATTCTATTTTTCCTGGAATTGGATAAGATACCTCGCATGAGTGCTGCAAAATTTCCGATTTCTTTTCTGGCCGTCCCGTAATCTTTTGTGGCCACCAATGACTGGATACTGTTCAATGCATTAAAAATAAAATGCGGATTCATTTGTAATTGCAATGCTTTTTGTTCCAATTGCAAAACATGATTTTCTATTTCCAATTTTTCACGTTTGGCTTTTTCCCTTTTCTGAATCCTTCTCTTCCAATTCCATAAAATGGATGCTAATAATAAAATAAAAAACAAAGCAACGGCCAACCTAAACCACAGTGTTTGCCAAAAAGGTTCTTTAATTAAAAATGAAGAAGTAATCGGTTCGCTGAATAATTTTTTTCCGGAAACCGCCTGTACGGAAAAAGTATATTCTCCCGAGGGGAGGTTGGAATAATCCACAGATTCTTTTTGGGAAAAAGGAGACCATTCTTCTTCCGATCCTTTTAATTTCCATCGATAACGGATGTCATCTGCATTGGAAATATTAATGGCTTTGAATTCGAAGTTCACACTATTGGTATGATAAGGCAATTCCAATCCTTTTTTTATTCCTCCCAATGGATCTGCATAATTGGCAAAACGGGTTTCACTCAAGGGTTGGTAAAAAAGAGAGATGCCTTTAAAATGAATTTTCGGTGGAGAAATCCTTACTTGTTGTTTAGATGGAATATGTTGTGTCAAACCATTCATTGTTCCGAACCATAGATTTCCTCCCCGATCACAAACCGCAGAATTCTGACAGGTTTCTATGCCTAAAAATCCTTTGTTTTTTCCAAAAAACTGAACGCCCGTTACAATACCCGATTCGTTAAGCGTCAATTTATCGACACCTCTTTCATTACCCGCCCAAAGATTTCCTTCCTGATCAAAAATCAATAAATAAATATTAAAAGAATGTAAATCTTCCCGAAGGGCAATCGGTTTGAAACGAATGGAATCCTTGACCAATTCCGCTTTAAGAATTCCATCTCCGGCAGTTCCGACCCAGATATTCCCCAAGCTATCGAAGGCAATGGAACGAACAGCAATATCATATGTCAGTCCTTCTTCTTCCCTGAATATTTTCCGAATCATTCCTTTTTCAAAATAACCGACTTCACCCAAACGGGTGGCAAACCAGATATTCTTATCCGGTCCTTTGACCATTTGTGTAATCCGTAAGCTCCGCAAACCGTGTGGTCGATTAAAATTGCGAATGGAAAATCCGAGACTATCCTGATCCGTGATTTTAAAAACCCCCTGATAATTGGACGCCGCCCAAACATCTCCGTTTTCATCTTCCACCATCGAAAGGATTTCCTTACCGAACAAACCTTCATCCATCGTTATTTTCCGGACACCCGATGTATCGGCAATCAGTATTCCTTTCCCAATGGTACCGATCCAAAAAGAGCCGTCCGAATGTTCCAATATCGATTTGCATTTCACATTCAGGTAACCGCTATCCATTTCCGATTTTTGAAAACCGAGTGAATCATAAACCGCCAATCCTTCACTCGATGCGGAAAAAAGAATATCGCCATTCGAATTTTCATGTATGGCATAAATCCTATCCCCATGAATACCCTCGGATTTATCATAATGGACGAAAAATTGTCCGAGATATTTCATTACGCCTCCACCTGAAGTCGATAACCAGATATTCCCCCAATCATCTTCCATAATGGAAGTGATATTCTTATTCGGCAATCCTTCCCTTGTCGAAATACGGGTCCAGGTAGAATCCTTAGGATGATAAATAACGACTCCGCCTTCTTCCCTACCTGTCCAGATATTTCCTTCCTTGTCCTTATGGATGCACCATGCCTCCCGTGTATCGGGAATATTTTCCCATTCTACGATTTGCATGGAATCCTCTTGGATGAATTGTAATCCACCTTCGTGGGTAGCCACCCAAATCAGCCCGTCATGCCCTTCTTCAAAATCAAGGACTTCATTCCCCGCTAATCCGTTATCCAAATTGAGCCATGATAAATCCTCTCCCAAATGAAATGCCCCGATAGTCGTACCGATCCAAATCCCTTTTTTCCCTTGGTAAAAATTATGCACGATATTCCTATCCAACATAGGATGCACATTTTTACGGGTTAAAGTATCTTGTAAAATCGAATATTCGAGAATGCCTTTCCGGGTACCGATCCAAAGCGTGGAATCATTGAGTTGCAGAAAAGATTCTACCCGTGGCAATGAATTTTCATTGAATTTTATTTCTTCAAAATTCCGCCCGTCGAAACGGGCCAATCCTCTTTTGGTACCGACCCAGATATTTTTCCGACTATCTTCAAAAATGGAGGAAATGGAATTGGATGGTAATCCGTCTTTTGTGGAAAAATTACCGAATTCACGACCATCGAAACGACTGACTCCCCCACCCTGTGTTCCGAACCACAAATAGCCCTTGCTGTCCTGGGTCATTGCATATACCTGGGATTGTGCCAATCCTTCCGAAATGGAATATTGGATGAAATTGTATTGTTGGGCGAGTACAGCCCAAGTAAAAAAACACAATCCTATGGTGATAAGCAACCTGTACATCTGCACAAAATTAAAAACTTCTAAATATGGATTGATAAATGGAGCGAATCCTTTCCGAATAAAAAAGAGCCGCAAACCGTATCGGACATGAAAACGGTTCACGACTCTTTGAATCAAACATCAATCGAAAAAACCTTATACAAAATCAAAAATCTGACTACTTTAAACTCAAGACCGAATTTCCTTCCATCACCCGCACCGAACTGAAAAATCTTTCATCATCCAAATCGGGTTCGAAAGGTAAAGGTCTTGTAGGGTCATCGTAATTTTCTATCGTCATGCTTCTCAAGACACAAAGAATCGAAGTCTTACCTTCCACTTTTATGGCCGGTTCGGTTATTCCATCTTCAAAAGTATATTCCGTTGTTTTGAATTTCCATCTGAACTGTTCTACCGATATTCCTGTTGTTGCTATTGCGGCCATCAATTCTTCCTGATCGTTCAACCATTCCATTTTTCCGGTCGTCGTAGAAATATCGGGCATATCGTCCTTATCGGCATAAGTGACCATCCAATCCACAGGGACATTAAAATAATAATGGTAACTATCTCCTGCAAATCGGGGTTCCTTCCTCGACAAAGCCCCCATCCAATCCACTTCTTCGGTCGGATATCTTTGTTCCAACTGTGCAGCCAAATGTGCATCCGAAGGACGATACCCGGTTTTGAAAAATGCATACCAGTTTTCCGTCAGGTATCTGGCAGATTCATCCGTAGTGGATTCATATTGGACAAACATCTTGCTGGAACGGACCAATGGAGATTCTATATCCTTCCCCCCTATCGCTTCCGCTAACAATTCCAACATCTTGGCATTTTTACCCAAACCGCATCCATAGATTATGATTTCGGTTTCATAATCGACCACCTCATCCGACAAAGGCTTTATATCCCCTTCTTTAATTGCGTTTTCCAAACCGGCCGTTGTCATTCTTTCCCCTTCCGGAAAAATCGACATGCCTATTCCTTTCCATTCGTTGCTATGTACAACGATATTGATTGTGCCATACGGTTCTCCATTATCCGTGGGATGATTTTGCAGATAATCCATGATTTCCTTTAAGGATCTACAGGAAGTGATCAATCTTTCCTGGAAAGTCGTGGGATTCATCCTATAATATTTTTCCGCTTCGGCATAATAAGGATTGGACTCATCCTTATCCTCTCCCATGATGAAAGTTACGGTTTCCCTTTCTTCCTCTCCCATTTCCACATCATACACGATGTCCTCATGGTATCTAGGAGATGTTTCCGTTGTGGCTACGGTTTTAACCGTCTTCACCTTTTGTATCTTCTTATGGTCGAATTGTTCATTCTTATATTGTACACCTAAGATGGTCAAGGCGAAAATCAATGAGAAGACTACAAATATTCCTATCTTTTTCATGATGTAATGATTTTTAATTACAAGCACAAGATAGGGCTATATCAAGGTCGGATTCACGGTATTCGAACCGATGCAGGGGGCTGTCTAGGATTCGTAGGTTCTGGGGTATTATTTGTTGATGAGATATTTCAAAGTATGACAAAAAACGAGAGACTATCCCTTTGGATAGCCCCTCGCAAGTACTACAAACTAATTAATGACGAACTTTTTATTTCAACATTTTTACAGGGATGGCAATCGTTGTTTCCTGCTGTAAAGCAAAACCGGGTAAGCGTTTTCCTTTGAGTTTATCCTGCATGCAAAGTATGATGGTTTCATCCAATCCCGAATCTTTTATCAGGATGGAAAGGATGGTTCCGTCCTTATCCAATTCCAGTTCAAGGACTGTGTTCTCCCTGAATTCCAATTCCTCTTTCAAACATCCCTTCATCTTTTCCATTTCCAATTTCAGGAATGCCTTCAATACATTCATATATTCATCCGAGAGGACAGATTTTTTGGGGCTAACAGGAGCTTTCGGTTTTCTTACCACCCCTTGGATGGCCAGATCGAATCCTACGGCGGAATTGGAAACACCTTCCGGCAATGGCAATGGCTGATTCACTCTTTTCGGATTTCCATTGGATGCCAATTCATCTTCATCAATAGCAATAAAGGACGTATAGTCCGTCAACAGATTATATCTCAAACCAATACGGGTTACTGCATCCTTGATTTCCTCATCGCCATCCAATATCCTATAATCATCCATCAGGCGGATTTTTTCTCTCGCCCACAAGTATTTCAATGCGATATTCCTGGAATCGGGCAATACATCTCCTACCTTGAAATTCGCATAATAAGGATGTTCATTTCCCGTATATCCCTTCACCCTGATATTACCTTTGGCATTTCCTTTGTATTTCCCATAAATCAGAATCGGACGATCAGCCAATACATCTGCAACTGATTTCGGCTCTACATCATAAGCATCAAAACCATTGTAATCCACCGTAATACCCGTTA
This sequence comes from Saprospiraceae bacterium, assembly GCA_020628145.1. GTDB lineage: Bacteria > Bacteroidota > Bacteroidia > Chitinophagales > Saprospiraceae > JAHDCE01. The sequence goes on along the minus strand of JAHDFN010000078.1, from coordinate 6,342 downwards.
GCACAGGTTTTTCTATATATTCCCTGAACAATTCCGCTTTGGCATCGGCACCGTCGGGGGAAGTAACAATAAAAGGTGTTCCCATTCCGACATTGGCCATACCTTCTATCAAGTGGCGGTTCACCCCCGAACCGATACCGAAGGCAAAAAGATTGGATTGGTTCAGGTTATTACGAATCAAATCGAAAGCTTCCCTTTCCACATTGATATAACCATCCGTCACCACTACGATGGAACGGGACAAATTGGACTCGCATCTAGGCAAAGCCAATGCCTTTTCCAATGCAGGGAGTAATTCGGTACCGCCATCGCCTTCCTGCTTGTCAATGACATACATTGCATCCCTTAGGTTTTCGGGCGTTGCATGAAGCGATTCTTCTGCCAATACCGCAGATGCTCCGGCAAATAACAAGACATTGAACTTATCCGTCGGTTTCAGATTGGCGATCAGGTTTCTCATTAGTTTTTTGGATACGGATAACGGAAAACCATTCATGGAACCCGAAACATCCATCACGAAGATATATTCCCTCGGAGGAATCTCTCCTGTTTTAATTGTTTTAGGTGGTTGTACCATCAGGGTGAAGAAATTTTCCTCCTCTCCTTCATACAACATCAAACCGGATTGGATTTTATTACCCGCCAATCGATATTCCAAGATAAAATCCTTATTCGATTTTTCTTCAGCTGTCGCATCCAAACGGATTTTAGCCGTAGTCGTAGATGGATATTTAACATCTACCTTATGGCTTTTACAGGTAATATCCTGTATCGGCATACCGGCATCAATACGTGTGTATATTTTAATGGGGAATGGTGATTTACTTCCGTTTTTCAGATAAGGCGTGCCTGTTTTTACTTTTTGTACACCGGCATATCTGGGGCCTACGACTTCAGGAAATACGAATTCGTACTTACCTCCTTCCGGAACGAGCATTTCGGTGTATTGAAGGGATACTTCAACGGTTTCCCCGGGCATGATATTCGCTACGTTCATTTGGAAGACATTCGGTCGTTCCTGTTCCAGAAGCGAAGCTCTTTTCCCTTCGGATTTGGCTTGGTTATACGCCATTCTCGCCGCTTCCTTTTCCTTGATTTTTGCCGTTATCACCCTCGTTCCGATAACCATCTGCATCCCATAAACCGCAGCTCTGGTCGAAGCCGGAAAAACATAAGTGGCTTCAATGGCTTCGGAACCATCATTTCTATATGTCTGATTGACTATTACATCCGCTACAACGCCCGTGATATTGGCATTGACGGTTGTTGATTCCAAAGGGAATCGTTCTACTGTTCCCGATGCGGAATGTACTTGGAAATAAGGAGACAAGGTAGTATCGTCCTGAGCTGAAAGTCCATTCGAAGCGATTAGGAATAGACAAAAAGCGATTGTGATTTCAAATATTTTTTTCATAACCTTCATATTGTAGTTGACATTCAATTTCAAATGATGACCACAATATGCGGGCTTGTGAAGCTTCATTTCCCGGCAGACTAGCAGAGGCAAGAAGCGGATGAGCATCCGTTATCCCAAAACGAGAAATCGGTTATGAGATAAAACCACGAAACGAATAATAGCAGAAAAGGGACGAATAATCCGTTTCCTGATGTTTTATTGGTAGTAATATGGCAATATTATTTTTCTGTGTATAGACTCCTACAGGTGCCTGATTAAAAACAGGACTTTCAGTTAATCACTATTGTCCTATTGGCTATATATCTTGTTTCCTTATCTTTTTTTGCCCGGTTAGAAATGGTTGATTTTTCAATTGCTTTTCATAAGCATCCTTGGTTTTAAATGGCCAATATTCAAAATCACCTTCTTTTTTCATTAATTCGAATTCCTGTTCCCTTGTCATTTTCATATTTCGATAATGCTGCCCAAAGGTTATGATGCTTTTCAATAAATCATTAAAGGAAAATCGAATAATTGGATTAGTCATATCTACATAATTCCAATCGTATTCTTGGTCAGAATGAAGGAACAATATAAATCTTGCAATATCCTTTATTTGTCTGTCTGTCAATTTGTGCTTTCCTTTCAACTTGTGATTATAAGTGTCATTGTACAAGCACCATGAGAATTCAAGAATCGGTCGGATTATTTTGTCGGCATTTTCACTTTCCTTGGAGTGATAATATTGTTCAGGAAGCCAACCATTGGTTACGTCATCCATTATCCGTTTTTCAAAATCGTCATTGCTTATCTGACCTGTCGATAGTTGTCTCAGATGTAGAGCCAGTTTTTTTCTTCTTTCCAGATCAATCATGATTTCGATTTCCTAATACACACAACCATCAGAATATTTCCAATATACCTCCTATGATACTTCCTACAAAATCTCCGGCTCCTTCGAACACATTTCCGATATCCAGCCATGAAAAATCCCAGGATTCCATTTCAAAGTTCCCCCAATTGAGTAATAAGTCGGGAAAGATTTCAAGAAAAATACTTTGTCTGTTTTCCTCGTAGGATTCCCCTCCTTCGAATTTCAATCGGATTTCCTCAAACGTTTCGGCGGTACAGAATATGCTCATCGCCGCCCAGGGGATTCCTTCATCATTACTGATTTTCCTATGGGCGTCATTTACCTCTTCGAAAGTGTAGTATTTATACTTGCCGTTGGTAGCGACCAGTTCCTTTCCCAGTTTTTGGATATACTCCTTACAGGTCTCATCGGAAGAATAATTTTCTGATGGCATGGTTGAATTTTTAAAAGTTATTGAATGGAAGAGCCAAAATCGGCTCTTCCTACACATAGAAATCACTTCTTGATTATAATCTCTATGATTTGAATTTATCGATCATCGCCTTTTTAAGGTTTTTGAATTCGGCTTCGGTAATGACTCCTTTCTTTTTGAGATCCGCCAATTTTTTCAACTCCTCTGCTATATCCATCGAAGACATCAGGGAATCCGTGGCCGGTTCACCCGAATCCGTTTTCGTTTCCTCATTGTTCTTCACCTTGAAACCGCCTTTGGTTTCACCCTCGGCACGTTCCTTCTCGTGTTCCTTCTTGATCTTCTTTACGACTTCCTTGTTCTTTTCGAACTTTTCGGCAAATTGTCTTTTCATCCTATCGATATCCACATCCAACATGGTTCCTCCATTTTCAAAATGACTCTTGAACAATTCTCCCAATGTGAAAGTACTGGCCCCGGCCATGATTCCCATTGCCGCACCACCGATATAGCTACCGGCAATCGGAATCAGTTTGATAATGCTTTTGGCTCCAGCCCGGGCAAGAAAAGTACCCAGTATCGCAGAAACGATAGCCTTGAATTTGGTGTCTTCAAAATCCACATTATACACTTTCGCCATCTGGCGAACCATATCCAACTGTACTGCTGCCACACCTATACTGTCGATAAAAGGTAGGGGTATCAGTGCTCCCGCTCCCATCGACCATAGTGCATGGCTACGGATAATACTTTCTGTATGTTTGCTTTGTGCGTCCCTTAAATCACTCATGGGTTTCAATATTTTACCAGCTTTATAAATTGTCTTCAGAATCTTCATATTCCTAGATTTTACATTATCCAATTTAATATGAATAACATCCCCATGTTGGAAAAGACGATGAAGCAGGGCGATTTTTAGATGAAAAATGGAATCAAAACCCCAAAACGGTTTGGAACAAGCGGATCATGAAGGGAGAAACAACAGCCTTTCACCTTTCTTATCTTCATAAAAAATACCATTATCATAGGCCAGATGACCACTAACAATGGTTTTTTCCACCTTGCCCGTAAAGGTATGTCCTACAAATGGCGACCAGCCGCATTTATAATGGATATTATCTTTTGTAACCATCCACTTCCTCTCCAAATCGAATAGAACCAAATCGGCCCAATACCCCTCCCGGATATAGCCCCGTTTTTCGACATTGAAACAGTCGGCAGGGGCATGACACATTTTCCTTACGATTTGTTCTAGAGAGATTTTCCCCTGATGATAGAATTCCAACATGACATTCAGCGAGTGCTGTACCAAAGGGACTCCGGAAGGAGCCGACCAATAATTCCGACTTTTTTCCTCTATGGTATGTGGAGCATGATCCGTAGCAATGATATCCAATCTATCATCCAATAGTGCAGGGAGTAGTGCATCCTGATTTGCTTTGGACTTAATAGCCGGATTACATTTGATCCCTGTTCCATGCTTTATATAGTCATCAGCATTGAAATACAAGTGATGCACACATACTTCCGATGTGATCCTTTTTTCTTTCAAAGGAATATCATTACGGAATAAATCCAATTCCTTGGCCGTAGAAATGTGTAGGATATGTAAACGGGTATCATGTTTCTTAGCCAATTCGACGGCCATTGACGATGAGATATAACATCCTTCCACATCCCGGATAATGGGATGCATGGAAACAGGAATATCATCGCCGTATTTTTCCTTGTAGATGGCCATGTTCCTACGAACCGTCGTTTCGTCCTCACAATGCGTAGCAATCAATAGAGGTACTTTGGAAAACAATTGTTCCAGTGTCTTTTGATTATCTACCAACATGTTACCCGTACTTGACCCCATAAAAATCTTCACTCCGCAGACCGTTCGGTCATCTGTTTTGAGGACTTCTTCCAAATTATCATTTCCCGCCCCCATGAAGAAGGAATAATTGGCAAGGGATTTCTTCGCTGCGATTCGGTATTTATCCTCCAATAACTCCTGTGTAAGTGTATTGGGTACCGTATTGGGCATTTCCATGAACGAAGTCGTCCCTCCTGCAACGGCCGAACGAGGTTCCGTATATAAATCGGATTTATGGGTCAATCCCGGCTCCCTGAAATGTACCTGATCATCGATGATGCCCGGCATGAGGTATTTTCCTGCCGCATCAATTTCAATATCGGCATGTACATCTATATTGTCATCCATCTTTTCTATTCTACCCATCCTAATAAGGATATCCTCTGTACGGATTTTTTCTTCGTTGATAATCCGGGCCGATTTAATAAGTATGGATTTCATTGGAATATTCTGATTTCTGATGGAAGATTGAGCTTTTGGCACAATATAGTACATACGGAATAATAATTTAAGATCCTTTATTTAACTTTGTTTCCCATTATGGAGAAACAACCATTCATTATAGGGATTACCGGAGGGAGTGGGTCAGGAAAAACCACTTTCATCCAATTATTGAAAGAACGATTCACAAGGGATCAGATATGTGTGGTATCCCAGGATGATTATTATCGTTCAAGGGAAGAACAACAGGAAGACGAAAACGGAATCAAGAATTTCGATCTTCCGGTCTCCATAGATTCGGAATCATTTTTGGAAGAACTGAAAGAATTATTATCCGGAAAGGAAGTCACCCGGCAGGAATATACGTTCAATAATGAATTGGCAGCACCGAAGACGCTTGTGTTCAAACCGGCTCCCATTATTATCGTAGAAGGGATTTTCGTTTTCCATTTCAAGGAAATTTTCGAGTTATTCGATTTGAAGGTTTTTTTGGATGCCAAGGAAAATCTGAAAGTCATTAGAAGAATCAAAAGGGACAGGGTGGAAAGGAATTATCCTTTGGACGATGTGTTGTATCGTTATGAAAGGCATGTTCTTCCTACTTTTGAAAAATTCATACTTCCTTATAAACCCCATGCCGACATCATTATTAATAACAACACCCATTTCCATACGGCATTGGACGTGTTGGTTGGATTCATTGAAAATAAATTAAAAGAAAAATGAAGAATAGTCTTGGCTTGATTTCGATATTCATATGTCTAATGTTTTTTTCCTGCGGAACGGAAACCGCTATCCATACGGGGCATCAGAACCTGAAACTATCGGATACATATGAGAGTATCAGTTCCAAAATAAAGAACTTGGAAAAAGCACCTGAGAACGTTTCCAAAAGCAGAGGCGAAGGATATAGCGAATATTTTTCTCTTTCCGAACCGAGTTTTGAAATCGAAGGAGTTACCATCAATCCATCTTCTTTTTATCTTTTCGATGAAGAAAATAAATTGACCTCCCTTCGGCTTTGGTTCTTATGCGAACAGGCCAAACAGGATTTCGATACGGATAAAGTCATAAAAGGATTGGAAAAAAAATCCATCAAAGGTTTGGAAGCCTTATACAAAATGGAAAACCGAACCGAAAAAACCGATGCCTATACCAAGCAGTTGTTACTTGTATATGAAAACGGTTTTCCGCTCATCAAATATCAGATCAGTAGGAATTAATTCATGGGAAAGAGATCGGATGATTTATCATTAGGATTATAAATTCGTCTATTATTGGATAATGATTTTGCCCTGTCCGATGCCACCCTCATCCATATCAAGTTCGAAATAATAGACTCCCGGAGGATAATGATG
>JAHDFN010000336.1 GCA_020628145.1 Saprospiraceae bacterium | reverse complement strand
AATATTGTTGGAGTCAATCAATATTCGCCTCATTCTGCCGGAAATATCGTTGACGTAATCATGTATATCTACGGATATGGTTTTGATGAAGGTATGACCATTACCCTAGATGGCCCGGAAGTCATTACTTCCGATTCATTCAGAATTGTGGATGGAAAACAAGTGGCTTCTTTCTTTAATTTAAGGGAGAAGTCGGTTGGTGATTATGATCTTATTATTTCTTTCGGAGGAGAAACCTATACCTATCCGAACGGGTTCCGAATAGACGAGGGTATTTTTCCGATTTTAAGTGCGAATATTTCCGGTTCTGAAGATTTAAGACCGAACAGATGGCAGACCTTTGATGTGAATATCAGCAACAATGGGAATGTCGATGCGGTTGGTGTTCCGTTTATGTTGGCTGTACCTAGTGTTGCAGAAATGGATTTCCTTATGGATATCGTCGTTCCGGATTCTACGGTATTCGATACGATTACCTATACCCTTGTGGATTCTTTGGATGGTGAGCCTTTTGACGGCAAGGTTTATTGGTTTGTCGTGCCGAAGGTGAGAAGCAATAATAGTGAAACCTTCTCATTTAAAATTAAATTACCGGATATTGGGAATTTCCAAATGAAGGCTTGGAGCCAATCCCCGTTGTATGGTTCGCCACTCAGTTCGTCCGTTTCTCCTTGTATGGATGGAATTATAGATGTGGCTCTGGGTTTGTTCGGCAATGATTATGTTGATTGTGTTACGGCATTACATGATTTGATTGTGGAGCCGAATATAAATGAAATCAATTGGTCTTTTGATTCATTGACGAATTTGGGGTCGGCAAAAAAACTATTGGATTATAGTGCGTCACTTATTTCAGGTTTTTCTAGTTGTACAGTATTGATACCCGGAGGGACAGTACCTAAGATTGTGAAAAAACTTGTCAATTGGGAAGAATTATATAGTGGAGGAAACACTTCTGCCAATTTGGCCTGTTGCTTCACCGGTTGCCCGGAAGATGACCCTGATGATTTGACGGATACCCCTGCTCCTTTTCCACAACCTAATATCAATGGACTGGATTTAAGTGTGGTTACTTCTTATGATCCGAATGAAAAAGTAGGAACGAAAGGATATGGGGAACAACAATTCATTACAGGTAGGGATTTTCAAAACTTCATTATCTATTTCGAAAATGTTGACACGGCACAAGCACCGGCACAAGAGATATTGATAACCGATACTTTGGATATGGCGAGGTTTGATTTATCGACTTTTTCTTTTGGGAATATTGCTTTTGGAGAACGAAGGATCGATTTTCCGAAAAATGTTTATGAATATACAACGGATGTTGATTTAAGGCCGCAGGAAAATCTGATAGTCAGGATTAATGCCAAATTGGACCTCATGGAGGGAGTTGTCAGTTGGAGGTTATTATCATTGGATCCGAATACAATGGATTTTACTGAAAACCCATTCATTGGTATATTATATCCGAATATCAATCCTCCGGAGGGTGATGGGCTTGTCAGTTATTCCATAAAATCCTATCCTACATTGAATACATACGATGTGATTGAAAATCAAGCCAACATTATTTTCGATTTCAATGAACCCATACTGACTAATGTTTGGATGAATACGATTGATATTACTCCCCCTACCTGTTCGGTAAATCCATTGGCGGATACCATTGTTTCGACTGAAATCCCCATTTCCATTACAGGAAATGACGAAGGAGTAGGGATAGCGAAATATAACTTTTATGTATCAACCAACGGTGGGCCATTTGAATTGGAAATTTATTCTGCTGATGCTGATTTCATATATGTGGGAGAACCCAATAACTCATATCAATTTTATGCAATTGCTATAGACAGTTTGGGGAATAAGGAAGAAAAAGAACCTTTTGCGGAAGCTGGGACCGAAATATTTATTACTTCGATATCTGCTCTTGAAAATAATATCGATTATGAAATTTATCCAAATCCTACGAGCGACAAGGTTTTCATTAAAATATATTCAGATGAAATTATGGGAGAGGAGTTGACACTGTTGTTGTATGATGTGAATGGGAAATTAGTTACAAGGAGAATATTAAATGTAGATACCTATGAATTGAATGAAATTTTTGATTTGAATCCGTTATTAAATGGATTGTATTTTATTAATATTGAAATGAAAGGGAGGCTGATAGCCAAAGAGAAAATCATTTTGGCCAAATAAACCTTTTAGGATTTGAAATCCGGACTTTAATCTAATCCCCCAAAGGCAAACCTTTGGGGGATTGTTTTTTCGATTCGTGGAATTATATGCTCCATATTCTGAGTTGAGAAAAAATAAAACGCCTGGTGCAGCAAATGAGGCATGTTTGCAGTTCTAATATAAGAGCGTGTTCAGATGGAAATAAGTGGCTTTATAAAGTACTGTCTGAACATACCCTATATGAAGTGCATTGTACTGGAAACCATCTCAAAAGATGCTTTTTCAAAACGATGGATTGATATGGTTTTTATAAACAGGCCTTGGGATGAAAATTGAAATCTATGTTATCGCCTTTTTTTTTCTTAATGTTTGGACACCTTGTTTCTCTCAAGAAGACAATATATCGGATAAATCTATGTTGGAAAAAACAACTTATCCTGTAATAAAGACTTCAGAGATTAAAAAATTCAAGTTGGAAAAAGGAATACATAATTGTCTCACTAAACAATGGGGTGAAATGGGATATGGAAATTTCTATTACTGAAATAAAAGAAGGAGAAGAAGTT
>JAHDFN010000077.1 GCA_020628145.1 Saprospiraceae bacterium | reverse complement strand
ATGGGCGGCTTGTTGATCTATGAGCATAAAACCTGAACGGATCTGGCTAACGATATAAGTGTTGTGGATTTGATAAGGCGTTTTTTCCTCTTTTGAAAATGACCCTTTACGGTCATCCAATGGTAAGTCTTTGGATGCTTTGCTTTCAATGGTAACCGCATTTTGTTCCTTTTCGGAATCATCATCCGAAACATCCAGACCATCATAAAGTTTTTGCCAATTCTTCAGGTTGTTTTTATGTCTTCCTTCCTGATTGATGGAAGATGGGGCATTATAGGAAAGCGTGTTTTTTTTCTCTTTGGGTGTTTCTTCCCTGGGGTAGCGGGGAACAAATTTATTAAAGGACGGCTCGGTCTCAAAATCCAGTGTAGGCGTGATATTGTATTGTGCCAATGCATGGCGGACGGTTACCTTCAGATAATTGTAAATGAGCTTTTCATCATCGAATTTGATTTCCTGTTTGGTCGGATGAACATTAATATCCACACGTCCGGGATCTATTTCAATGAAAATGACATATAAAGGATAATGACCGGAGGGTAGTAAATCCTCAAAGGCGGTCATGACAGCATGGTTCAGGTATCCGCTTTTGATGAACCGGTCGTTCACGAAGAAAAACTGTTCCCCCCTCGTCTTTTTGGCAAATTCCGCCTTACCCACATATCCTTTAATGGTCACGATATCTGTTTCTTCCTCTACCGGTACAAGTTTCTTATTGGTATGCTGTCCTAACAGACCAACTACCCTCTGCCTCGGATTCCCGGGAGGCAGATGGAACATTTCAGAACCATTATGATGAAGGGAAAAGAAAATATCGCAATTAGCCATTGCTATACGTTGAAACTCATCAATGATGTGTTTCATCTCCACCGTATTCGATTTGAGGAAATTCCGCCTTGCCGGAACATTGTAGAAAAGGTTTTTAACGGCGAAAACGGTTCCGACGGAACATTGGCAAGGCTCCTGTAACTTGACCTCCGAACCTTCCATCACCAAACGACTCCCTACCTCGTCGGTAGAGCGTCGGGTTCGGAGTTCTACATGGGCGATGGCGGCAATCGAAGCAAGGGCTTCCCCTCTGAAGCCCATCGTTCTGATGGAAAAGAGATCTTTGGCCTTCTTGATTTTCGATGTGGCATGTCGTTCAAAACTCATACGGGCATCCGTTTCGGACATGCCGCAGCCATTGTCAATAACCTGAATCAGGGTCTTGCCGGCATCTTTTACCACTAATTTAATACTCGTACTACCTGCATCCACAGCATTTTCCACCAATTCCTTCACCACCGAAGCCGGTCTTTGTATGACTTCTCCGGCGGCTATCTGATTGGCAATCGAATCAGGTAATAGTTTTATCACGTCTGCCATTCGGCTATCTCATGTTTACTCCAAAAAATCGATAATCTGGGGCATATATATGTCCCAGAGCAACAGGCATGATATGATGAGTGCGGCCAATATCGCTATCAGCATCAGATTGGAACGCAAAATGGCTTTCCTTCTCTGTGGTTCGAATGCCCGTCCGTTTCCACTTCGACTGGATAGTTTATGGGCGATTCTCGCCTTGGTTCCCTCTATGTCGTCTTGGGCCATCAGTTCGGCTTTTTTGAGCCTTTCCTCTAATTCGGCCTTTTCAGGACTATAGTACCTCGGCAGATAGTCATATCTGCGGTGTTTGGGTACTTTAAAAAGATTCATCCTTAATCCCATATCGGTAGTATTTTACTCCAACAATCTACTCTTCATCCACAAGGATGTATATTATGCCTTTTTTGTTGTTTCGATTATCTAATATTCAAGATATGGCTATTTCAAGCATCGGACAAACTATTTATCCCCAAGTTATCCACACCCTAAATAAATTCTTTTGTCGGTTGGGAAAATAGGGACTACCTTTGCAGGACTTTTCGGATACGGATTGCATACAGATGAGTGATAAGATTAAACATGAGTGCGGTATTGCTTTTATCAGGTTGTTGAAACCACTTTCCTATTATCATAGGAAATATGGAACGGCACTTTATGGTCTGAATAAATTGTTTCTTCTGATGCAGAAGGAAAGGAATCGGGGTCAGGACGGCGCCGGTATTGCAACAGTAAAATTGGGTCTGCAGCCCGGCAAACGTTACATCAGCCGCCACCGTAGCAATAAGAAAGATTCCATAGAGGAAATCTTTAACCATATCCATTCCAATTATTTCAATAAACACAAGGATAAATTGCCCCATGCCGGATGGTTGAAGGAAAACCTGCCATTTACCGGAGAATTGTTGCTAGGGCATCTGAGATATGGAACCCACGGCCTTAATAGTATCGAATCATGCCACCCTTTTCTAAGACAAAACAATTGGATATCGAGAAATCTCGTCTTAGCCGGAAACTTCAACCTAACCAATGTTGATGAACTGTTTGATAATTTGGTGGGAATAGGACAGTATCCAAAAGAAAAATCCGATACGGTAACGGTTTTGGAAAAGATCGGCCATTTCTTGGATATGGAAGTACAGGAATTGTATGATAAGTATCGGGAGGAAGGTTTTGGTAATCCGGATATCAATGGCAAGATTTTCAAAAACCTGAACATAAGGAGTATCATAGAAAATGCAGCTCGTGATTTTGATGGCGGGTATGTGATGTGCGGTATGATAGGGCATGGGGATGCTTTTGTGATGCGTGATCCGGGAGGAATCAGACCCGCATATTATTACAAGGATGATGAAGTGGTCGTAGTTGCTTCGGAACGGCCGGCGATTCAAACGACTTTCAATGTGCATATTTCCAAAATCAAGGAGTTACCACCTGCTCATGCCGCTATTGTCAAGCTGGATGGCCGTTTTAGCATAGAGCAGTTTACGGAAGTGAAGGAACAGACTTCCTGTTCGTTCGAATCGATCTATTTTTCAAGAGGTACGGATAGGGATATTTATCTTGAACGGAAAAAACTGGGAGAAGTCTTGGCGGATCGGGTTTATGATGCCTTGTCGGGGGATTTGGAAAATGCGGTATTCAGTTTTATTCCCAATACGGCAGAAACTTCTTTTCTAGGATTAGTCAAAGGTTTGGAATCCAAATTGAACGATCTCAAAATCGAGCAAATCAGAAGGGAAAACGGAGGCTTGACGGATGAAAGGATAAAGGAGATTCTGGATAAGCGGGTAAGGGTGGAAAAACTGATTGTGAAGGATGCCAAACTCCGGACTTTTATTGCAGATGACAGTTCCAGGGATGAATTGGTGGCCCACGCCTATGATGTCACTTACGGGATAGTCAGGAATGATATCGATACATTGGTACTTCTGGATGATTCCATTGTGAGGGGAACGACATTGAAGAAAAGTATCATTCGAATAGCTGCCAGATTAAGACCTAGGAAAATCATCATTATTTCGGCTGCACCCCAAATCCGTTATCCGGATTGTTATGGTATTGATATGTCGAAGATGAATGATTTTGTGGCTTTTCGTGCCTTGACACAATTGCTGAGGGAGGATAAAAAAGAACATTTGTTACATGCGGCTTATGCCCGTTGTAAGGAAAACGAAATTCTACCGGTGGACGAGGTAAGGAATCAGGTCGTGGAATTATTCGATTCATATACGCAGGAAGAGATTTCTAGAAAAATTGCCGAAATCGTCAAACCCGAAGGATTGGAGCCCGAATTGGAAATCATCTACCAAACCTTGGAAGGATTGCACCAAGCCTGCCCATCCCGTAAGGGGGATTGGTATTTTTCAGGTAATTATCCTACGCCCGGTGGGAATCGGGTAGTCAATCGATCCTTTATGAATTTTATGGAAGGGAAAAACAAAAGGGCCTATTGAAAACAGGCCCCTGATATTAATCCAGAATTTCCAAAATCTTTAATTCCACTCGCTGGTTTTTCTTCCTTCCTGCCAATGTATTATTATCGGCAATAGGCATGGTTTTCCCATAGCCCCTATATCTTACCTTATTTTCTGAAATACCATTTTTGATGAAATAATTCATTACCCTTTTAGAGCGGCCTCTTGATAATTGATCTGCAAAAGAACTACTACACCAACCATTGGTATGACCTCCTACCTCAACAACGAGATTGTTATTTTTCTTCAGGAATTCGAGTACCCTTTCCAATTCTGCGAATGATTCATCCTTTAAATCACTCTTATTGGCATCGAAGAAAATATTATTCATCGGAATCACCTGTCCTACCTTAATGGGAACGACCTGTATATTCTGATTCAACTCGACATATTCGGGTTCTTTCGGCCCATCATCCTTGAGGCGTGGCCCATCTCCTGAATTGATCCTGTCCTTTTTCAATTCTGCAGCCTGATCGGATAATTTTTCTTTTTCCTTTTCTTTGGCCAATAAGGAAACTTCGTCTTTCAGTTCTTCCTTGATGGGGGCTTCCAGTTCGTCTTTCATTTCTTCCTTTAAATCGGCTACGATTAGAGCCCTGAGTTCTTCCTCGATCTCATCACCTTCCACTTCTGCTTTCAAGGAAGGGATGCTTTCCAAATTCAGGCGGTTTTCCCTTTCCAATTTTAATGCGGCTTCTTCAATCAAGGCTTTTTCTTCATTTTCCTTTTTGAGTTCGGTCTTGATTTCATCCATCAGTTCCTGCCGGAGTTCGGCCTTGATTTGGGCCAACAATTCTGCTTTCAATTCTGCCCTAACCTTAGCCTCCATTTCCTCAAAAGACATCTGTTCTTCAGGAGGGGTATTGGATGTAATATCCTCCTGCACCGGCTCATCTTCAACAGGGGTCTCTTCCTCGGTCGGAGGAACATAAAACGGATCACGGACGGGTTGTTCCTCCTTTACCTCTTCAACAATTTCTGTTGTGGGTTCTTCTCCTGGTTCGGGTTCATCAGGTGTAACTTCGTCGTCATCTTTCTTTTTGCCGTAGAGTTTTTCGTATAAGCTGTTTACCTCCTTGTCATTTTTATTAGGTTGGGATGTAGGACGGTCGGGTTCCGGTTTGTCTTCTACAGCTGTAATGATTTCTTCCGCAGGTTTTTCATCAGATGGACTTTCTTCCGGTTCCTTGTCCTTTTTGCCATATAGTTTTTCATACATGTCATTGACTTCCTTATCATTTTTATCGGCCTTATTTCGCGGAGGAGTTGAAGTAGGTTTTTGGGAAGTACGGGTTGGCTGTGTTTCTTCAGAGGGCGTATCTTTGGAACCGTAAATTTTATCGTAATATTTTTTCTTCAGGTATTCCAATTCCGAATCCTTGCCGACCTTGGCTTTGGGCTTTGGTTTTGATGCTTTGGTTTTGATGCCCTGTGGATTGTCATAGTTATAGGCTGTAGTATAATCGTTTTTCTTTTTGTCGGCCTTCTTTTTCTTCAATGCTTCCAATTCTTTTTCCAATCGATCCAATTCGTTTTCCAAAGCTTTTTCTTCGGCAGAAGGAGGGGCTTCATTGAAAACCAATAAGGGGTCGTCCGGATTATCGGAATCCAGTTCTTCCAGATCTTCGTCTGCGAGTTCCATGCTTTCACTTACCGGGAAGTATCCCTCGATATCGGCATAGACTTGTACATTTTCACCGTAAGGTAGAATGACCTGGTAGGAACCATCGTCCTTAGCTTCTGAGACATCTTCTTCAACTTCATTCTCGTCGTCGTCCTTGGCTTGGGGCGTTGTTTTCTTCTTTTTGGTCAATGGTTTGTACTTCAGCTTTGCTTGGATGGGCTGATTGGTCGTGACATCTATAATCTGTCCGGTCATCAGCATGACCGGTTCGGGGCGTGCCTCTTCCGGTAAAAGGATTCTGAATAGGTCGGACATGCCATAACTATTGTCACTGGATGAAAAATAAGCATATTCACCCGACGCGGGTATTGTGTAATTGAAATCATCATCCTCAGAATTTATTTTCGGACCAAGGTTTTTGGGAGCAGACCATTTAGTCCAACTATCATCTAATCTTCGGGACATGAAAACATCTAATCCACCGAAAGTATAATGGCCATTACTGGCAAAATATAGGGTTTTACCATCTGCCGCTAGGAAAATACTGCTTTCAATGCAGTTTGTATTGATAGTATTTCCTAAGTTCCGAGGTTTGGTCCATGAATTCCCTCTTTTGAAAGAGACGTATATATCCCGGTCTCCATATCCTTCATTTCTTTCAACAGCCATCAGTAGGATTTTTTCATCTACACTTACATGGTACTCAACATATTTATTATCATTATAGTGATCCGTAATATTCATTTTTTCAGGTCGTTTCCACCGCCCATCACCTCCAGATGAAATTGAAATCGCATCCTTATCTTTTCCTCGGTAGTCATTTCCTAGATAAATGTGGTTTCCAGCCGGATTTACTGAAACTACGAAGTTGTGATCCTCGTCATTTAGAGGAGGCCCTATATTTACGGCATAGCTCCATTGGTTATTGGGCATCCTTTGGGAAACCCAGATATCATCCTTTTCCTTTTCAGCATTACCTAAATTGTCCGGATGGTGTTTTCTAGTAAAATAAAGCGTATTTCCGTCGGGAGATATAATCGGCAACCGTTCTGCATAATTGGAATTGATTTGCCTGCCTAGGTTTTCCGGATTAGGAACGGGACGTGCATATTGTATTTGATCGATAAGCCCCTTTATTTTGATTTCCCCATAATGATCTGTAATGCCGATGGCATCCAGTTGATTTTTACTTGGAGTAATTCTGGTATCCAATTCGACCTTGCATTCCTTGACATAGTAAGATGTAGGGGGAACCTGTGTTCTGAACATCCGGTAAGGCTGACCGAATCCTAGTGATTGGGGTTTTTTGTTTTCATACACCACATGTTTTTTGCCTTTGGTGTCGAAGAAGATAATTTTGGAAATAGCTCCGGGGTTGAGATTTTCCGAAATATAAATCTGTCGTACTCCTTTAACGGCATTATTGAAACGTACATGGATAAATTCACTTCCTCCATTATCTTTTTTCGGTGCCCAAGCCCAATGATTCAAATTTCTTGGACCGATCGCATTAGGTACACCTAATATTTGTTGTGCAGAATAGGAATGTTCCCCTTCATAGTTATTATTATATTCGCTGGAAAAGGATACGACTTCATCGGCCCAATATATTTTTTGGGCTTGCATACATCCTATGAAGGAAATGAATAATAGGGTATGGATTAGTTTATACATAGGAAAGGATAATTTTTTCAGAACCAAGATAAGGTTTAAAAATAATATCTAAATTGCCTTCGGCTTTGATTAAGAAAAGAATAACCGTATGAAAAGGAATTTATTGATTGGATTGGTAGTGATGTTCATCCTGTTTCAATTTTATAGAATAGATAAGACAGCCCCGGAATATGATACATCTAAGGATCTGATTGCGATGACAAATCCGGATGCGGAAATCGTCCGTATTCTGAAAACGGCCTGTTATGATTGTCATTCCTATGAAACGAAATATCCTTTTTATGCCGAAATCGCTCCGATTTCTTGGTGGGTTAAAAGTCACATCAATGAAGGAAGGGAAGAAATGAATTATTCGCTTTGGGGAAAATACGAGGTGGATAAATTGGCTCATAAGATTGATGATTCTGCTGAGAAAACAGAGAAAAAACAAATGCCGCTTACTCCTTATTGGATGTTGCATTGGGACGCCAAGCTAACGGAAGGTGAAAGAAAGACCCTGGCGGATTGGTTCCGTTCCTTGAAAAGCTGAATTTTATTTTATGATGGTAATCGGAATGGAGTACTCTGTTTTGTCCTCACTAATAATGTGTAGGAAATAATTACCAATCCTTATTTTTTGTATGGGAATTTCGGTTTCCTTTTCATTGGGATATCCTGTTTTAACGACTTGCCCCTGACTATTGAAAATCGAATACTTCAGAATTCTTTTTTCATGTTGGATTCGAATATCATCAAAAGAAGGGTTGGGATATACTTTGATAGACATGCCTTGTTGAATGGGAATAACTGAAGTCAAGGGACTTCGCAATAACATGATATAGACATCCGAATTTCCATGCCTTGATAGATGGTCAACTTGGATACCACCAATTAAGGCAATCCTATTGTCATATACTACCAAATCATTGCCAATTTCATTGAGATCATAGCCGAGGGAAACCTCCCACTCCAAAATACCATTCGAGCTGATTTTGACCAGCCAGATATCCGATGCTCCCAAATTCTGACTCACATCACCATTATCGGAAAAGGTATTTCCCGTTGCAATGAAACTGCCATCATCCGCTTCCTTAACGGCAAGGAAATAATCGACCATGCTACCTCCAAGTGTGTTTTGCCAAATCAAATCCCCATTCGATGATAATTTGGCTATCCAAGCATCTGTCAAACCATGATTACCTACCACATGCCCGTCGTTGGATAATACTTCCCCGACGACAATAATTTCACCCCATGAGGTTTCCAATACATCGAATCCCTGATCGGCGGAAGTACCTCCCAGACTTTTACTCCAGATGGTTTGTCCGTTACCATTTATTTTCAATAACCAAAAATCGACCCCTCCCCAGTGATCCGTTACATCCATATCATCACTGAACGATGTTCCCAAAATGAGGAAATTCCCATCTTGGGTAGGAATGATTTTCTTGGCCCTATCCTCTCCTGAACCGGCATAGGTCTTCTCCCAAATCAGATTTCCGACAGCATCCAATTTTAGTATCCAATAATCGGCAATACCTAGATTGTTGGAGATGTCTCCATTGGCAGAGAAAGTTGTCCCGGCAACCATGTATGTTCCGTCGGGATTGGCAATGATCGAATTGCCGAGATCATCCGATGCTCCGCCATACAATCGGCTCCATTCCTTTTCGCCATTGGCATTTGTTTTAATAACAACTAGATCTTTGTTGCCATTGCTTCCGGAAACGTCAATATCATTGGAAGAAGAAAAACCGGTAAGGATGTAACCTCCATCCGGTGTTCGACAAACGGCATTGCCCCTGTCGTTGTCCGTACCACCAAAAGTATGAGACCAAATCATCGTACTATCTGTGCTGATATGTCCCAACCAAATATCTGTGCCACCAAGAGAATCCGTCACTTCTTCATCATAGGAAGATGTAACGCCTGTAAAAACAAAACCTTCATCGGATTTACAAAGGGAATAGCCCCAATCATCTTCTCCGCCCCCTATTTCCTTTTCCCAAATGAGAGTGGTTTGTGAATGGGTGTAAGAGAAAATAAAACACAATGTCGTTATTATGAAATATCTCATATCGGCCTAAAGATACATCTGATCTATTTATCAGGAAAGGCGATGTATTCGACAGGGACATGATCTGTAAGCCAAACGCCATTTTCCGATACGAAAAAATCAAATCCTTTTTGGTGCATTTCCAAAGAACGGATATTCAATATGATGACTTTGCCATGTCTTCCCCCTACGTTTTTAGCTGTGGAAAGCTCTTGTGATAAGTGGACATGATGGCGGCCTCTTTTTTCCAATCCGGTTTTTCGGATGCTTTCCAAAAAACGGGTAGCCGTTCCGTGGTAGAGGAATTCGGGAGGGGTGACTGCATCGTATCCCAAATCCAATTGAACGGAATGTCCTTGACTGGCTCGGATCAGGCTTTCATCCTCATTGAATGCGAACCTTTTCTTGTTATTTTCGGCAACTACGGTTTTCAGTTGCTCCAAGGATATTCCTCGATGGTGTAATCTTAGTTTTTCCAATAACTCATCGGTTTTCACCCAACCCTGTTCGTCCATTTGTATGTCAATGATTTCAGGTTTGTGTCGCAGGATCAAGCTGAGGAACTTACTGATTTTTCTTATCTCCTTGTTATTCATGATAATCGATAGTTTGATTTTAAAACTATCTTAAATTCGAATTAGTTCCATAAAGGGTTGAAACCATCAAATCTGGAGTGGCCCCAAACCGACCTTATCCCGAATAATTCTTCCATCTTCACAAAGAGGAACCAGTTCTTCATCTATGAATCCCCTTACATTTTCAGCAATGGCATCAGGATATAACAAATGGATATTCGGCCCGGCATCCAAGGTGAAATAAATCGGATGTCCTGTGTCTCCCCTGAATCTTCTAATGCGATTAATCATTTCCAAGGAATTCGGTCGCATAAGGATGTAGGAAGGATTGGAGGTCATCATTAATGCATGAAGGGTCAATGCCTCATTTTCCGTAATGATACCGAAGGTTTCCAAATCTCCTTCTTTCATGGCAATGAGTAACCTTTGCAAACGTTGTCGAGCCTGTTGGTATCTGGGTTTGGCATATTCGTTTCCTTCCATGAGAGCGTGACCTGCCGTACTGGAAACCGCTTTTTCTCCCTGGCTTACGATAAGGATATCATCATGGAATTGATGGAAAACAGGATGAATCAAATTGCCGGAAGGAATACCGAATAAATCGGAAGACGTTTCAATGTCTGAGGTGGAACCCCAGATGCTGGCATGAGGAAAAACGGATCTACATGCACTACCTGATCCCAATCGGGAAACGAAAGATGCCTTTTTTCTGAATTCATCGTCATTTCCCAGTGTGTCGAAGAGATCGGATTCCAAGGTACAGAGACATAAAGCCAAGGCACTCATACTGGAAGCAGAAGAAGCAATTCCTGAAGAATGCGGGAATGAATTTTCGGAATGTATGGTGAATTTCAATTGTTTGATAAATGGAAAGATATCCGAAATTCCCAAGAAGAATTTCTTGATTTTTTCAGCAAAAGCCGGATTAGGATGTCCTTCGAAAAAGAAATCCAAATCGATATCGATGTCCTTCTTTTTATTGGTATTGTATTCTATTACCGTTTC
The DNA here is from genome assembly GCA_020628145.1 of Saprospiraceae bacterium. Classification (GTDB taxonomy): domain Bacteria; phylum Bacteroidota; class Bacteroidia; order Chitinophagales; family Saprospiraceae; genus JAHDCE01. The sequence goes on along the minus strand of JAHDFN010000077.1, from coordinate 6,484 downwards.
TGTATAAGCAGCATCCAATGTCAAACTGATGGAAGGATTCCTAGGTAGTTGGCGGCCATGTTTCCCCCAATATTTAATTAAGGCAATATTGGAAGGACTCCGCCAAACGATCTTGCCATCAGTAACTTTTGAAGAATCTATAATGAGTTTAGGATTGATGTAGTCTGTCATAAGAACGGATATGTTATTTTGATGCAAATGTAAAAGATTAAAGCATGGGAATGTTTGTTAAAAAGGCTAATAAAATGATCAAATTCAAGGATTCATCCCATTTTTAGGCAAATCCTTAAAAAATGAGACCATGATATAAGTACATAGTCAACTGATGGTAGAGTTCAGGATAAAGTTCTAATAAAAACCATAAATCATGAAAATCAGAAAATTCATAATTCTTCTTTTGCCCTTCCTGTTTTATTCCAACATTTCTTTGGGGCAGGACAGACTCTCCTATGGTATCAAGGCAGGATTGAATTTTTCTACGATCAAAGGAGAAAATGAAAAAGATAATCTGGGAGCGGAATTAGAAGGTTCAGGTTATCTTACAGGGTTCCATATTGGGGTAATTTTCGATGTGTGGTTATTGGAAGATCAATTCGGAATAGCACCTGAACTTTTGTTTTCCCAAAAGGGAGGGAAATATAATTACGACGGTTCCGGGTTTCTGCCTTTGAGTACTTCCAATGGCATATTGGAAACAGAAGGGATAAGGAAAGTATTCCTATCCAAAGTCAATTCCTATTTGGATATACCTATCATGATATATTATAAACCTGTGGACCGGTTGAAACTGTCTGCCGGGATCAATGTCGGTTTCATGATCGCATCCGGCGGTAATGGAGAAACTCAATTTTTCTGGAGGGATACGGATGGTAATAATCAGAATCTGTTGATGGAATTGGATTACAATTACTTTAGGGATAAGCCGGGGGAAGCATCGACGGAAGAAACCGAGGTAATTATCGTGGATGGCAGCTCTACCACGATAGAATATCCGACGAGTATCGGAGCGTATTATTTTGACATGGAGAAAAAAGGGAATGTGCATAACATTATGGATTTGGGATTGAATGCCGATGTTACTTTTTTTCTTACAAAAGGAATCAGCCTCGGGGGAAGGGTTAATTACGGGCTGTTGGATGTAAGTAATGACGATCTTGACTTTTCCATGCAAAATCCATCTTCAAATCGTTCCGACAAGGATAAAAATCTTTCATTTCAGGTCTCACTTGCGTTTAATTTCTAATTTTGCAAAATATTATTAATCTAAAAAATCCATTGATTTATGAACAAACTGGAACTACTAGTGGCTGCATTTTTCATGTTTGCCTGTATGTTTAATGTAAATGCCCAAGAAGAAAGTAATATCGAAAAAACTACCGGTCCTTATGTTAGAGTAGCTTTAGGCTATGGTTTTGGTGCAGGGGTAGGTTCACCTATAGGAGAAGATGCTCTAACAACCATTGGGGCGGAAATTGATAATATAGATACTAATTATACCCAAAGGAATATTACGGGTTCTTATGGTAAGGGGTTTAATGCAACGGTAGCCGTAGGACATTACTTCAACCGTTTTTTCGGTATGGAACTCGGAGCTACTTACCTATTGGGATCCAAACAGGATATTTTGAATATTTCCACTTCGGACGGAAGATCTGACGTGGCCGAAACATATACCCGTCAATTGAGAATAAAACCGGCATTGGTATTCCAGGCCGGTACCGGGAAAATCGTTCCTTATTCAAGAGCGGGATTGGTTATTCCTGTCGTGGGTGCTTCTTATGGCGAAAGACTTGCCACCTATAATGATCTTTTGGGGTCATTTCCCTTAGCAGAGTCGTTTGAAGGAAAATCCGTAGCAAAGGGTCGCTTTGCCATCGGTTTCGAAGGAGCTATCGGAGCTAACTATAACCTGAGCGACAAGATGGGGATCAATGCCGAATTATTCTACACTTCGCTACGGGTCAAAAGAAAATCCTATGAAGTGACAGAAGCCAAATTGAACAATACGGATGGTACTGAACAAGATGTTATTAATTTATTGGGTTTGGCCGGAGCATATATTTATACGGAGTATAAAGACGAGATCAACGAAGCGGATTACGATGCTTATAGGGATAGTGTTCCTGCGGGAGCATATGGTAGCAAGGATTATCCGCACTGGGCCTTGTCGGAAGACGGGATTTTCAATGCCGTAGGCATCAATATCGGTCTAACATATAAATTCTAAATCAATTAATATAAACAAACAATTTGTCCGATGATAAAATTAAAATCAATCGCAATCATATCGCTTTGCTTATTAATGGTCGGAGCGATAAATGCACAGGAAGAAGTAAGCGAAACCAAAGAAAAAACCGGTCTTTTCGTTCGAGTGAATGGCGGATACGGTTTTGAAGGCATCCACATGGTGCAGGGAGCTGATTTATCTTTGGAATCCGCTACGAATATTTATGGCTCATCCGCTCCGGGCTTCAATATCGGTTTGGGAGTAGGTTACATGTTCAATAAATATATCGGTTTGGATTTGGGTGTATATTATACCTTCGGGAAATCCAAACTATCCGAGGTAAGACAGGAAGGATTGCCTTTGGAACTCGTAGGGGCCGGTAATCAGATATTTTCAATACTGGATGCCAATATTTTCCAAAGATATACCCACCGTTCCAAACAGTGGAGATTAAATCCGGCTGTGATTGTGAGGGCTGGCGATGGAAAAATCGCACCATATGCCAAAGTGGGCTTGGTCATACCTATAGCAGGAAGAACCTATACCGATGTGGAGGGTACTTTGAGGACTTCCGAAATCCCTACGAGTATAGCCGGTTTTCCGATTCCGGGCTTCGATTCCGGGGTTTCCTTAAAAGGGGATGTTGAAGCTGAAGCAGAATCTTTCGGAAAATTCTCCGTAGGTTTCGATGCTTCCTTAGGATTGGATGTAAGGGTAACCGATATGATTTCAATTTTCGGAGAGGTGAATATGACGGCTTTGACCATCTTGTCCAAAGAAACGAAAGTGAAGCGTTATGACGGTGTTTATTATCTGGATGGTTCGCCCCTGACCTTGGATGATCTGGCTGATGGAATCAATACGGTAATTGACCTGATTAATATCGGAGGGCTAGGCATTGAAGATTTTAACTACGATGCACTGGGTTTATATGAAAGTATTGATGATGTTCCTTTGTCGGAAAGCCATATCATCTATCTGGATGCATTGGATTCTACAACGAATCAGGAAAGTGGTGCTTATGGAAACAGTTTCGATCCTGATCAACCGGCAAACGAGTTGGCCCGTAGGGATAACTTTTCCAGTATCGGAATCAACATCGGTGTTAAATTCAATTTTTAAAAAATAGAATTTAAAATAACAGAGGGCTTCGCCGAAAAAGGTGTGGCCCTCTTTTTATTTAAGCAATATGGAATTAATTAAAAAAGTCATTCCGATTATAGAAAAGGTCGGAGTATTTATTCGGGAACATGCCGGCAAGGTCGCACTTGACGATATCGAACACAAGACCCTGAATAACATGGTGAGTTATGTGGATAAAACCGCCGAAAAAATGTTGGTGGAAAATCTACGTCCGATAATTCCGGAGGCAGGATTTCTTACCGAAGAGGAAACTGTTTCCAATGAAGAAAAAGAGTGGACTTGGATTATAGATCCTTTGGATGGAACGACGAATTTCCTACATGGTATTCCGATGTTTTCGATTAGTGTGGCTTTGCTGCACAATAATGAAATCCAATATGGTTGGGTTTACGATATCATGCATTCGGATATGTTTTATGCCCAATTGAACACAGGTGCATTTTTAAATGGGAATCCCATTAGAATAAGCGGACAGGAAGATTTCGGACAGGCTTTGATGGTTACCGGTTTCCCATATGAATCCCCTGAAAAAATAAAAAAATACATGGAGGTGTTTTTTGAATTGATGATGAATACCCGTGGTGTGCGTAGGATGGGATCTGCGGCTTTGGATTTGGTTTATGTGGCCTGTGGCCGTTTCGATGGTTATTATGAATTCGGACTGAATGCCTGGGATGTGGCGGCGGGTTCTCTTATCTTAAAAGAAGCCGGAGGAAAGGTCAGTGATTTTAAAAATGGAAATGATTTTGTTTTCGGTAGGGAGATTGTGGCGACTAATGGAAAGATACATGAACGACTATTGGAAATAATAAAAGAAAAGTTTCTAGAAGAATAAAGTAATCCAAGGTGCTTTTTGTTTCCATTTTTCCTTGTCCAAATTTAATTGCGGACAATCTTTTAAATACAGTATTCTTAGGCTTTTCATTTCGAAAACTTCTTCGGGTATTTTTTCTATGGGGTTTTGGGAGAAATTAATTTCTTGAAGGAAAGGAAAATTTTTAAAAATCCGGCTGTCCGGTATTCTGATTCTGTTTTTAGATAAATTTATTTTCTTTAATTCATGGAATGAAAAAATTTCTTCTAATAAATATTCCAATTGTCCTCCGGATAAGTCAATTTCATATTTTTTATCTGATAATTTTTCGATAATTTCTTTATCCCCTTTGTTGTAAATATATAGCCACGTTTTTTTATTTTTTTTAAATACTAATTGGGCGAGTAATGCTGTGTTAATGAATCCATCTTCTATTTCCAATAATATTTTTTCAATATGGGCTGCTGAAAAATTAAAATCCCGTTTGTCATATTTTAAGATAATGTTTGATATTTTTCCGTTGAGTATTTTCCTGCAATCTGTTCTCATCGTTTTGGATTCATGGGTGAATAAAACAGATAATAAATAAGGAATTAATTCGTTCGGTGGGTTGATGTTTTTAATTATATTAATACCTAATTTTAAATTCTTTTCATCAGAATTGAATAGTTTTTTTAATTGTGGAATATTCAATTTTATATCTTGATGAACATTTTCTTCCTTATTGAAAAATTCGAATAATTGCTTTTCAGTAATGAATTCCCCATTGAATTTTTCAGGAATATTTAATTGTCCCCCTCCTAGGATAATGATTGAAATTTCAGAGGAATATTTGTCTGAAAACATTGAGTTGTTTTGAGACAATAACTCCTTTGTTTTATTTATATTTTTTTTCCTCCTTCCGGCAAGATAACATTTTTTGCATGCTATTTCCGAAACGGAATATTTTGTTGTAGCTTCATTTTTGGCTTGGGTTCTGAAAGTCCTGAATGGACAGTTCATTAATCGGATTAATTCTTTTTTGGACTTGTCGTTCTTGATATATGAACTGAGGTATTCTACCCTTTTTTCGAAATTTATTTCCGCTTCGTTGCTTTTATGGATAAATGACAATAATATTTTATTCTTTATTCTTTTTCCTCTGCCGATGTTTATGGATTTTATGTTTTTTAATCCAACTAAAACAGAAGGTGTAGTATCGAAATTGTTTTTGGATATATCTAATATCTTTAATCTGCTCAAATACCTGAACTCCTCAGGGAGTAATTCTATTTTATTTTCTGATAAATCCAACTCAGTTAAAGATAATTTGTTTATGTCCTTAGGGATGGTCGATAGGTTGTTTTTATTAAGGAATAATTTAGACAATGATCGACAATCAACGATGCTGTCTGGCAAATGGATGATTTTATTATGGGATACATCCAATTTTTCCAATCGTTCGCAGTAAGCGATTGTTGAAGGTATTTCTTGTATTTTATTATGGGATACATCCAGTTCCTTAAGTTGCAGGGCTTCTCCTATATTGGTATTGATGCCTTTTAGCCGATTTTCGGACATGAAGAATTTCCTTAAGCTTTTCAATTCGAAAATAGCATTGGGGATGCGGCTTATTCTATTTTTGTTAAAATTGATCTCTCTCAGTTTTTTAAGTTGTTGGATATTGCTTGGAATTCCGATAATACCACATTCGCCGATGAAAATGCTTTCCAGATTATCCATTTGCAGTAGCCATTCGGAAATATTATCCCAAATGCCACCGGTAATAAAAAAAGCCGAGAGTGGAAGTCGTTCCATTCCTTTCGGAAATATATTGATGCCCGTACCTGTAAGATCCAGAAAACGGAGGTTTCCCAAGCCGATAATAGATGAAGGAAGAAAATCGGATTTTATCCCTTTGAGAGAAAGAACCTCCAGTCCCGACAATGAAAAAATACTTTGAGGTATCTCTTTTTGTATCCTCGCATCCAAAAACAAAGCCTTGCAATCTTCCCTCATTTCCAAGCCCTGTTGTAAAGAATAGGCTCTTTGTCGGGAAGGAATATCCCGCATGATTTCCGAAACCACCTGCGAATGGAAATGGATATGTTTTTTGTCAAACATCAAACATAAAAGTAAACCTATTTATTCTAAAAACATATTTCATTAGGGAATAGAAGAATAATGTGTATTTTCACAAAACAGGGAAACATCTAATTTGTAGCATCCGAATGTACAGACATGAAATTTAAAATTTATCGTCCGTTTCTAATAGGCTTGGCCGTTGTCTTTTTTATCTTATTCGTAGCATTGGTTCCAAT
>JAHDFN010000076.1 GCA_020628145.1 Saprospiraceae bacterium | reverse complement strand
AAGAAAAACTTGATATACCTTCTTGACTTCATGGGAAGGATGTGACAGCTTTTTAGCTAAATCACCATCATTGGTCAATAACAAAAGGCCCGTTGTATTCCTATCGAGTCTCCCTACCGGATATATTCGTTCCTTACAAGCATCTCCTACTAAATCCATAACCGTAGGCCGCCCTTCAGGATCGCTCAGGGAGGTAATGTGGTTGGTTGGTTTGTTCAATAGGAGATAAACCTTGTTTTCTTCCGGTTGGATGATTTTATCAAGATAGGTTACTTTGTCGTTAGGTTGGACTTTATAGTAGGGGATGGTTACGACTTGGCCATTGACACTTATGTCTCCTTTTTTTATGAATTCTACGGCTTTCCTTCTGGAACAGATACCCGAAAGGGCTACATATTTGTTCAGGACGATTCCATCCTGCTTTTTGTCATCCAATCCGGTAGTTTGATCCGGTTTATCCTTGTTCTTTTCTTTTTTATGAAAAGGATTCTTGTGTTTTTTCCCTTTATTATTTTTTCCCGTCTTCTTCATTTTCTACTGTATCAGGTGTTTCTCCCCCAAGTTCTTCTTTTGGATTAGCCACTTCTTCTGCTTCGTCGATAGGAGGTCTTACGGGTTGCGTATTTTCTGTAACCGTTTCCTTATTTTCGGATGAAAGGATTGCTTCTTCCCCTCCTTTTCCGTTTTCAGGCGTATCTTCTATAATAACGGATTCTTCCAAACCGGCTGCTTCGCCAATAGTATTTTCTTCTTGTGCGAATTCCTTCAGTTTGGGTAAATCCTGAATGGATTTCAATCCGAAATAATCCATGAATTTTTCGCTGGTGGCGTACAATAGCGGTCGGCCGGGGCCTTCACTACGTCCTACAATAGATATTAATTCTTTTTCCAATAATTTTTGGATGGAATAATCACAACTGACCCCTCTGATGGATTCGGCAATGGATTTGGTAACGGGTTGCCTATAGGCAATGATAGCCAGTGTTTCCAGTGCTGCTTTGGAAAGTCTTCTCCTAGCCTTTTGTTTTAATAAAGTACCAATGGTATGATGGTATGCTCCCTTGGTAAGGAACTGGTATCCTCCACTGATTTCGACAACTTCAAAAGCAAAATCATCACTTTCGAATTTTTTGACCAGTTTTTCCATGGCCTTTTCCAATAATTGCTTCTCGATTTTTGTTTCCATGCTTTGTTCCAAGCAATTCTTAATCTCTTTTAAAGCAATAGGCTGCTCACTGGAAAAAATAATGGATTCTATATGTTGTTCTAATTTGTCCATGATTCAGGAGTGCAAAGATAGGTAAGTTTCATTGCTATCCTTTATTCCTTTGCAAGGTTTTTACGAGCCTTAGGAGGGTTTGCTCTTTTTTTTGGGGCTTTAGGTCGCATTCCCAAATGGTTATGACATTCCAACTTAACGATAAGAGGTCTGAAATTTTCTTCAAATCCCTTTTTCTGTTATTTGATATTTTATTGGTCCACCAAGCTGTTCGGGTCTTGGGCATTCGAGTACCGGTTTTGCAATGTGGGTGTCCATGCCAGAAGCAACCATTGACGAATATGACAGAACGGTATTTCTTGAGAACAAGATCGGGTTTGCCGGGAAGTCTCTTGTCATGCAGGCGGTATCTGAACCCTTGTGCATATAGGAATCTACGGACGATCATTTCGGGGCGGGTATCTTTTCCCCGGATCCGCCCCATGATGAGGCTTCTCTTTTCTTCTGAAAAAATATCGGCCATTTATCCGTAATACTTTTGTTAGGTTCTTAACAAGATAATATTTTTCGATATTAGATCCACACACAATTGCTTTTAATGACTCACCTGGAACAAGAATTGGAAAATTTAATCCTTTCCCTTACCCAAGCATCTGTTTTTTTTAATGATGTTTCTGTAGATGAAAAGCGGTTTCATACCATTGCCAATGTTGCTGATTTAATGGTTACGCTTCATGATGTGGAAAATTTCCGCCCCGTCTATATCAACGATTTGGCGGCTGAATTCTATGGTTTTGATCGGAATTGGTTGAAGGGGTGGGATTACCTCTATTATTTGAAAACGGTTCATCCTAATACTTTGTATGCTCTTGTGGAATCAGTCAAATTCTTTTCCGACAGGCAAACAGGATTCCTCAATCTGACTTATAAACTTAAAAAGCATACGGGTGATTGGAAAATTGTTTATGGATGCACAAAGACAATTTATTCCCTGCCTTCGGGAAAACCCAAATATGCTGTCTCGGTAACAATGGAACAAGAAAAACTAAAGCCTCCAAGATCGAAGAAATCCGATGGAATGGAGATATTGAATATGCTTTCTCCCCGAGAGAAAGATATTCTCAGGTGTTTGGCACAAGATTTATCTACGAAGGAAATTGCAGAGCAATTATCATTGAGTGAGCATACGATTAGTTCTTATCGAAAAAATCTGATCCAGAAAATGGAGGTGAATTCTTCATTAGGATTGGTTAAGTACGGAATTTGGTTACTTGAAAATAAGTAATACCCCATTTTGGGGTATGGAATGCTGCGTTTTTTTCCTATTTCTATTAATTATGGGAGTAAGGAATGAGGATTTCTATTTCTAATTTTGATTTTCCATAACCATGAATAAACACAAAAACCATTTACGGCATATTCAGGTTTCTTAATTCACCTATGAACGGATTTAATTTAGAGGTTTTAGTGTGAAATCTATTTCTCTTTTAGGAAACCTGAACTTACGGAGAACCTGATAAAGGTTCTTCGTTTTTCATTTTAAAAAGTATGTCATAGTATCCCAATAAGACAATGAATACCCATATAAAAACAAGATAGTATGATGCAGCTGCCTACCTCATCGCCTTCTTGAGCCTTATGAGGTTGTTTTGGTTTTCTGTTTGATAGAAGGAATTAATGATGTCTATTTTTTCGCGTCGGGTCAAATGTAAACTCATGGATGCCTTATTGGTTCCTTCTCCTTCATTATAAGTGAACGGGATGAAATCTACAAAATCTTCACCAAAAATGTCCAGGGTATAGCTGAGATAGGTATCCTGTTCAAAATCTTGTATATCTACAATCCGACGCATGATGCGGATGGGGTTGATGGCAGATTCGATGAACCCCTGCCTTTCGGAAATGGGTTTGCTTTGAGGGGCGCTACCTCTAATGACCACGAAAACAATCCCGCTCGTGTTTTCTTTGATCCAGTCCTTGAAAACATGAACGAAACGATGGCCTGCATTCAGTCCCATGTTGTCCATGAACCCGGCATCGGCCAACTCGATTCGGGGTTCTGTAGGTAAAGCAACATTGGGAAGGATATATGGAAATGAGGCATTGGCCCTGATTGCTGTGGAAAACCGAAGTTGTTCGGCTCCGTGTTTATCCATGAGTTTCCCGAAATCAATGGCATCATGTCCTATTTCATCATATTTCGAACCGTGGGGAGGGGTTGCCATATGGGAAACACCCAAAGGAGAAATGAGTAATCGTCTGCCATCATTTACAATTGCCGGAGCTAAGAGCATCATTGGAATTTCGGCATTGATTTCGGGTTCCCTATATTCCCCTATTTTCTTATTGACCAGCCCATCCAGATTGTTACGCATCTGCCATTCAAAAATATATCCTCTATCCTTAGGGTACTTCTGACCGTTTTCTTCAAACCTGCCCCACGGAAGAAAAATATCATTACTGACAGCCGTGAAGATGACCGGGTTGAGTAAGTCCTTGCCGGTATTTTCAAGATATTTCTGATCTGCCAAATCAATGTCTTCACCTTGAAGTTTCCTTAGGCTCAATTCCCGATAATATCCCATGGCAATCATTCCTCCTGATGCCCCTGTTACCAATGCCGTCTGATTAAAGAATTTCCCATTAGTGGCTTTATCCAATTGCTGTAGTACTTGCATGGTCCAATAGGAGGCTCGTAATCCCCCTCCACTGGTTCCGATAATAATCAGCTTAGGTTTTTCCTTTAGCCGACTTTGAGGTTGTTTGGCTTTCCATTTTTCAAGAACCCCTAAAGTGACGGCTTTGTCTTTTTCGATATTTTCAGGTGTATGGAGAGCATCCATTTTATCATAGTCATAGGCAACTTGTTCTTGATCGTAGATGAGTCCAAAGGCCTTGTTTTTAGGATCGATGTATTCATGTTTGGTGAGGGTGTTAATCACAATGATGAGAAAGATGGAAAAAATAGCTGTCCACTTGTGCAACCAGTAACTCATTACACCGGCAATAGAAGTGATGACGGAAAGGAATATGAAATAACTGGCTCCGGCAGGAATTCGAAAAAATTCACTTTCTATCATATAGCCGGTCACGATGAGTATCATGATGCTGGCTGATTGTAGGACAATGGAGTTGAAATGGTTTTGCCTGAAAACCTTGTATAGGAATTTTTCTTCATAGTGGGCGACATTCCTTACCGGTCGCCATTTGAATGATTCCGTCAGGTATGATCTCACACGACTGTATTCTGCATGTTTAACAGTTTCTAAAGTCATGATCCTATTTCCGGGAAGGATGGGTTTTTCAAGATTGGGTGGGCGTTTTCCTTCGGGTTTTACAAAACTGAAGATATCCTTATTCGTAAATTGGAAATAAATAATAGTGACAATGAGTGTTGTGAGGAATCCGAAGATAAATCCGATTAAATTATTAGTAATCGTCCAGCCATCCCAACATTCATAATACCATTGGAAATCTATGAGTGTCCAAAAGAAAACGGATAAGAATAGTAATGGGATTATGGCATTATTCATGAAGAATTTAGTAAAGGGACGTTGTAGGGAAGCTAGAAACGGGAATTGTGGGGAATGTAGGATGTAGGTGGTAATATTCCACGTAACGAGAAAGCCACCGAATGCTCCGCCAACCAATGCAAAGCTATAAAATCCGACTTCTCCCATATATTCCGGAGACATGAGGAGGTACATGAATCCCCAATTCATCCCCATTTGTCCGGTAGCTAAAAGTAATGTGAACAACCATAGGAAAAGAAGAAACAGGTTGCTTTTGAGATGCAATACTACCAATTGTATCGGAAAAGTATAGTACCAATCAATAATCCGTTCCTTCATTATCTATTTTTCTATGGCAATGCTTTAAGATTGAAACCGATTATAAATTCCGGTCTTCCTCGTTGAGTTGTAATTTGATGACTTTGATGGTTTCTATTTTTGTCTCACTGACCATTTCCAGAAAAAACCGGTATCCCTCCAAATCAATGACCTGTCCTTCTTCGGGAATGGCTCCCGTTGTCATAACGATATATCCCGACAAGGTGTGATACTCCCCTTTTGGAAAATCCAAGCCATCATATTTTTCGTTGAGATAATCCAATTCCAATCTTCCGGCAAATCTGTATTCATGTTCGGAAATCTGTTCTTCCAATTCATCTCCTATATCGTGTTCATCTTCTATTTCTCCGAAAATTTCCTCAAGGATGTCTTCGAGGGTTATGATGCCGGAAGTACCTCCGTATTCATCTACGACACAGGCAACGCTAATTCTTTCCCGAATGAACATATTCATCAGGTTATGTATCCTCATCGTTTCGGGGATGATGGGAATTTTACGCATGACGGAACGAATGTCCTTAGGTTTGTCCAACATGTATTGGTGATGGACATAGCCTATCACGTCATCAATGGATTCTTTGTAAACTATGATTTTGGAAAGATTGGAATCTATAAAAACTTCGAGCAGATCCTCTAGGGTATCCGTAACTTCAACAGCCTTTATTTCGGTACGGGGAATCATACAGTTCCTGACTTTGGTCTGTTTCATGTCTAGGACGTTGCTGAACATTTCTGTATCGATGATGCCTTCTTCCTTGTCTCCGGAAGCGGTGGATTCCACAAATTTGGCCAAGTCCAAACGAGTGAACACATCTTCTGTTTCTTCGTCGGGCATTTTTACAAAAATCCTTAGAAACCTTTCAGACAATCCGACCATGAGCCATGAAAAGGGTTTGAGGATGAATTTGAAAAAGGCGATGGGGTAAGCAAGGACGAAGAGTACCTTGTCGGCAAAAAGCCGGAAAAATATCTTAGGGAGGAATTCTCCGAAAATCAAAACGATGATAGTGGTAATGATGACCAATGGAAGGGTTCGAGCCAAAAGAACGGGACACCAGGGGGCGATGTTTCCTATAAGAGGTTCTAAGTACGGGTTGAGGGCCAATTCCATAAGGGAGGAAAAAATGACAAGGGAGATGTTATTTCCGACCAACATGGAACTGAGGAAATCATTGGGGTTGTCGAAAAAATCGGCAATGATATTCCCTTTACGGGAACCTTCGTTCTTACGGATTTCTACATTGAGTTTCCCTGCGGAAATGAATGCGATTTCCATTCCGGAGAAAACTGCGGATAAGATGAGAGTTATGATGATACCTAAAATGATCCAAGTCATACGAAAATCGAGGTCGCTGTTTCAGGCGAAGTTGAAGATTTATTCATTAAGATGCAAATATGATTCGTTCTTAATAGGGGTCAACATCAATGATAACCCTGACTGAGCCGAAGCCTTTTGTTTTTTTCAGCTTATCCCTTACCTGTAGGATATCTTGTTTTGTTTTCCTTATTAAAGCGGCTTGCTTGTCCAATTTAATCATAATGTCCTGTAAGTAAAGTGTCCTGACTCTGGGAATACCCGGTTCGGCCGGCCCAATGACATAGTCGGGGTATTTTATTTTGAGTTCATTGGCTAAATATTCGGCAGCTTGTAGAACGGTACTTCTTTTTTTATGTTTGAGGGTGATTTTAATCATTCGTTTGTAGGGGGCATATCTGAAAACCCGCCGTTCCTTCATTTCCCTATTGAGGAATGATTTGAAATCGTTGCTGACCACTTCCTTTATGATAGGATGGTCGGTTTTATAAGTTTGGATGATGACTTTTCCCTGTTTGTGTTTACGTCCGGCTCGACCACTGACCTGAAGCATGAGTTGGTATGCCCTTTCACCTGCCCTGAAGTCGGGAAACCCGATAAGGTGATCGGCACTGAGGATACCTACGATACCTACATTGTCGAAATCCAATCCCTTGGTGACCATCTGGGTTCCTACCAAGATGTCGATTCTTCGTTCTTCAAAATCATTAATGAGTTTGGCTAGGGCATTTTTTCCTTTGACGGTATCCCAGTCCATTCGGGCAATTTTCGCTTTAGGTAAATAAATACCCAGTTCATCTTCTATTTTTTCCGTTCCGAACCCCTTCAAATCGAGATTTACATTGGCACAAGCCGGACAGGTTTCGGGAACATGGGATATATATCCACAATAATGACATCTTAGGTGATCTGAATATTTGTGATAGGTAAGGGCGACATCACAATGGATACATTCCGATTTCCAACCACAGGTTCGGCACAAGACTGTTGGGGAATATCCACGTCTGTTTTGGAATAGGATGGCCTGTTCCCCTCTTTCCAATGCCTGACGGAGTTCTTCCAATAAAACAGAAGTGAAATGCGATTGCATTTTTCTTTTCTTGGATTCCTCTTTCATGTCTGCAATGACGGTTTCGGGTAATTCCAAGCCTCCGAACCGGTCTTTCATTTCTACTAGGCCATATTTCCCGGCAAGGACATTTCCATAGGTTTCCAGGGAAGGTGTGGCCGTACCCAATAAAACCTTGGAACCATAAAGCGATGACATGAAAACGGCAGTGTCCCGGGCATTATAGCGAGGAGCAGGATCGTTTTGCTTAAACGAAGGATCGTGTTCTTCATCAACAATGATAAGATGAAGGTTTGAAAAAGGAAGAAACATGCTTGATCTTGCTCCGAGGATAATCGGTTTCCCATCTCTGGCGACCTGCCAGAGTTCGACCCGTTCGTTATTGTTCATTCGACTATGATAAACGGCGATGTCATCTCCGAATATTTTTTTCAGACGCTGGACGATTTGTGTGGTCAATGCGATTTCGGGAAGGAGATATAAAACCTGTCCCCCTTGTTCGATGGCTTCATTTATCAAATCGATATACACCCGGGTTTTTCCGCTGCCGGTTACACCATGTAGTAAAACGACGTCTTTGGTTTTGAAACTTTCCTTGACTTCTGCCAAAGCATTTTTTTGTTGTTCGGATAAGGAAGAAGTATCAGTCAGTTCATCGGCATATCCATCAAGCCTGCTGACTTCTTTTTGGTAAATATCGAAGATGTTTTTTTTTGCCAAGGCTCTTACGATATTCGAATCTACTTTGGCTTTGTCATAAATTTCCTGTCTTCTGACAAAGTCCTGTTTTTTTTCCAATTGGATATAGGCTAATAATGCTTCTTGTTGTTTCATGGAACGCTTACACAAATCGAATGCTTCTTTTAACCGCTCGGGAGTAGATGCATATGGTTCTTGTAAACGTACACAGGAAATAGTTTTGGGTTTGTATTTTTCTAATAGTTCCTCATATAAAAAAATGACTTTTTTATCCAATAGGCTTTTGATGATTGGATAAATGGTTTTTCTATTGAGTATTTTTTTTACATCTGCGATTCTTAATTCATTTTGGATGCTTAATGCTTCGGCAATGATGAATTCATTATCCGTCAAACTCCGGCCATCCAGATTGTGATCGAAAAAAGGTCCTAGGATAATTCTTGTTTCTCCGGTTAGTTTTAATCCGGAAGGTAAAGATGCATTCATGACTTCTCCCAAAGTGCAACAATAATAATCGGAGATCCAATTCCAGAGTTGCATTTGTTCTTTTGTAATTATAGGTGTTTCATCCAATACGGAAAGGATGGGTTTTGTTTTATAACCCGGGTCAACGTCAATGACTTCTTTTACAATACCTGCGTACAATTTGTTTTTTCCAAAGGAAACTTCAACCCTGATACCGAATTTTATTTTATGTACAATATCCGATGGGATGAAATAGGTGTACGGTTTTCCTACGGCAATAGGTAAGATGACAACAGCGAATTTCTGTTGAGTATTTTCTGGTTTGAATAACTCCGGATTCAAGGATTTTCCTGGTTTGACTTACTGAATTTCAAAGAAAAGAATGCCAATATGTTTCCAAACAATAACCCCGCAACCAAAAACAAAATAAATGGGAAGGAGATTCCTTCAGGAGTAAGGATGTTCCGAATGCCGATAAAGTTATTTAGCAGAGGGATTCCTGCTGTGAAAAAATTACCATTCGGATTATTCATTATGATAATGGCAGTTACGATGGCCAATGAAAAAATAAAAGCAAATAATCCGAAAAAATAAATTCCGAATCTACCTAATCTTCTTTCCGTCTTTCGATCTAAAAATGCCAATACACATGACCAAAGAATATTGGAGAGGAACAATAGTCCCATTATTTGTAAAACATTGCCGATGGATAAATAGTTTTTTATAATCCCTTTTAAAAAAGACGGATGGTTTTCGAAAGTAGAAATGGATAGCCAAAAAGCGGCTACGAGAACCGCAACCGTCGTGATGCCGAAAAAAGAAACACCAAGTAGTCCATCCCATAGTGGGATTAACTTTACTTCATTTTTTTTCTTAACCCTGAACGTTCGGTATAAGGAAATGCTGCAAGGGAAAATCAAGCCTAAAAAAGAAAACAACAATAAAATAGGGGGGATGGAATTTCGGATATAATTATCCGTTATAGCCATGGAATCCGTAGTGTTTTTTTCTTCTATCCTAATCGGGTCGATGTAGGTTTGGGAAATATTAATGGAGTCCAAGCGGGATTTTATAATTCCTGTTTCGAATTCACGCAATAAATCCGATGCGGTTTGAATATTTCTCTCATTACCATTGTGATAAAAATCCAAACTTATACTTGCTTTGTTTTTCAGTTTCAGAGAGGAATTTTCCGGCCAAACCCAAGCAACATCTACCTCGCCGTTGTTAATGGCATTTTTCAAATCGGCCACATTTAGGTCGGTCCGGATTTCTAAATCCTTTCTTTTTTTCAATTCTTCCAACCAGTCGATTTGCGTTCCCCCTATCCATGCTATAACGGGAGGAGTCCCTGTTCCATTCAAATACGAAGAAATCCTATCTCCTAGAAAATTGAGGAAAAAATATCCGAAAAGGAATGGAAGGATAAAATTGAAAATCCATATCCTTTTTCTTTTCAACAGGGTAAGCACGGTTCTCATAATTCAAAAATACAGAAATTATCCGGTATTAGCCGTCAATTACCACATTGGTTTCATCTTATTATTCCAAGCATTCATCCAAAAATGAAAATCCCCAGGGAGAATAAACTGTAAAAAAATTATATTTACCACAAAACATATGTCTTATGGCACAAAACAGGCAACAACAGATCAATCTTGAAGATTTCGATTTGAAGAAAATCACTCGGAAATGGCTCATTAGAGGAGGACTTATATTGGTTATAGGAAGTGTTCTTCTTTATTTTATTGATCCGGGTTTTCTGAATGGTATTTTTTTCAATTTCCTTGTGGAAGGTTTGCCCTTTCTGCTATTGGGTATCATTTTTTTCTTTTTTGTATATCGAGCATTGAGGGCTTATGCTAAAAACAAACAAGGGACGGGACTTTTCTGGATAGTCCTTGCCATCGGTACATTCATTTTCGGCACCATATTCTTCAGCAAGGTGATGAATTATTACATCTATCAGCGGTTTGCCAAGGAAGTGACGGAAGTGGACAATTATATTCCGATAGATAAGGATGTAATAAGGTTTACACCGAGAATTGTTGCATATAACCAGATGGAAAGTACGGTACGTGCCCGTACCGAAACAGTGGAATGGTCACATTGCCGCCCATATCTTAAAGATGGCAATTTCGGTTATGTGGCACCCATCACTCCTGACGGGCTGCGGCCTCAGTATCTGAAAAAAAATCCGGGTTTTATCAAATATGATGACGATTACCAATCCAATCAGGTCATCCAACGAATAGAACAACCTTTCGAAGTCGGTGAGGAAATGCAATACACCGATAATATTTTCAGACAATTGTATTTCAATGACTTTTTTGCCCAATACCCAAGAATACATTATATGACTTTGGGTGAGGAAAATAAATTCTATGCGATTGCTCCCAAGATTAAATATTCCTATGCCCCTCCCTTCTTTTTCATCCCCTATTGGTCGGGAACGGCAATCATTGATCAGGATGGCAATATCGAAAATCTATCAAGGGAGGAAATTAAGAAAGATGCGAGATTCAAAGGAAAGTGGATGGCTCCCCTGAAGTTGTTTTATGAGTATGTGAGCGTACAGGATTATGCCGTTGGTTTTTGGAATACATTTACCAGCGTGGATGGAATGTTATCCATTCCCGATTTGGCAAATAACGATTACCCCTTGGTAATTTATACGGCAGACAAAAATACCTATCTGGTTATCGATACGGAGCCACAGGGAACAGGCCGGGGATTATTCAGGGTATATTATCAGAATGCCCAGACGGGTGACATATTCATGCATGAACCACCGACTACCGAGCCGATTATCGGGCCGAGGGGAGCGATGTCGAAGGTTTATTCCTTAAAGGGGTATCATTGGTATTCTGCCAATAGTTCGGGTAATATGTTGGCATTGGAACCCGTATATCTCACCAAGAATATTGGCGGCAAGGAAGTGTTGTATTGGAAATTCTCGATTACATCCTTGGATAGGACGAGGGTGTCGGCCACGGTAGTTGTTGAAGCAACCGAAGGGGGTGAAATGTTCGAGTTTACCAAAAGGGAAGATTTTGAAAGATGGTTGCATTCCAATAAAATTAAAACGACTACCGTTGATACGGGAACAGGAGAAAAAAGCACAAGTGCCAATGGAGCCGTTTCCAGTGGTGCTGGGAATGATGCCCGTATAGAAAAATTGGAATCCCTCTTGATGGAGGCATTACGTGAGTTGGAAGCATTGAAAAAAGAAAAACAACCTTCCTTGGAAAAGGATAGTTTGGAGATGAAATAATGCTGAAAGAATTGAAAAAAACCGCTCAAGATATCTTGAGCGGTTTTTTATATAAGGTTACTTCTCTAAGTACAGGACAAAAAACAAAACCAGTTGCCGTGCGTGGTGTTTGTTCACCTCGCACACTCCATTTCACTAGCATTTGTCAGGTGAACTAACACCTGACAAGGCGGTTGAATAAGTTTTGTCCTGTACTTAGGTTACTTCTATTATCTAGGAACCAAGCGGATTCCATTTTGGGAATTATTAAAAATGGCAGGGAATTTTATCAGGCTTGGCGAAGCCAGTAAATCCGTAGTTTTTGCTAGGATGAATTCATCCAGGCAGAATGTCCCGGTTTCATGTCCGAATTGGATATTGATGGAGACAATAGAGGAAACGGCTTTGAAGGTATGGGTGTACATTACCCAATTATCCGAAAGGGTATATCCTGTGCCGGTGTAATAGGTATAATCTGTAGGATGGATGAGGGCGATGGACATTTGCTTGCCCGGAGTGTCGCTTTTAGCATAAAATGTAATGGTATATTTTTCTCCTACAATCAACTCCTGGTTTTCGGGTGAGATTTGAATATCCCAATGGTTGACTCCCAGAGTTTGAACATCTACACACATTGCCTTTGAACCTGTATTTGCGTCGGAAGAAATATTCCAATTGACTTGGACTCCATTAAAATTATCCGCATACCAATGGTTCCAATCCGACTCGAATCCGGGATTGACAATTTGATTGTAAGTAACTGTTACCGGAAAAGAATGGGTGACCGAACCGCAACTATTTATGATATCGACTTCAATGTTACCGCTTAGCCCGGCCCATTGTACTTCGATTTGATGACTTCCTTGTCCGGAAATAATTTCTGCACCTAAAGGAACATTCCATTGGTATGTGCTACCGGGAATTTGGGTGATGGAATATGTACCGGCCCCTCCCGGAATGACCGTATCCTCACCAACGACTTTCATGTCTTCCTGCTTTTGGTAAACCCTTACATAATCCACCTCCAAAGTCTGAGGGAAAACGGTAGAATTATCCGGAGCTCCCGGCCAGTTTCCGCCGACAGCCATATTGAGAATAATATGGAAATCCTGATTGAAGGGATATACATAACTACCTTGATCTCCTTCATTGAAGACATGGTATTGGATACCATCCACATACCACCGGATTTGGGAGGGTTCCCATTCCATAGAAAAAACATGATAGTTGCCATCAGCAAAGGATGAAGGGGATATGTTGTATGAATTTCCGGAAGAACCTTTGTCGGAATAGCTTTCACCATAATGGCAGGTTCCGTAAACCGTGCCTGTCTGATGGCCGAGGTACTCCATGATGTCGAGTTCACCGCTCTTAGGCCAGGTTCCATAAATTGACGCAGTAGGCATCATCCAGAAGGCAGGCCAGATTCCTTGTCCTTCCGGTAATTTTATGGCGGCTTCCATTTTTCCGTAAGTCCAATCTCCCTTATTGATGGTTCTTATCCTGGCAGAGGTATAATTATTGCCATTGAAATTCTCTTCTTTGGCTACGATTTTCAAACTCCCTGAAGAAGTAAAGACATTCGTTGGAGCATCTGTATAATATTGCAATTCATTGTTGCCCCACCCGCTTCCTCCTATCTGGTAACTCCATTTTTCTTCATCTAATTGTGTATTATCGAACTCATCCGACCAAACCAAATGGTAGCATTGTGCGGTTATTATCAAAGGACTTAATACTAAGGCAATGAATAAAATATATTTTTCCATAAGGTTTCACTTTAAATAACTTCAATATCCTACAATTAATACGAAGTAGAAAAATCATGAATCGATTTCCCTTCCTTGGCCAGTGCTTTAAGGCTTTCGGGAATTATCCACCGTTCTCCACCCTCGAATCGTTGTTGAAAATCTTCACAATCTGAAATGAATTGTTGCATACCCACATAATCGATGTAGGACAATGCTCCTCCTGTATAAATAGGAAAACCCCAAGCCAATACGGAGCCTAAATCCCCATCGGCAACGGAACGCAAGACGCCTTCATCCAAACAGCGGTAACTTTCCAATGCCTGTCGATGTAATAATCTTTTTGAAATGATTTCTTCAGAATATATATCTTTTTTAACAGGGAATAAATCTTTTAATCCCGACCATAATTTTTTCTTGCCATTTTCAGGGTAGTCATAAAAGCCTTTTCCGTTTTTGCGTCCTTCCCGGCCGATGTCAACCAATTTTTTTTCGATTGTATAAAAACGTTTCGCATCATCCGTCCTCATTTCTTCCGGAAAACTTTCAAAAACATGCATTCCTAGGGAAAGGCTAACCTCATCGGTTACGGCTAGGGGGCCTACGGGCATTCCTATTTTCCTAGCAATGTTTTCAAGCATGATCGGATTGACCCCTTCTTCCATTAGGAAACTGCCTTCGGAGCAGAAAGTAGAAAAACATCTGGAGGTGAAAAACCCTCTTTTATCGTTAACTACGATAGGGATTTTTTTAATGGCCAAAGTGTAATCCACTGTAGCGGCAATAGCCTTGTCGGATGTTTTTTCTCCGACGATAATTTCGACCAAGGGCATTTTATCTACGGGAGAAAAAAAGTGAATGCCGATAAAATTTTCCGGCCGATTTGAAGAACGGGCCAATTCCGTAATCGGAATGGTAGATGTATTGGTACCATAAATTCTATCATGCCCCAAAACGGCTTCAGTTTCCTTGGTGACTTTGTCTTTTAAATTCGGATCTTCGAAAACCGCCTCGACAATATAATCGCAATCTGCAATGGCATTCGGGTCATCGGTAGTTTGGATTCTGGAAAGTAAGGCTTCCGCTTTTTCGGGCGTAGAACGATTTTTAGAAATGGCCTTGTCCAATATTTTTTTCGAATAGGATTTTCCAAATTCGGCTTTTTCAACAGATACGTCTTTCAGTACGACATCCATTCCGGCTTTTGCTGAAACATAGGCAATGCCCGCACCCATCATCCCCGCACCCAAGATTCCGACTTTTTTCACATTATAATTCGGAATACCCTGAGGCCTTGCTTTTCCTTTTTTGGCGGATTGGATACCAAGGAATCCGGTACGGATAATGTTTTTTGCCTCTTTGGACATTACGGCTTTTGTGAAATATCGGGCTTCGATTTCCAAAGCTCGATCTATAGGAATCTGTAAACCATCATGTACGACCTTGAGGATGTATTGTTGAGCCGGATAATTGCCGTGTGTCATTTTGGTTACATTACCCACCGCCCCGATAATCGTTTGTACACCAATGGGAGTCCAGAACGCCCCCCCGGGGATTTTGTGTTTTTTGTTATCCCAGGGTTGTACGGGATTGGGATTGTCCAGTATCCACTGTTTGGCTTTCTGTAGCAATTCTTCTTCGCTTTCAGCCAAGTCGTCAATCAGTCCATCCTTTAGGGCCTTAGGAGGTCGGGCTTCGGTTCCTCTTAATAAATACATCAATGCATTTTGTATGCCCATGAGGTATGGTGCCTTGGCAGTTCCGCCCCCTCCGGGTAATAACCCTACTTTGGATTCGGGAAATCCTAGTTTTATTTTATGGCTATTAATAGCAATTCTGTGATGGCAAGTCAGGCATAATTCCATTCCGCCTCCTAAAGCTACACCGTTGATAGCCGCTACGAATGGTTTTTCGCCGGTTTCAATGGCTCTTATTTTATGATGAATCTGAAGTACACCATTCAAAAATACTTCCGCATCCATATTGGGGTTAGCCAATAGTCGCAAATCCCCTCCGGCCATGAACATCCTTCTTCCTGAGGTTACAACCACTCCTTTTACTTCTCCATCCGCAATTGCTTTTTGGGCAATATCCGTATAGGTATTTATAAAATCAAAACTGAATAGATTTGTCGGTTCATTGACTTGGTTGATTGTAATTGTTGCGATGCCAGCCGCATCAATATCATATTCTAGAAAATCGTTTTTGATTGACATTATTATTGAATTAAAAAACTAATAGAAATGGGTTTACACCCGTTCGATAATGGTAGCGATTCCCATTCCTCCGCCGATACAGAGTGTAACCAATCCGGTATTGAGATCCCTTCTTTCCAACTCATCCATGAGTGTGCCGGTAAGCATACAACCGGTAGCCCCTAGGGGATGGCCCAGTGCAATTGCTCCACCATTTACATTGATTTTATCGTGAGGGACTCCCAATTGATTCATGAAATGCATGGGTACGGCAGCAAAAGCTTCATTACATTCGAACAAATCTATATCTTTTACGGACATGCCTGCTTGCTTGAGAGCCTTTTTAGATGCCGGAGCGGGACCTATCAACATTATGGTAGGGTCGGTTCCATGTATGGCGGCGGCTCTGATTCTGAATCGGGGCTTCAAACCCAGTGCTGTTCCAATTTCTTTACTTCCAATCATAGTGATTGCTGCCCCATCTACAATAGCGGAAGAATTTCCCGCATGGTGAACATGTTCTATTTCCCCTACTTCGGGGTACTTGTCTATAGCAACGGCATCAAAGCCTGCCATTTCACCCATCATGGCAAATGAAGGATTGAGTTTGGCCAATCCCTCGACCGTAGTAGAAGGTCTGATGTTTTCGTCTGTCCCTAAGATGTCGATTCCATTGATATCCTTTACAGGAATACGGGATTTGAAATAACCGGCCTTTTCGGCAGCAGTGGCCCTCATTTGGGATTCGTAGGCAAATTTATCCACATCTGCCCTAGAGAACCCATCTCTTGTAGCGATCAAGTCGGCGGAAATTCCTTGGGGAACTATGTTTCCGGGAATCGCCAAAGCGGGATCCATAAACATTCCTCCACCATCAGAACCCATCTTTACCCTGGACATACTTTCTACGCCACCGGCGATGAGCAGGTTTCTGAATCCTGATTTGACATAAGCTGCCGCTTGGTTAATCGCCTCTAACCCTGAACCACAGAAACGGTTAAGACTAACACCACATAGATGGTCACCATACTCTGATTGTTGTGCCACCGATTTAGCAATGTTAGCTCCTTGATCCATGACTTGTCCCACACATCCCAGAATTACATCTTCGACCAAAGTAGGATCAAAGTTGTGTTTATCTCGTAAGGAAACCATGACCTGACTGGCCAAATCAGAAGGCGTTACCCCTATGAGTGCCCCTTTTCTGTTTCCTTTGCCCCGTACAGTACGAATTGCATCATATATATACGCTTCCATTATATTCTATTATAAATTTATTGATGGGAAGAAATTCCAATCCAAAATATCAATTTGATTAGGATATATAAAATAAACAAAAAAAATGCAGACAGTCCTTAAGTTTTTTATTCCGAATTTTACTGATTAAGTGTTGGCTGCTTTTATTGGGTTTAGAGTATGTTTAAAATTTGGTCTTTATGTCGAGAAACATCAATTTATTGCTT
>JAHDFN010000075.1 GCA_020628145.1 Saprospiraceae bacterium | reverse complement strand
TGCATTCGGATTGATATTCATATTATTGTCATCACAATCCATTGCATTGGTTACGAACCCTGCCGGCGGTGTTGCTGCACAGGTCGAAATAGAATTAGCCGGGTCACCGAAAGTGTCCCCATCCGTATCTGCATAATATGTATTCAAAGGTAAACCTTCGTCCATGTTTCCATCGCAGTTGTTATCGATACCGTCACACACTTCGGCTGCATTCGGATTGATATTCATATTATTGTCATCACAATCCATTGCATTGGTTACGAACCCTGCCGGCGGTGTTGCTGCACAGGTCATCATTGAATTAGCCGGGTCACCGAAAGTGTCCCCATCCGTATCTGCATAATAGGTGTTTAAAGTTAAACCTTCGTCAATATCGCCGTCGCAGTTGTTATCGACACCATCACAGACCTCAGGGGCACCCGGATAAATATCCGGATTATTATCATCACAATCTACGGTGTTGTCAAAAGTGTCCCCATCATTATCTATTACTGCGTCCACACCATCACAATCTTCATCAGTACCATTACTAGGAATTTCCGTTGCATTCGGATTGATATTCATATTATTGTCATCACAATCCATTGCATTGGTTACGAACCCTGCCGGCGGTGTTGCTGCACAGGTCGAAATAGAATTAGCCGGGTCACCGAAAGTGTCCCCATCCGTATCTGCATAATATGTATTCAAAGGTAAACCTTCGTCCATGTTTCCATCGCAGTTGTTATCGATACCGTCACACACTTCGGCTGCATTCGGATTGATATTCATATTATTGTCATCACAATCCATTGCATTGGTTACGAACCCTGCCGGCGGTGTTGCTGCACAGGTCGAAATAGAATTAGCCGGGTCACCGAAAGTGTCCCCATCCGTATCTGCATAATATGTATTCAAAGGTAAACCTTCGTCCATGTTTCCATCGCAGTTGTTATCGATACCGTCACACACTTCGGCTGCATTCGGATTGATATTCATATTATTGTCATCACAATCCATTGCATTGGTTACGAACCCTGTCGGCGGTGTTGCTGCACAGTCTGTTATTGAATTAGCCGGGTCACCGAAAGTGTCCCCATCCGTATCTGCATAATAAACATTGGCTGCCGTAACGGTTACCATCATCTCGGATGAATTTTCGGCAGGGGCTACTGCAGCACCTTCCATTGCAGAAACAGTATATGTGATCGTATGTGTTCCCGTTCCTGCCAATGCAGGATCAAACGTATTACCTACTACACCCGGTCCAGAGAAAACGCCACCTGTAGTTCCCGTAGGGGTAAGCGTTGCGGGAGCATCTGCCGTACAATAAGTTGTTCCTAAACCGGAGAAAGAAGGATCGGGTAGGATAATCAGCTCTATCTCATAAGATGCGGCATTGTCAGGAACTGCTATAGGGAAAAATCCACAAAGGACAATATCTGCGAGGAAATCTATACGGGTATTAAAAATACCGGCCTCTGTCGGCGTCCCGTCATAGCTGGCACATCCTGCCTGTATTCCTCCTGCGGGTGGAGCATAGGATGCCTGGTTCGTAGTTCCGATAATCCCTGCCGGAAGACCTGAGAAACTGAACATGTCAATATTGGTAATTTTAACCTGGGTGCCTTCTTGTGTAGGGTCAATCAACCCTGCATCGAAGCAATTGTCCGTAATGACGAATGATTCGAAATCACTATAAGGTACATTCACCATTCCTTGGGCGATTAAGGTATCACAAAGACCTCCGTAAGGAGGCAGTGAAGCCGAACAATCTACCGGGGTACATTGTGAGAAAGCCTTGTTGAAGCTTAGGAGCATTAAACAAGTCATTAAAATGAATAAGGATTTCTTCATGATAAAGATTTAGTTATTTGATAATAGTTTTTGGTTAGGGATTGTCATTAAATATTAATTAGACAATAACCCGAAATTGTGTTTTTGCGGAGGCAAATTAGGAAAAAATAGTATATTCTCCATAAGTATCAGGGCTTCAAAACGTTAAAGACAAATGTATTACAAAACCTTGTCTTATGGATTCAAAAATGATTTAGAAGTCGGAAGTGAAATGGAAACCTACTTCCGGATAATTTTCCTGCATGGTTCTTAATTGCCAGGCGGATTCTGCAATAAAAACCTTATTTCCTTCCTTATCTACTGCGATGTCTCTTTTGCGTCTTTGTAGGAATTCCTTGTATTGTTCTTCGTTTTCATAGGTGATCCAGCAGGCTTTATGGATATTCATGGGTTCATAAGTGCATTTGGCTCCGTATTCGTTTTCAAGACGGTATTGAATGACATCGAATTGGAGTGCTCCCACCGTGCCAATGATTCTGGTTCCTCCGAATTCCTTGGTAAACATCTGAGCGACTCCTTCATCCATCAATTGGGTCAATCCCTTGGCCAATTGTTTGGACTTCATTGGATCTGCATTATGAACTATGCGGAACATTTCGGGCGAAAAACTGGGGATGCCTTTGAAATATAGAATTTCTCCTTCAGTTAATCCGTCACCGATTTTGAAATTTCCGGAATCATAGAGTCCGACAATATCTCCGGGGAAGGCACTTTCTACGATTTCCTTTTTAGAAGCCATGAATGTGGTGGGGTTGGAGAATTTCATTTTCTTTTCATTTCTGACATGCAGATAGTTTGTGTTCCGTTTGAATTCACCTGAACATATTCTTACGAATGCAATCCTATCCCTGTGTTTGGGATCCATGTTTGCATGGATTTTGAAAACGAACCCTGTGAATTTATCTTCATCAGGATTGATGATTCTTTGCTCTGTTTCCCTGGGAAGGGGGCGGGGTGCGATTTCTACGAAACAATCGAGTAATTCCTTTACTCCGAAGTTGTTGATGGCGGAGCCGAAGAAAACCGGATTCAGTTCGCCGTTCAGATAAGCTTCCTTATCAAAAGGAGGATAGACCTCTTTGACCATTGTCAATTCTTCCCTAAGTTCCGCAGCAGCACTTTCTCCGATTTGTTTGTCCAGTTCGGGATCATCCAAATCGGTAAACTCAATAGCATCGGATTCCTGTTTACTATGAGGGTTAAAAAGAACAAGCTTTTTCCCATATATATTATAAACACCCTTGAAACGCTGTCCCATACCTATCGGCCAACTTAGGGGGCAGGCAGTCAGGTTGATTTTTTGTTCGATTTCATCCAAGAGATCGAATGCATCTTTCCCTTCTCTATCCAGTTTGTTGACGAAGACTATCATAGGGGTTTTCCTCATTCGACAGACTTCCACAAGTTTTTCTGTTTGAGGCTCGACGCCTTTGGCTACATCAATGACAACAATAGTACTATCTACGGCGGTTAGTGTCCGATAGGTGTCTTCTTGGAAATCCTTGTGGCCCGGTGTGTCTAGGATATTGATTTGTTTGTCACGATAATTGAACCCCATGACTGAGGTAGCAACGGAAATACCCCTCTGTCTTTCTATTTCCATGAAATCGGAAGTAGCAGATTTTTTGATTTTATTGGATTTTACAGCTCCGGCTACTTGTATTGCCCCTCCGAATAATAGGAGTTTTTCTGTCAGGGTGGTTTTTCCTGCATCTGGATGACTGACTATTCCGAAGGTTCTTCTTTTATCTATTTCTTGTTGGAAACCCATTTTTATTGCCTCTTCTGAATTTGACGCAAAGGTATGTGTTTCCATCATATTACATAGGAACCTAGTTGGAATTGTTACAAAGGGATAAAAAAGGAGGACTAAGGGAATTTATTTTTATATTTCTTTATTGCATCTTCACCCAATTCCATCATTTTGCTCTGGTAGGCAGCCCTTTCATAACTAACGAGGATATTGCCTTTGTGGTCCAAGTATAAAAGTGTTGGATAATTACTGACACTATAAATCGTGGCAAGGTTGATTCCATTTCCCCTTTCACAATCTACTTTGTAATTGATGAAGTTGTCATTGTAGTAATTGGCTAAGGCTTTGTCTGTGAAGACATCTTCGTCCATCATTTTGCAAGGAGTACACCATGTCGTGTAAAAATCGATGAAGACTGGTTTTTTTGCCTTTTCGGCCTTGACCAGAATATTGGATAGGGAAGGGGATTTTATGAACTCAAAATTCCCTTTTGGGTTCATCTTAGAAGATGAGCCTGATGATTTTTCTCCTGATTTGCAGGAGAAGCAAAAAGCACAAGCGAATATTAGATATATGATATATGGTTTCCTCAAAATAGATAATTGTTCTTGTATCTCAACGAGTTTTTTTTAATATACGTATGGAAACCAGTGCAAATTTTTATCCAAAAAAGGCTAATTACCTACAAAAGGGAATATTAGTTTGGAAAATAACAGACATAAAACCAATGTGGTAGGAAATAGTATTTCGTAACTGTTATATTGTTATTCAGAAACTTATTATCAATCTAATATTACTAATTATGAATAGAATCTTACTTTTTATTGTTATAGCCATTCCTTCTCTTTTTACTTTAATGAGTCATAGTGGAGGCCGGGCGGCAGCCCAAAATCAAGGGAATACGGGAGCTCCCGGAGAAACCACAACCTGTGCCAACGGTTATTGTCATGGAAATACTACAATACAGGTGGACGTGGTTTTGGAATTACAAACCTTAGATGGAAACATGGTTTCAGATGGAATGATAAATCCGGGAACCACCTATAAGGTTAAAACAACAATTAATCATTTAGGAGGAGATACTCCGGTAGGTTATGGTTACCAATTATTAGCATTGGATATGGACGGAAATAGCATCAATACCTTTTCCAACCCCGGTACTAATGGACAAATCGCAACAGTTAACAGTAGTGGGCGGCAATATGCAGAGCATGACGGGGTGTCTCCGAGTAATGAATTTACAGTAGAGTGGACTGTCCCTTCGGATATTTCGGGAACGGTTACATTCTATGCCGCAGGTAATGGCGTAAATGATAATGGAGCTTCATCCGGTGATGGAGCGAACAGCACTTCGATTGAATATATGGTTTCTACAGTATCCACGACTAATCCGACAGCTGAAAAATGGGGGCTGAAAATAGCTCCGAACCCTGTAGGGAATACACTTTCTATAAGATTAGATACTGAAAATCTTGGTGCTTTTCAAGTATCCATTCTGGATGTGTTGGGTAGGGAAACTTTATCTTGGACACAAGATAATATGGAAGATATACCTGTTGTTGATGTTTCTTCATTGCCAAAAGGATATTATACACTATTGGTCAGGAAAGGAAAAGAAAGTGCTGTTTCCAAATTCGTTAAAAAGTAATAAGATTAAGTTGTACTGATCGTTAACAGAGGAATCATACAGTTATGATTCCTCTGTTTTTATTATATTAGCATTATGCTCAGGAAGATTTTAGGCGTACTATTGGGAATCTTTGTGTTATCGGTTATTGTTGTTGGTTTGATTGTTGCCTTTAATTATCATGCTGATAAGGATTTGACCTCTCTTAAGGAAAAATATTCCCTACTCGGTTCGAATTTTATCGAAGTGAAAGGAATGCCTGTCCATTATGTTATAGAAGGCAATGGGAAAAAAAACTTTCTTCTTCTTCATGGTACCGGGAGTTCATTGCATACATGGGATGCATGGGTTGATATCATGAAGGATCATTTCCGTATCATCAGATTGGACTTGCCGGGCTTTGGCTTGACGGGCCCGAATCCTAAGGAAAGGTATGACCGTATATTCTATACCTTGTTTTTGGAATCTTTTATTCAAAAAATCGGATTGGATGATTTTCATATGGCCGGGAATTCCTTCGGAGGGTATCTGGCGTGGAATTATGCCCTGAAAAACCCATACAATGTGGATAAACTGATCTTGCTGAATGCGAGCGGTTATCCGAGGGAAGGATATAAAATGCCTTTAGGATTCAAATTGGCGAAAAATGAGACAATAGGGCCTTTGATGGAAAAAATCACACCAAAAAGGATCGTCAGCAAAACTGTTTACGATGCCTACGAAGATGATGGTAAGGTTACCGATGAAACATTGGATCGTTATTTCGATTTATTATTGAGAGAAGGAAACAGAAAGGCAATGATGTTGAAAATGCAACATATTGCTTATGATAATTGGCGTGATATCGGAAAGGTCAAAAATCCTACATTGATCTTGTGGGGGAGTGAAGATGCGGTGGTGCCTGCATCCCATGCTTATAAATTCCACAAGGATATTAAACATTCTGAGTTCATCATGTATGAGGATATAGGGCATTTGCCAATGGAAGAAATTCCAAAACAATCCGCCTTGGACGTTTTGGAATTTCTCAATATCAATATGGCTTCTATAGAATAGCCAGCCGTTTAATGTACAATACTGACTTTCAGCACTGCTCTTTTATTGATTCTGACAAAATATAATCCATCTTCCCAATTGGATGTATTCAAAAATTTTCGACCACCTGTAATTTTCATTGAAGGAATGAATTGCCTTCCTAGAATATCTATAACATCCATTTCGATATATTTGCCGGCATCCCATTCAATGGTAATCATGTCATTGGCCGGATTCGGATAGAGATTAAGACTGTACATGTCTATTAGGTCATTGACAGGAAGAATCTGCTGACAAAAGGTACTGTCCGGTTCCAATTCCATCCATCCATCCGAACTCAAATCCTTTCCGTCAAAGGCTGGGAAATCGGTAGGTATCCTTTGTATCCTGAAGGTTAGATTGTTGTTGATCTCCAATGTATCTCCCTGTGTTGCCTGTGCACCTCCGTTAATAGGTGTTTTGTATTCCCAGACGATTTCATTTTCGGGAGTCATTTCAAATGAATATCCGAAACGCCCCACATCAATCAGATGATTACCATTAGGCAGAACTTGAAAACTGGACAGGCCTGTTGACCACATAAGGGATGAATCTATGGGGTGGACACCGGTATAATCGAAATTATCAGGAGCGTAAGTCTGGCCATTGAATCCGAACTCCCATTTATACATGTCAAAACCAGGGTTCCAGATATTGACAGTGGAAAAATCTTCACCTACCCGATTATTGAAAACCCCTATTTTATTGAAATTGGGGTCGAATAGAGGGAGGTAGTCATTGATGAAATGACCATCATGAGGGTAGAAAAGTTTTTGATCTTCCACGGTTCCTGCTTTGTAGGCTGCCGGGTTACCCCATCTGTAAAGTAGATCGCCTCCCTTTCCTCCAAAACCTCCGGTATTTCCGGCGGCCTGTGAAGTACTTGTTGAATGATCAATTACCCATACCTCGTGAAAACGGGGAACGGTAAGAATCAACATGTCATTTATCGGATCCCAATCTAGGGCATTGGCATGCATCCAATCCGGATGACCGTCGCCATAATCATAATTGATATCGATTCTGCCCGGATTTTCCGCAACGATTCCATAATTTGCCCTATTGGGGTCGATGTCTTGGATAAGATGATCCCATGCATGCCATTCCCAAACAATTTCATCCGTTTCGGGGTCGATTTCAATAATATAATCCGGCCACATCTTATCTTGGCTTGTAGTACTTGTATCCCGACCTACATCCCAGGCTTCTTGTTCTGTTTTCAATTCCCATGCAATCATCGCTATCGTCATTTTCCCGTTTTTTTGGATGACTGTGAAATCATGGTGTAGCCGGTCAGAATCAGTATTCAGGGAATAGTTCCAAAGCAGATTATTATCCCAGTCCCTGATTTCAATGGCATCGCCTCCTCCGCCTGCCCAAATCGTCCCTTCAATTGCTCCTGAACGAGAAGATTTGATTAACCGGCCATCTTCGAGGAGGTAAGCCATATTGCCCGGTACCCTTCCTTCTTCTCCTTCCCAGACATGAACGATTTCCCCGCAATTATCCAATAGATAGACATTGGATTGCCTATGTGGATAAATGAGGTTGTATCCATCGAATGATTGCGAGGGTTCGTAGGAAAGAAGTCCTACCGTGTTCTGAGCTGAAGACCATCCACTTAATAGAATAAGAATGGTAATTGTCAAAAGAATTTTTGGATTCATATATCCTGAATTGATGTAAGAGTATGTTTAAAATTTGGTCTTTATGTCGAGAAACATCAATATATTGCTTAATCAAGGCGGAAAATCGGGATGATAGCAGGGCTATCAAGCCTGATTTTTTAACGAAGAGTAAGCAATAAAGTGAGTTTCGCAGACCAATTATTAAAATTTAAACATACTCTAAATTAATGATTGGTGTTTTTAGAAAATTCTCTTCAATTTTTTCAATAGCTTCATAAGCTTCAAATCAAATGAATGATTGACGTGGAAATACCTGCCATTGATGGTGATCCAATCATTTTCCTTTTTGATTTCTTGTAAATTATCAAAATGAACACCGAAAGCCTTGTTGAAGTGAGCTTTCCAGTATAGCCCTGATTCTGTAATGGCGAAACCTTCTTTGCAAGAACCGAAAACGGTTTGATCACAAAGTAAGAAAACCCTTTCCTTCTTATCAGCAAAAAGAAAAGATTGGATGGCATTCCTGATCTTGTTTTCAGGAACGGAAATGAAATCCAGATAAAACTTTTCATTGGGTTCGTTCGAAATGTCTAAATAGTCGAAAACCATTTCCTGTAAATCCACAGTATGGCGGGTAACATTCTGATATTTTAGAATGGCTTCAGGAAGTTTTATCTTGCTGAGGTCTTGACATTCTGTGATGATGTAATGATCCAGGAGGTTATCGAGTTCCCGATCTAATAAGGCATCGATTTCCGGCAAAACGGTATCGTCTTGTTTGCAATGTACAGTGTAAACTTCTTCGGCTAACTGATTAGATCTGATTTTGAATTTTTGGTCAAACCCCGAATCATAAAAACGGGTGGCATAAACTTCATAGGCCTCTGGCTGAAATTCTTCGGAAACCCGTTTCTTCAAAGTAGCGAAAAAGTGTCCGCCAATCTGTTCGGATAAACTTCCGACTTCATCGAATTTGAGATTGAACACAGGAGAATATTCCTCTTTAGTACCAAAATTATGATTGGATGACAAGGCACAACCACATTGTCCACAGAATTTAGCCCCTCCATGATTTTCAGTACCACAACTCGGACAATTTATAGGACTGCCCATTACCTTTTCACCACAAGCATGGCAAAAACGGGCATCCGGTGCTAAAGTTATCTGGCATTTGGAACATCTCATAGTAATAATCGTATGATGCTAAGTGAATATACTTAACGAAAATAAGGTTAATCCTTAATATTATACCATTAGATGAGGCATCAAATGCTCGATTTCATATCTAGAAGTGTAATTAAAGCCATTTTGAATTGAATCATTATATCATGAATCGTCTTTTTCATTTTTCATTTTTTATGTTCATTTTCTTTTTCTCATGTGAGCCATCACCTATGAAAGATAATCATTCTGCGGCTATTCCGGATGGTGAAACATTGGAAGCTGTGGAACTTTCTGCAAGGGATAAGGAGAAATTGAAAAAAGCCAAGGGGGTAGAAGTGAAATTGATAGATAAATCAAATTTAGAAGCTATCCTTAAAGATGATGAAATACAAACGACCATATGCTATTTTTGGACATTGAATAGTGGGACGAACAATACATTTGGTTCTCTTCGGGGTTTATCGGAAAATCCAGCCCTGGATGTTATTTTGGTGAATATGGATGATTCATCCCAAAAGGAGGAGGTAAATATCCGAATTAGGGCATCGGGTATTGATGCAGATATTTATATGATTGGAAAAACAACACTGACCGATGGTTTGTTTTCATTCCCTTATAAGGGAGAATGGCCGGCATATTTTATCTACAATAGAGAAGATGAGACCGGTATTTGGTTTGAAGGAGAAAGGACTTCGAATGAATTGTCCGTATTAATCCAGCCCTTTATAATATGATGCTGTTGGGTTCACTCAATCCCAATTGTCCGAATTAAGACAACTTTAAGATTCTGATTTTATGTATCTTGCAACCAAATACTGTTAGGAGGCGTTCATCCCTATGAACAGTAATCATCAAATCAATTAAAAATAAATTGTAATCATGGCTTTTGAATTCACAAATGATAATTTCCAAGCAGAAGCATTGGATTCCGACAAGTTGGTCCTAGTTGATTTTTGGGCTGAATGGTGTGGCCCTTGTAAGGCTATCGGCCCGGTCATTGACGAATTGGCTACGGAGTATGAAGGAAATGTAGTAGTTGGTAAAGTGAATGTGGACACTAATGCTGAGGTTTCGGCCCAGTTTCGAGTACGTTCCATTCCTACCGTTCTTCTTTTGAAAAATGGTGAAGTAGTAGAAAAATTCGTTGGTGCCCGTTCCAAGGCAGACTATGTGGCTGCGATTGAGAAGCATCACGTTGCTTCCTAAGTCATAGCTAGGAAATCGAAGATTAAGCCTTGTCTTGCAATATGGATTGTGGGACAAGGCTTTTTTTAACTTGCGATTTGATACAGGAATGTTGATATTGCCCTTTCAATTAATATTTTGATATGAGTTTATTGGATGAACAGTCGGTAAGGAATCTTGGTAACCTGGAGATTTTGGCCAAGCAGGTGGTGGAAGGGTTCATCATTGGTTTACATAAGAGTCCTTTTCATGGTTTTTCTGTTGAATTTGCTGAACATAGGTTATATAACCCCGGTGAATCGACTAAGAATATCGATTGGAAGGTATATGCCCGTACCGATAAGATGTTTGTCAAGCGGTTTGAAGAAGAGACGAATCTCCGTTGTCAGATTGTGATTGATGCTTCCTCTTCCATGTATTATCCTGAAGTCACTAAAAAGAGTAAGAACCATATCAATAAACTTAGATATTCTGCGTTATCTGCCGCAGCATTGATGAACCTTCTCCAAAAACAGAGGGATGCTTTTGGACTGAGTATTTTTGATGAGGCAGTTCACCGACACACCCGTTGCAAATCCAGTACTTCCCATTATCGTTTGTTGTTGACATACTTGGATACTTTAATTGATAATCCGGAGCGGGATAGGAAAACGAATGCTGCTGCTGCTTTGCATGAAATTGCAGATAAGACCCATAGAAGATCATTGGTGGTTATTTTTAGTGACATGTTCGAACATGTTGGGGGGAATGATGATTTATTTGCTGCATTGCAACACCTGAAACACAACAAACACGAAGTCGTTTTATTTCATGTAACCGATAAACGACATGAACAAGAGTTTGAATTCGAAAACCGTCCTTATATGTTCATCGATATGGAAACGGGAGAAAAAGTCCGGTTACAATCCAATCAGGTGAAGGATTATTATGTGGAGCGAATGGGGAAATATATTGATGACCTACGAATGAAATGTCTCCAATACAAAATCGATTTTGTAGAGGCGGATATTAATAAGGGGTTCAAACAAGTTTTGCAAGCCTATTTGGTCAAACGTTCCAAAATGACCCGTTGATTTAAAAAAAATCTTTCCAAAACACACCCTTTTTTATTTTTACTGCATCTGAATAATCGGAAGCTTCCTCCGATGGTTTCCGGAACATATGGTCAGGTAATGGCAAACCGGATTTATTTTTACAAGAAAACACCGAACAAATTCAGATGCCTTACTGCCATATCCGGATTCCAAAGGAACAACCCCGGGTTTAGTCGATTTGCTACCTTTTTTATTTACTGGTCATGATTTTGAATACGCCCCTGTCGTAAATAGAATCGTAATGCCTGAATTTAAATCAGATAAAATGAAAAAATATTCCCATGATATCGGTAATCTGAAACAGAATCGGATTATGAATTTCCAAATTGGATTAATCGTAGCATTATTAATTGCGATATTTTCAATTAATCATACATCCGTTTTGTATGAAACCAAAGAACGCCCTTTTGATTATTTTTTAAATGATGATATTGATATTCAACCACCACCACCGACCCGCCACAAGAAAAAAGTGCCACCACCCAAAGAAATAAAAGTGGAGGATATCATTGATCCGATTGATGAGCCTGAATTCATTCCCGAACCGGAACCGGAACCCCAGCCTTTACAAAAACCAACATTGCAGCCGACACGTGATTTACCCTTGACCAATAAAGTAGTGGAAGCACCTCCTAAAAAGATAGAGAAGAAAATTGAAAAGGAAAAACCTGCACCGATTGTTGCTCCTCCTGCTCCTCCCGAAAAAGAAGACAATGAAATTGTGAAATTTGCAACAGAGGCTCCTTTGTTTAAGAGATGTGAGGATTCCAAAAATGATGCGGATATGAAACTATGTTCTGAAACTGCGATTATCAACTTTATAAATAAAAGGGTGAAATATCCTTCTGTAGCACGTGAATTAGGACAGGAAGGGATGGCGGTTGTTCGTTTTGTAGTAGAAAAGGATGGTTCTGTTTCAGGTTTTGAATTATTGAAAGATCCGGGTTACGGAATGGGAGAGGAGGCCTTGAAAGTAGTAAGGAAATTGCCGAAATGGGAAAGGCCGGGTAGGATGCATGGAAGAAAAGTAAGGGTGTATTTTACACTTCCCATTAATTTTAAATTAAGTGACGGATAAATGCGATTTATTTTTCTTTCCATTTCTTTTTTAATGGCACTCTGGGTTGTTTTTGGAGTCTGTACTTTTTCTGAAAATGAAATTTCAGGTGAAGTCGTTTTTCATCAAAGTGAAAAAGATACTGTTTTTCCCGTGATAGATACTTATGTTTTTCTATCGGATACTTTTGTGAAGAAAGAAAGGATAGTATATCCGAATAAAACATTTAAGGCATTTGGTGTTGAGTGTCTAAATGAAAATGCCGAAGTGAGTGCAGAAATTATTGTTGATGAGAAGGGGGCGTTGGAAAAATTAATAATGGAAGGCGGAGATGATAGTTTTAAGATGAAAATTAAAAAAGAAATTGAAAAGAGAATAGGAGAAAGTAGGAAGTACGTTTTTTTTGACGGAGAGGCAAGGAGGGCCAAGTTTGTTTTATCCTTTTCATGTGGGGCTGAATACGATGAGTATGAGGGAATGCTGGTCAGTCCTATTCGAAAGATGCCGTTGTTTGTAGGATGTAAGGAGGATTTCGCAACGGAAAGTGATATGAAGAAATGTTCTGATAGGGCCTTGATGAAATATGTGGAAGAAAATTTATCCTTTAAGGATTTTCCTTGTGAAGATGTAGAGGGAGGAAGGATAATTGCAAACTTTACCTTGACGGCAGATGGTTGGGTTTCCGATCCCAGAGTGCTGAGAACACCTTGCCCGGAATTCGATGAAAAAATAATTGAAATGTTAGAAGGTATGCCGACTTGGAAAAGACCTGCTTTTTGGTATAAAGGATTTGTTGATGTGAAATTCAATCTACCTATCCGTATCAGGAAAGAATAAGAATTTTGGAAAATCGGTAGTTTTTCGACTGTGAAAAGGGTGTCCTCGAAGGAGTGTCGCCCTTTTCTTTTAATTTTTATTGGAATTCGAAAAGGCATGATTTATTTTGTGTTTTTCTTAGAGCATATTCAGGTTTGATTTTTGAAACGAATGGTAGTTTGGAAATGGACAAATTTATGCGAAACGTTAGATCTGAAAACGTTCTTAAATGCTGAAATAAAAAGAAATGAATTCTATTAGAGGTTTTATTCTGATTTTCTGTGTGTTTTTATTGTCTTGTGGAGGAGGCTCGGTAGAGAAGGGGAATGTTGTTGTTTTAGGTGGAACTTCCATTCCCGTACTGAAGACGGAAAAAGCACGTAAATCCAAATTGGCCTTTGATTTGGTAGAGGTCATTAGAAAAAAAGATAAATTGGATATGGTAATGATGATCTCTAATAAAGGAGAGGAAGTAGGAATTTCTTTTTTTAAAGAGGAATTATCCTTGACGGATAACGAAGGATTTATCCAAAAATCCAAAAAAGCGAATATTAATGGAGTTGAACAATTCAAATCCGATGAAAAGGCTACTATTTCAAAAGATGGGAAAATAAAATCCGTCATTTCTTTTTCTGGAATTAGAGAAGAGGCAACAACCTCTGAGGTGTTCCTCAAAGGCATTTCTTTAAGGGAAGGAAAAGAACGTGAATTTAAAATCAAATTCAAAAACATTCCATTACAAGAGAAATAACCAGAGCCTATCATTGGCTATCGATATGAGATAGACTCTAAATATCAATGTCGTTTATATGTTCGCTTGTTTTGGAAATTGTATTTTGTTTGAATTATAATTTCGCAATGTTTCCTTTTTGGAGAATATTTTATATATTGTAGGTGTAGTTGGTTGCTTTGTGTTTTGTACGGGTTGCCTTGTTGGGCGGTTTCTCAAAATTTATCCATGAATTCTTCCAACTTTTCATATACCCCCGAACCCTTGGAATAATCAAAAACTTACTTGAAACATTAGTTATGAGTCAACCGCAAAAGGACAAGTTATCTTTTGATTAAATTATACGCTTATGCTAAACGAACAGGTACGTAGAATTATGAGAAGCAATCCCATCGTGGTTTCTCCTCATGATAATGTGAAAGAGGTCTCCAAAATGATGGTGAAGAAAAGGGTACAACAACTCCCGGTTGTAGATGAGGAAAACCATTTGGTTGGCCTCATTACCGCTTATGACTTATGGAAAAATTTATTAAACCATAAGAAGGGGGATAAACTTAAAGTACAGGATGTCATGACTAAGGGTGTCTTGAAAATTTCTCCTAAGGACAAGGTAGGGACGGCAGCCGAGTTGTTCATTGATCAAAGATTCAAAACCTTACCCGTAGTCAACCTGAAAAATGAGTTGAAAGGAGTCATTACGGCATTTGATGTTATAAAACATTGTTATCAAAAAGAATATCCCAATCCTATCCTATATAAAGAAAAACTAAAAGACCAATGAAAACATGATTGAAGGGGAACATCCGTAGGGTGTTCCCCTTCTTTCCAGAAGGCTATTAGAATAACGATTTTCGGATAAATCGAAACAACACTCCCCAAGGACTCAATCTAGGGTTTGGTCTTTTACCATCTCCCATTATTTTCATCTGATGAGCATACCAGGCTATATCCAAAAATCCCATCTGATCGATTTTGCGGATACCTGTGGTGGATTTGGGAAGGTGTACGTCGGTTCTTTTTCCTTCAAAAAATTCCTTGGCCAATTCGGGATAAACAGCAAAAGGCCGGGCGATTCCTACAAAATCAAGTTCGTTGTTTTCTATGGCAGCCGCCATAACATCCAATGTCCTGAACCCTCCGGTGAGGAGCAACGGTGCATTCGTTCTTTGACGGGCCTTGATGATATAATCGGCAAAATAGGCTTCCCTCTGTTTCGTACTTTCCTTTTGTTTGGCTCCCATCATGGCTGCCTTTTCATAAGTGCCGCCGGATACTTCAATCATATCCATTCCCTCGGCCGAAAGAATGTCGATGACTTCCAATGATTCATCTTCGGTAAAAGCTCCCCGTTGGAAATCCGCCGAGTTGATTTTGATGCCAATCGGATAATCGGCACCTACTTTTTTACGGATATTTCTATAAATCTCCACAACGAATCTGGCTCTGTTTTCCAATGAACCACCCCATCGGTCTGTTCTTATATTCGTTCTGGGAGAAAGGAACTGGCTGACCAGATAGCCATGCGCCCCATGTATCTGTACCCCTTTCCAACCGGCATTCTTAGCGGCCAGTGCCGTATTGCCGAAACCTTCAATGATATCAATGATTTCATGTTCTTCCAATGCCCGGGGCTTATCGAAAAGACCCTTTATGGGTAATTGCACATCCGAAGCACTGACCAATTCCTTATTGATTTTCGGTGCCTGCCTTCCGGGATGATTAATCTGCATCCAAAGATGGCAGCCGTTCTTCTGGGTGGCGTCGGCCCAAGCCTTCAGTTCATCATGGTATTTTTCATCTTCGATGATGACATTCTTTGGTTCGCCCAATGCTTTGTGATCCATCATGACATTGCCCGAAATCAGGATGCCGGCTCCACTACGACCCCACAATTCATATAACCGGATCAATCTTTCAGAAGGCCGCCCGCCCTTATCGGCATTGTTTTCACTCATGGCGGATTTTATTATCCTATTGGGAATGGTAACACCGCAGGGTAAGGTGAAGGGTTGGCTCAATATGTCGCTTGGTTTCATGATGATGGATGTTGGGAATTATGCATTTTCTTTAGACTTTCAGTCATCATTTCATAAACCTTCTTATAATTTTTATAGCCATTGAGGAATTCCAAATGCCTTTGTATCGTGGCATCATCCCCCCTGATGGCAGGTCCGGTCTGCATTTCTCGGGCAGGGTAGAGGGCGACCTTTTTGGATGTTTCCTGAATAAGCGGAATGAGAACTTCCATAGGAAGTTCTTCCTTCCTCATAATGTCTTCAGCGATACTATAAAGATGATTCGTGAAATTATTAACCATGACAGCGTTAACATGGACTTTGGCCCTTTGCTCATCATTGATGAAATGGACTTTAGGGCTTACGGTCTCGGCCAATTGGAATAATTTATTCCGCATCAGTTCCTTATTGGCATCCACAAGAATAGGGATGTTCAGAAAATCAGCCATTCGATTAATCGAAAAGGTCTGTAATGGGTAGAATATACCGAAATTGTTGAAATGGGGAGCAAGAACCGTACTAGGAGTAGAGCCTGAAGTATGAACGACCCAAGTATTGCCGGGAAGTCTTTTTCTCATCTTTTCTGCAACTGATGTTATTGCGTCATCCTTAACGGCAATGATATACAAATTGGAATTGTCCTGGAGGGATGAAATGTTGTCAATGGGATTGGCTCTTATGATTCTCGATATCCTAACAGCCTTATTGGTCTGCCTACTGAAAATCTGAGGGACAACATGACCGACTTCAACCAGTCGCTGACTTAAATGATACCCAACATTTCCGGCACCGATTATCGTAATTTTCATCCTTATTTTTTTCGCCCCGCCTTTTATTTTAGCAAGGGAAGGTTTAGCTATATAGACGTCGCCACATGGCTACAAATATACCGAACAACATTAATACCGAACCCAACCAGAAGAGGTTGATTCCCGGAAAAACTATGGCTTCCAACACAATGTACTCACCGGAAGGC
Source organism: Saprospiraceae bacterium (assembly GCA_020628145.1). Classification (GTDB taxonomy): domain Bacteria; phylum Bacteroidota; class Bacteroidia; order Chitinophagales; family Saprospiraceae; genus JAHDCE01. Next base: position 504 of record JAHDFN010000075.1, on the reverse strand, counting down.
ACATCTTCTGCAATTTGGATAGTGATTTTTTCCTTTCGGGGCGGGGTTTGGGCCGTTAGGATGGTAATATTTTCTTCCTTGGGATTCACATTGCCTATTTTGAAATGGAATCCGGCCTCCTTGACTTCATCCTTGATATTGAAAGGAACTCCCCCCCTGATAAAATAAATGGGTTTGCCGGTAAAATCTTTACCCTCGTAATTAAAATTTAAAAGGGCATTGAAAGCCATGTCCTTTTCTTCCGGCTTATAATTGGGATGATCGGGGCGGGTTCCAAAACCATTAAAGGAAATGGTCGTATTTCCATGTTTGAAGGTCTGCCCTTTGGATACGGTATATTGTTGATAATCCAACTCGTTTTCCTTGACAAATGCTTCATCGAAGATTTTAGTTGTCAGTTTGACTTTGATTCCCGCTTCAGAAATGAATTCCGGAAAACGTAGGATTTTTGCTCCCCGGATAACTGCAACCGGTTGGAGTTCATAACTACGTTCTAGTTTCCTA
>JAHDFN010000335.1 GCA_020628145.1 Saprospiraceae bacterium | reverse complement strand
CAGGGATGAAAAAAGTAACTATAAGATTAATTATATCGAATATAAATCAATAAGCATAGCTGGCTCAACCTTTATTAGATTGGATCGAGAATCCGGCATTAAATCAAATCGAATTTTCGGTAAAAAAGATAATTGGAAAAAAGAATATAAACTAAAGAATAAACACCAAGAGCAACATTTTTTTGAACTGGAATCCATATTGAATGAACTTTCTTTTGGAGAACTTAATCGACAGGATGAATTCTTAGGAAAGACGGGTAGTTACTGCTCTGTAGAATTTACTATAAATTATAATGACAATAAAAACAAAAAATTCAGGCATAATTGCAATAAGTTTGAATTGGGGAATTTTACCTTAATTAGATTCTTAAGGAAGATTAAAGAAATAAATAAAAAAGGTAAATGGAAGAAACAAAAAAATAAAACCTGACTAACCCTCCTGGTATTTATTTTTTAGAAATGGATACACAGAGGCAATCAAGCCACAATGAAAATAATGAAGTAATAATTTTTTTATTCCGATTATCCAACTGTTAAATCGAGAAATATGAAAAAGCTGAAATATATTATTTTTTTCGTCATCATCTTCATGGTTTTTAATTCATGCGACAAGGAAGAATTCGTATTGGAAGGAGATTGGTTTTTATATAATGAAATTCATACCTGTAGTGACCCGGCAAATGATACGAATGGGTTATTGATTATAAAAAATAATCCTTGTGAAAATCAATGGATTTGCAGACATGAATCCTATTCGTTTTCCAATAATCAATTTACCCGGATTATTTACAGGAACAGCCTTTTTATCAATACTATTGATACCTTGACCGGTACTTATTTTTATGATGAATCGGATTTGATTCTTTGCACTGAATTTGATACAGGCACGGAGTGTAAAACTTATGCTTTGGGACATTGTGATAACGGAGGAATAGACTTAAGAATAATGAATCATGAAACCGATTGCGAAGAATCCCTTATCGTATGGCCTAGATGATTTATCTTTATCAGTAAATCATAATAGAAGCCATCTCGGAAATATCCATCTTTTTGGAAAAGGAAATATTTTGAGATGATGGCTTCTAGAAAATAAAACTATCCATATGAGACATTCGATAATATTTATAGGTATTGCAATATTATTTTTGGGATGCAAAACAACATCGGTAAATTTTAATTCATCTAAAAATGAATATTCTTTCAAGGTTTGTGAAGTAGATAAACCGAATAAACCCTTTTCCCTAAGTGATGAATATTCGAATGTGATAATTCATAAAGCCGTTCATGAACAAAACGACCAAATGATACAGGATTATTTATCCAAATTGGAAAATAATATGAATATCGTTGAATATGAACCAGGGATGTACGACAAGCTCGAAGATATTAGACTGAGAAAAGGGGCTTGGAAAAAATATCTTGAGGAAGACAGTATTTATCTTAGAAAAATAGAAGCCTATCCCCGAATGGATAAACGGCTTATTAGCGGAAGTTATCACCCTTTTATGCATGCCATGCATATGGCTTATGCCGAACATTATCCCTTGCGGCTTTCGCCGGATATGATTTGGTTATTGATTGCCCAGGGTTTTGCCAATCATGTATCGGAAAACAGTGAAGAACTCCGATACCATTTTGTCGATTTTGAAGGACGTAAAGTATTGAAGGTTTATCGGACCGGATTTAAGAAAGGAAGTATGGAAAATAATTGGCCGGGTGTTTTTGCAGAATTTTCCGAACAGATAGAAAAAAATACCGGGCCGGATTTATTAGAATTGGTTACAGGTGATTTCTCCACAACCGGACCGGTTGAAAAAGCGGCTTTCCAAGTTACCCTTATGGATGCGATGGAGAGTTATTTTATTTATGCAATAACCAGTATTTGTGGAATTCCTGAAATCACCCTGGAAGGAACGGTAGAGGATTGGGAAAAAATAGAAGAAAAAACCCAAGCATTGGCACAATATGATCTTGAAACATGGGTCGGGGAACTGATGCCCGTACTGAAGGAATTTACAAAAGCTGCAAAAGGAGAACCCAACAAGGAATTTTGGAAATCCATTTATAAATGGAATAAAAAAGGGAGTGGTGGTGCTTATATTACAGGTTGGATTCTTAGATTCTTTCCTTATCTGAAAATAGGAGGGAACTTGCAAAGAGTGGATTTTCAAAAAAACAAAAATGAAGAGGGGTATAATTTAAGAGCCACGACAAACCAGTTTCCAAGCGGTATATCTTCCGTAGATCTGATTTGGGATTATCATGGTACTTTTTATAAAATGGATCTGACCGCCGGATTTTTCGGTACCTACCAAGACCCGGATGATTTTTCCCTGCGTCCGGAAATCAGTTGGGCGGTAGTTGATAAACAAACGGCAGCTACTGATGAAGAAAAAGAAAACTATGAAAAAGGTGGAGACAAGGATTACTTGGACTCCATTAAAAAATAATCAAAGCGTTTTATGATAGACATTATTACGAATTGTTTTTTATGAGAGCAGAAATCATGGATTTCAGCCATACAATTTAATCCATAATAATGTCTAACTACTTACTTAGGATTTAAATTCCGAAAAGCAACTATTGAATTATCCATTTCGTCTTATGGATGGATACAAATAGATTATCAATATTAAATCAATACCGATGAAAAGAATTACTTTTATTTTATTATTTATTGCCCAATTTTCTTTTGGTCAAACGGATATGATTTCAGAAACGATAAATAAAATCGAATTCCAAAAAGATAGCATAGAATCCGTTTTTGTTTGGATTGCGGAGAATATCAGGTATGATG
>JAHDFN010000334.1 GCA_020628145.1 Saprospiraceae bacterium | reverse complement strand
GAAAGGAGGTAAGGATTGAGTTTCTTCCCCTTTCAATTGTTCGTGTACATAATTTATTGCATCCATGATAATATTTGATTTTTCCTGTACGTTCTATCAAAAGTGGTGCAAATATACTTCAAATCTATATAATTAGCACAATAAACACCCAATTATTTCACTTGAAGGATGGAATTTCGATTATTTATACAAAGAACGGGTTTCAAACTGCAATTTAGCCAAATGACTATACGCACCGTTCTCTACATTAGACAGTTCTTCGTGGGTTCCCTTCTCTATAATCCGCCCCTCTTCGATAACGAAAATACAATCCACATCCCTTATGGTAGCCAGTCGATGGGCGATGATGATACTTGTACGGTTTTCCATTAGATTATTCAGTGCATCCTGTACAAGTTTTTCCGATTCAGCATCCAATGAAGAAGTCGCTTCATCCAATATGAGAATGGATGGGTTTTTGAGTATGGCCCGAGCAATGGCAATTCGTTGCCGTTGCCCCCCGGACAATTTCACGCCCCTCTCCCCTACCAAGGTATCCAACTGCTCGGGGAAACCCTGAATAAATTCCCAGGCATTCGCTTTTTTGGTTGCTTCAATGATTTCGGATTCATCGGCATCCGGTTTACCATAGAGTATATTATCTCGAATAGTCCCTCCAAAAAGAATGACTTCCTGTGGAACAATCGCTATATTTTCTCTGAACCTTGTGATATCATACTCATCGATATTCTTACCATCCACCTTGATTCTTCCTTGATCCAATGGATAGAAACGGAGCAGGAGGGAAACAATCGTCGATTTACCGGAGCCACTCTGTCCAACTAAAGCTATCTTATGTCCGGGCTTTACAGAAAAGGACAAGTCATCAAAAATGGTCACGTCTTTTCTGGCAGGATAGGAAAAACCGACATGGTCATATTCAATCAAACCTTTCAGTTTCAATGGTTCCGCAGAAGTATGAGGTATCACATTCCCTTCCATTCCCAATATTTCCCGAACTCTTTCAGTCGCTCCCAATGCTCCCAATATTTCGGTATAGAATGTTCCCAAACTGGCAATGGCCGCTCCAATGATTCCGGAAAAAGCAACAAATCCGAACAGATCCCCCGGATCGATGGTATTGTTTTGCACCATGAGAGCTGCTTGCCACATGACGAAACATAATGCACCAAACAGGATAGTTACTATAAAGGCAGAAAAAATACCCCTTCCTCTGGCAAATTTCAATGCAATATGAACTACGCTTCTATTGGCTTTCCCATATCTCATCATTTCAAAAACCTCATTCGTGAATGATTTGACAACCTGAATGGAGGAAACCGATTCACTTAACATCACATTGGTTTCTGCAAGTATTTTCTGCTTTTCCTTGGATAATTTACGGATATAACGACCGAAAAACATGGCAAATATCACAACTACGGGAAAAGTTGCCAATACAATGAGCGTAAGGCGGTGATTGGTATATATTAAGATAGAGATACTACCCACAAGGATAATAATCTGCCTGACGAATTCGACCAATGTGATGGAAAAAAGGGAATACAATTTATCCACATCGGATGTAATCCGGCTGACCAATTCACCACTCTGGTTCTTTTCGAAAAACGTTACGGGTAAAGTTATGATTTTATCATATACCGCTTTCCTCAAATCGGCAGTTCCTTTTTCGCTGGCATGTGCAAATAAAGTAACCCTGAAATAAGATATAACCCCCTGGAGAATCAAAACGCCAAGAAGAACCAGTCCCATTTCATTCAAGCTCAGGCCATAGAAATCACCTCCCTGGGCGACCTTTATGAGATCCTTGAACATATTAATGATACCTAGAAATACAAGGCTTGAAACCGTCAATAGGAAAAGACCAATGTACAAATACCATCTGTACGGACGTACAAACCGGAATATGCGGGCTGCCTCCCTGAGGCTTTCCATATTCAATTGGCCATTAAGGCTCTCATCATTATCACCGATTCTTCTTCTTGCCATAGGAATTTAAAATGCAAATATAAAAGTTATGTGCCGACCTCCACCTTCAGGGGCAACTCCTTCATTCGAATTGACACAAAAATGATATAACAGCGACAGTCCTAGGCTTTTTCAATGTCGAAACCAGCTTCCTTGACGATTTCCACAACCTTACTCTCTTCGATTTCTCCTTTAATCGTGAGTATTTTATCAGCATCATCAGTATCGACGCTCCATTCTTTCAGACCGGCCATATTATCCAAAAAGGAAGAAACGGCCCGGACACAGCTTCCACAATTGATATTGGTTTTGAATTTCATTTCTTTTTCCATCTTACAAGATTATGTATTGATTTAAAATATTGGATGGCGAAAATACATATTAAACCCACCTTATCCATATACATCAACCCGGAAATATCAAGAGTTGTTATTAAAATTCAGATAAAATATGGAATAGAATGTAAGAAAAGACCAAATCCATATTATAAAAAATATACATATATCAACAATATTAGATATATTTGAATTGGACAATGGAGAACAATATTGCCATACTTGCTTCTGGAACAGGTACGAATGCCCGGAAAATCATAGAGCATTTCAAAACCCATAATGATATCCGTGTATCACTTGTTATCTGTAATAGAAAAAATGCAGGGGTTTTAGGTATTGCGGAAGCACATGGAATCCCACAACTTGTCATCAACAAGGAATTCTATGCAGATGAAAAGTCCATGTTGGATACTTTAAAAAGTTTTAACATATCATACCTGATTTTGGCGGGCTTTTTGTGGCTGATCCCAAAATACATGGTAAAACATTACCATAA
>JAHDFN010000333.1 GCA_020628145.1 Saprospiraceae bacterium | reverse complement strand
GAACAAAACTGGCCTTACCCGAAGTAAAGCTCGGCATTCTTCCGGGTGGTGGAGGCACACAGAGGCTCCCCCGCCTGGTCGGTCTGCAAAAATCATTGGATATGATGCTGACCGGAAAAAACATTTATGCTTACCAAGCCAAAAAAATGGGATTGGTCGATGAAGTCGTGGATAAAAATAAATTATACCACGCCGCCAAAATCATGGCTTTGAAATTAATGGAAAAACCTTTACAACGAAAAAGAAAAATTCCATTAAAAGATAAAATTCTGGATGGCACTTCTTTCGGAAGAAATATTGTGTTCAATCAGGCCAAAAAAATGGCACATAAACAAACCCGGGGAAATTATCCGGCCGTACCTGCGATAATCGACTGTGTAGAAACCGGATTGAAAAAAGGAACGAATGCCGGTTACGAAAAAGAATTGGAGCATTTTGAAAAATTAATGCTGACGCCTGCCAGTGCAGGACTCCGTTCTCTTTTCCATATCATGACCGAAAATAAAAAACACCCCGAACCTGAAAAAAAATTGAATACCCTCGGCATGATCGGTGCAGGATTCATGGGTAGTGGAATTACCGAAGTCAGTATAAAAAACGACATTGATGTTTATTTAAAAGATATTGCTCCAGAAGGAATTGAAAAAACAAAAAAGGATATCTGGAAGGGGTTGAAAAAGAAAATAAAATACAAAACCCTTTCAAAGGTCGATGCGGAAAAAACAATGGGGCATATTCACGGAAGATTGACTTATGATGATTTTGAACACGCAGATATCGTCATCGAAGCAGTGTTGGAAAAAATGGATTTGAAAAAAAGAATTATCGATGATATTCAAAAACACTGCAAGGAAGATGTAATCATCGCCACGAATACTTCCGCATTATCCGTAACGGAAATGGCGGAACATGCCAACAAACCGGACATGGTTATCGGCATGCATTATTTTTCTCCTGTCCCTAAAATGCCTTTATTGGAAATTGTAAAAACCCCACATACGGCACAATGGGTAATCGATGCTTGTTATGATTTCGGTGTACGACAAGGGAAAACGGTTATTGTTGCGAATGACTGCCCCGGATTTTATGTCAACCGGATTTTAATTCCTTATTTGAATGAATGTCTTTTAATGATTGACGAAGGAATTGCCATCGAAGATATCAACAAGGCTATGGAGAAAAAAGGATTTCCGGTCGGGCCGTTCAAATTATTGGATGAAGTCGGGTTGGATGTGGCGGCACACGTTGTGGAAACCGGAAAAAAAGCTGCGGAAACGAGGCCTGATTTCCCTGTCAATCTTTCCGTTCTCGACATGTACGAAAACGGATTTTTAGGAAAGAAAAATAAAAAAGGATTTTTCTCCTACAATGAAAAAGGAAAAAGAACGGGTGTCAACAAAGATGTATATTCATTTTTCAAAGGTGACGGTTCCAAAAAGATCGAACAGGAAGAAATTCAGGACAGGGCCTTATGCATGATGCTGAATGAAGCCCTGATGTGCCTCGAAGAAGGCATTATCGACTCTCCCACTACGGGAGATACAGGAGCTGTATTCGGCATCGGCTTTCTTCCTTTCACAGGCGGGCCTTTCAGGTACATGGATCACATCGGGCAGAAAAACCTGTACGATTCAATGAAAAAACTCGAAGATAAATACGGCAGCAGGTTCAAATCCGCAGATATTTTAAAAACGATGGTTGACAATAACGAAAGGTTTTATTAAGTTACATCTCTTATGGAGATGAAACTCACACGAAAATTATTTTCACTTGTCATTGGGATTTGCTTTTTCCAAATTACTTTTGGGCAAAACAACCAAGAGCAACAAGCCTATGTATATATTGAGGATTTCAAATACGAAACAAACCACTTCGACTCTTTTAATAAAATAGAAGGCATCCGTTTTGATTTTGAAATAGCACTGTATTATTTCCAAAGAAAAACCCTCTATTACTCCTGGAAATTACTGGACGATTCCGGCAATGTGATTCACAATAGCAAGGAAAAAACTTCTTCGGCGGCTTCTGAATATAAACGCTGCAGTCCTTTTAATTATTCCGATGGAAAAAGATGCAAGAACGAATCCATTTTCATTCCCTATGAAGACATTAAACTCAAAGACGGATCACAGAAAATCACTTTAATTCTAGCAACAAGCTCGGATATCATCAATAAGGATGAATTCTTCAAAAAAGATTTCGAATTGGATTACCGCCTTCTGCCAGAAATAGACATTAATAACCTACAATTCGAATTTACGGATTTCAAAATCAACTACAACCACCCCAAATTCATTGCACGGGAAACCGGAATGGGCATAGACATGAATTTAAAAATAAACGGCGTCGAAAACTTCGCTCATCAAAAAAGATCCATGCTTCGATGGAGTTGGGAAGATGAAAACGGAAAAATCCTATATGATTCGAAATTCGCTTCTTCTATTTTTTTCGATGAACTCAGATTAAATATCTTAGAATATGCTAAAGAAAGAAAACCGATTTCCCTTTTCATAGAGGACAATGACTTCCCCATTGAAAAAGAATTCGATGCTGTCTTCAAAATCAGGATAGAAAACAAACACGAAGCGGATACTTATATTTTTGAAAAAAAATACCGCCTCTCCCCCTATGAAATCATCATGTACGAAGATCAGGAATTCAATATTTCCAATTTAACAATACAGGAATCCAAACATGATGGTGTAAATGGAATATCATGTTTTTTTGATGTAAAATACAAACACCTCCCTCCTTTTAAAAATAAAAACGTAGGAGATAAATTCGCCTTTTATTTGGAATTCCATAAAAATGGAAAAACCATATCGAT
>JAHDFN010000074.1 GCA_020628145.1 Saprospiraceae bacterium | reverse complement strand
TAAAGCTACAGTAAAGAATTTAGCAAATTTCATTATTATGAATGTTTTTATGGTTAAAAATAAATGCAAATATACAACAAACGATTTGTAAATATGAAATGCTTCTTCAATTAACAAATGAATTTGATTTTTTCTTGGTCATGTTTCATCAGATCAAACCTCTTGACTTCAATTCCAAATACTTATTGACGGAATTCATGGATAGATCTTCCGGTTTGGTGAGAATGGCTTGGATACCATATTGCCTCAGTTTGGAGACGATTTGTTCTTTTTCGTAAATAAAGCGTTTGGCTACAGTTTGATGGTAGATTTCTTCAACTGTATGGACTTCGTCATCTGCATACTCCCTAATTTCGGAATTTTCAAAAAACACCACTACTAAAAGATGCTGGTTATTGATTCTTCTCATCAATGGTAAAACCCGTTCAAGGGCATACATACTTTCGAAGTTTGTGAAAAGGAAAATAAGGCTTCTTCCTGAAATAAGGTTCCTCACCGCCCTATATAATAATTCGTAATTTGCTTCCAAATTTCTTTCCTTTTCCCTGTAAAGGGTTTGTAGGATGGTATTGAGTTGATTGGCTTTCCTGTCTGCTTTGACTGTAGAGCCAATAATATCGGAAAAAGTCATCATCCCGGCCCGGTCGTGTTTTTTAAGGGCGATATTCGAAATGACCAAAGTGGAATTTACGGCATAGTCCATCAGGCTTAATCCATCAAAGGGCATTTTCATGCTACGGCTCTTGTCTATGATACAATAAACCTGTTGTGCTCTTTCATCTTCATACTGGTTCACCATCAGTTTTCCCGATCGGCCTGTTGCTTTCCAATTGATACTTCTGTAATCATCCCCTTTGACATAATCCTTGATTTGTTCAAATTCATAACTATGCCCTATCCTTCTCATTCGCTTGACGCCCCCCTTGTCCATCGTAACCATATCAAAGGCCTTCAATTCGAAATTCTTCATTTGTATTAATGAAGGATAAACAGGAAGAGTCATTGGGAACTTATGTTCATACTTTCGTTGCAGGATACCTAAAAAAGAATCCAAAAACACATTTACATACCCGAATCTGTACTCCCCCCTTACTTTCGGGTTGACCTCATAAACGATTTCTTTTTCTTCAAAAGGTTTTAATTTAAATGAAAATTCAAAATCTCTTTTTTGAAATTCGGGCGGCAATTCATCTACTACTGTCAATCCATAAATCTGTGAGGAAATATTCTCTATCGTAATACGAATAGGATTCTGATCTCCCAGAGAAAAAATCCTCGGTAAATGCCGCCTAATCTTCAAGGGTCTCTTATATGAGAAAAGTATCATCCCATCCACAATGGTCAGTACACCGAGGAAACAAAGCAATGCCCAGGGCAACACAATCGGATCAAAACCTCTATTATTAAAGAAATCGGTATCATTGAGAAAATAAGAGGCTAGGAATAAAACAACGATTAAGGCTGCAATAGCAAAAAAACGGGATGTCAGGAATACATCCTTCATCAACCTGTACAATACGACCAAAGCCATGACTCCGATCAAAAAAAGAACGAAGTAAACAGCTATCTCTTTGTCTTGCCAAAAGGTTGAAAAATCAAACATATCTTACTGTTGTTTTAGGATTGGATTATCTGGGGACTTCAATCCTTTTCAGGATTTCGTCGATGACATCCGAACTTTCCGTGCCTTCCATTTCCCTTTCAGGGGTTAATATGATTCTATGGTTCATCACCGGATAAGCAACATATTTGATATCGTCGGGTGTAACGAAATCACGGCCGTTTATAGCTGCAATTGCCTTGGATGTTTTCATAATGGCCAATGATGCACGGGGAGATGCTCCAAGGAACAAATCACCATTATTGCGTGTATCATGCACAATTCTGGCAATATAGTCCAACAATTCATCCTTGATATGGATTTTTTCTATGATTTCCGAATACTCTTTGATTTCGGATGCATTGAAAACCGGTTGGACTTCCTCTTGTTGGGTATTATTGAAATCCTCTTTGAACCTGCGTAGGATCAATTGTTCATTTTCCAAAGACGGATATTTCAAATTTATCTTAAAAAGAAATCTATCCAACTGTGCTTCCGGTAATTTATACGTTCCTTCCTGTTCTATGGGGTTCTGTGTGGCAAGGACAAAAAACGGCGGCTCCATTTTATGTGTGGTACCATCTACGGTAACTTGTTTTTCTTCCATCGCTTCGAAGAGAGCAGCCTGTGTTTTTGCCGGTGCCCTATTGATTTCATCTATCAGAACAACATTGGAAAAGACAGGTCCGGCACTGAATGTGAATTCGGAGGATTTCATATTATAAATAGTCGTTCCGATAACATCCGAAGGCATTAGATCCGGAGTGAATTGTATTCTGGAAAATCCTACACTCAATGTCTTTGCCAATAATTTGGCGGTAAGGGTTTTAGCTATCCCCGGCACACCTTCCAATAGAATATGCCCCCCTGTAAAAAGAGCTGCCAACATCAATTCGATCTCCTCATCCTGTCCGACAATCACTTTTTGAATTTCATCCTTCAAGCGATCAACCGCATCACTTATCTTATCTACATTCGTAACATGGCGATTCGTGAAAACCGGCGTATTCTCCGAAATGTTTTCATTCTCCTGTGTATTATTGAAATTATCATCCATAATCTAGTCTTTGCTTTTCTATTTACATTTTTTGTATATCTCCTCCAAAGCCTGATGGAATCCCTTTAGGGTTTCATCAGAGACTACGGAAGATCGGTTGATATTATTATAATAATCGAAAATACTCGACAGTTCCTTCTGATCCACACTTGATAATTTGGATAGTTTTTCCATGAAGATATCATCCTTCTTCTTTGTCGATATTCCATATCTGTTCCTAATGAAGGAAAGGAACATCTTCATTTTCTGTTGACAGAGTTTCAGATGGTTCTGTTTATTGAAATATAAGGCTCCTATTGTGGAAATGAATTCCAAAGAAGTATTCGTATTGGCTTCATGAACCGGAATGATTCGCTGCCTTCTCTTTGCACGGAACATCAGGTAAAGGATACCCATACCCACCAAAGTGTACCAGGCCCAAGAAAGGTGTTTGTTTTCCAGAATATACTTTAACGGCGTCTGATTGCCTAGTGTAAGTTCCGCAGTATTGCTCCGCAGGCTATTCCTTCTCCTGCTCGTCACTTCCTTGATTCGGCTATATGCGTCCCAATAGGTATCTCCTTCCGAAAGATGGGACAATACTTTTTCGGCATAACCTTTTCCTATCTCATCTACCATTTGGAAATTAGTGAATGCGATAGGATTGGTATGGATATAAAACATGCCTCCGGGATCATCCTCTTCATCGGGTTCCATATAGGGAATCATCGCAAAATTGACATGTTCCCTTCCAAAACGATCCTTGAAAGATCCCAATTCCGAAAAACCATTATCCATATTGCAGAAGTAGATGGAATCCAGATAATGCCAATTATAACGCCGAACTACATTTTTGCTAACATAACGATATTCATAATCCAATGAGTCGAGCAGGTCATTGTGAAAAAAATTCATCAATGCCATAGTATCACGGGTAGTATTCAAATCATTCCAGGGGACATCCAATCCAAATTCATCCAAACAAACATGATAATATAAGTAGAACATTAAGTCATAAGGAAGGGACTTACAGGAGATGAATGCATTATTACCATTGGAGACGAACTCTAGTAATTGCTCAACATCCGCCGTGTCTAAGAACATGGCTTCACCGACAAAAACATAATTGGCTCCACCATCCGGCCTCAAAGGAAGATCCGTCGGCAAATCCGTTTTGATATCCTTTACTTCCCCATCCGGAAAAAAATCATCCAACATACTACGAACGACCTTGGTACCATAGGGTTGTACACTGTTTTCCTTGTAGGTTTCCATCCAATTGAATTTTTTGGACGAGCCTGATCCGAATATCGCAAAAAGTACGATAAGGAGTATTGCAGTGACAGCCAGTGCTATGACAACAGATCGTTTCATCAGGAAGAGTTAAAAGAAAATCGTTTTAGGATTCTTCATCACATGGGCAAATATATGACTATCTCCATTAAGATACCCGTGTATTAGACAAACAATAGGTTTGATTTGACAATCATACAAACGAAAGGGATGCTTCGGATAAGTTATCCGAAGCATCCCTTCCGTTCCGAAGGCTTATGGAATTATTTACCTCGGATTTCCTTATCCCGTTTCAGGCCGCATTCCAAAAAGTCTTGGAATTTGGTCGGTTCCGTAATTAGACCTCCTAGCGGTTTATTCAAAAATATAGCATTATCATTTTTGTCTATATGTGTCATAACATACAACGGTTGGGAATTACTTCCCATATGGACAACTTGGAAATCTGCCCATTTCTGGCCTATCTTCCTTCTATTCCGACCATCGAAAGCGGATTTGTAGGGTTGTTCCAACTTTTCGGTTTCATCCACATATAAAGAAACCACGACCATGTCATTCTTCAATTTGGAAAGGATACTTTCCAAGGGCCAGACATTTTCCTCATTCCTCCTACAGTTTTCACAACTGTGTCCTGTAAAATCTACGAATAATGGCTTATTGGTTCTTTTCGCTTCTGCTTTTGCGGCAAAATAATCATCATAACAATCAATTCCGTGGGGACATTTGGTGGGTTTCAGATAGGAATGACCGGCAGGAGGAGCCATACCGCTCATCAGCCAATTAGGCTTGAAGAATCCTTCCTTCGTCGTTTGGAAACCTGTCAGGCAATATGCTGCCAAACCGAGACATAAAGCACCGAAGACCAATCTTATCATGGGGACTTTGGTCAGTTTCGGAGTGTGCTTGAAACGCAACCAATTGAACCAGTAGAAGCCCCAAAGGATGGCTATCAGCACCCAAAGTCCGACAAAGACTTCATAAGGTAAAATCATTTTTCCACCTAATTTGGATTTCATCATCAAGGAGAATACCGCTAGGAATTTAAGGGCTAAAGCCAATTCTATGAATCCTAATGAGACTTTCAAATCATCCATCCATCCTCCCGATTTCGGCAGGGATTGTAACATACTTGGGAATGCGGCAAACAAAGCAAAAGGCAATGCCAATGCCACGGAAAAGCCAAACATCCCGACTACCGGGCCGAGCTGAAAGCCTCCTGAATTTGCTTGGGAAACAGCATCTACCAGCAATACCCCTATGATAGGCCCTGTACAGGAAAATGAAACAATGGCCAAAGTAGCGGCCATCGCCAATATTCCCAATAGTCCTCCCTTGTCCGCCATCGCATCGGTTTTATCCGCCCAGGATGAAGGCAGGGCAATTTCGAAATATCCGAAAAAGGAAATGGCAAAAACGACTAATAATACGGCCAAGCCTAAATTGAACCAAGCATTGGAAGCCATAGCATTCAAAGCATCCGCACCCCATACCAGGGTAATCAAGGTTCCCAAACCGGTATATAGAATAATAATGGACAAACCATAGATGAATGCATCCCTGAATCCTTTTTTCTTATCCTTACCTCCCTTGAGGAAATAACTCACGGTTAATGGAATCATAGGGAAAACACAAGGTGTCAGCAAAGCGATCAACCCACCGATGAATCCTTTAATAAAGGTTTGGATATAGGATAAATTACTCTTTTCTGCTGTAATACCCGTACAATCATTATCACGATATTGTGTACCGAATGTTTCTTCAACAGGTGTCCCTTTACCTCCGGTCACCCATCCGGTTTCCGGTGTATCATCCTGAGGAGCCGTTGGAGCATTGTCACCTAATATTTGATCTTGGGTATCGTTTCTCAAATCCAAAGAAAATTCAACTTCAGCCGGAGGGAGGCATTTTTCATCATCACAGGTCATGAATTCCAAGTAACCTTTCAGCGGAATGGAAGGATCTTCGGCTTTTAGTTTCTGAACGAATGATACTTCCTTCTTATACTTGGTCACCATCATACCGAAAATATCATCGTGTCCTTCTACCTTATGCTCACTTATTTCTTCATTTTTTCCGAGCAATTCAAAGTTACCCGATTCATCTTCATAATTGAATGAGGTTTTGACAGGGCCATCATCACTTTCCAAATATTGGGAATAGGTGTACCAACCTTCGTCCATTTTAGCTTTATAAGTTACTTCAAACTCGTTATCGCTGATTTTTTTTGTAGAGACCGCCCATTTGACCGGTTCAAGAATCCCTTTAGGATTTTCAGGTTGGGTAATTGTTGTAGATTCTTCTTTTTTATCCGGCTCTAAAGCTGCAATGGGTTGCTGTTCTTTATCTTCCTTTGCTATTTCCACTTCCTTTTTTTCATCGACCTTAGGCGTAGGTTTGGGTGCAACAGTTGTAGGTTCGGGAGGAGTGGTCGTTGCCGTTGCCGTATTTGGGGAAGGAGTGACTTGGGGTTTTGGAGCAGGAGCAGGAGCAGGCTTGGGTGCAGGTACAGGCTTGGGTGGAGCTACTGTTGTTGTAGTTGTTGTTGTAGTTGTTGTAGTTGATGGTTTTGTAATAGGAGCCGGTTTCGGGGCAGGCGTAGGTTTTGGGGCGGGAGCCGGCTTGGGAGGTGATACTCCGCTGGCTGTACCCGAAGTCGAAGCCGGTTTGGGTAATTTGAATTCGAAATCAACTTCATCGGGCGGAAGGCATTTTTCCGCATCACAAACCATGAATTCCAAATAACCCTTAATGGGAACAGTATGGTCAGCCATTTCCACCCTTTGTATAAAGGTGGCTGATTTTCCGAACTTGATGACATTCATTTCGAAAATATCATCGAAGCCTTCTTTCTTATTAGGGCTGGATTCCTTGTTTTTTCCTACTTTTTTCAAGTTGGCAGGGGATTCATATTCAAATGACGTCCGAACAGGGCCATCATCACTTTCCAAATATTGGGAATAGATATACCAGCCATCATCTATCTTGGCCTTGAAAATCAAATCAAATTGATTGCCTTCAACATGTTTGGAGTCGAAAGTCCACTTAACGGGATTAAGTACCTGTGCATAGGATTGCAATATCCAACCCAATAAAAATGCGATGCTCAGAATATTTTTTATCATTAAAAACGGTTTACAACGAATAATCTATAAATAAGGTTATTTCAATTTTCTAACTATGTAGAATATGGATGAAGGAGCTATTCTTTCAATCGCTTTTTCAGCATGGTAATGAATATTTCCTTTAAGGATTTTCGATATGGCTTTATCAAAATAAATATAAGATTGATACTTGAAAATCGGTTGTTTAAAATATTTACCGATTTTCCTGTGTAGGAAATTGGTAGCTGTCAAACAATAACTTTTACTTATAATTTCCAAATCGGGATTAAAAAACAACTCATCAAAAACAGACACAGGAATTCCTCTTTCATTCTTCGTCAGCCCGAGTCTAGGTTGATTCCAATCTCCCATTGAAATTATAGGTTCTCTCATTAAGAAATGTCCTCCCGGCTGTAAGACCCTTAATATCTCTCCCACTACATAGGATACGTTTGGAATATGGTGAAGTGTGCCGAAACAGGTAATCAGATCGAATGTATCTTTTTCGAATGCCAAATCTCCTTTGATACCGGGCTTCACATAAGAGGGGATCAAGTTGCCTAATATTTCCGATTTTAACTGCTCTGAAGGGTCAATTATTGTTAATTGGTTTATTTTCTTAAGAATGGGTTTGAATTCATGACCGTATGCTGCTCCAAAACCCAATACATGTTTGAATGATTTATCAGGTAGCAAATTGTATCCATGAATTTTATTAAGTTCATGATATCCATAATTATAATTGGCTTTATCATTAGATCCCAAGTCGGCATATCCTTCCGTTTCTTCTTCATACCATTTTTTTATTTGCTCGGTATTGAAATCATCTCCATAAAGCCGGCTACCTGTTAAAAATTCATTCATTTTTGATTTTTTCAATTTACAATTCGGTATTTCGATCACTTTAAAATCTACCTGATCGAATACCAATAAAATCAAAATCGGCAGTAAGACTCAAAAGTACTTACTGCCGATCAATTATTTGAATATATCAAAATAAAAGATACTCTCTTTAGGATACAACGACACGCAAAAACGTTTACTGCCGAAATATCTTTAAATTTTCCTTAACATTCCTAATCCAAGGGAACCGCAAATGCAATATCCGTTGGAGGAAGACAACTGCTTTCACAACAGGTCATAAAAGTGATTTGACCTTTGACTTCATCTGTGCCATCTTTGACTTTAACCCTTTGTCTAAAGGATGTCCTTCCTGATAATTTGACCAGCTCCATTTCGAAAAGGTCGTCATATACTTTTTTCTTAGCTCCTATTTCCTTGAGATCTCCCACCAATTTCAAATCAGTATCCTTATCAATCATTACTTGGGTAGGAATAGGCCCTTCCCCACTTTTCATTTCATTGGAATAAACCGACCATCCATCCTGGATGTCAGCAGTTGCAATTATTTCATATTCGTTATTACCTACTTTTTCTGCTTCGAAAGACCATTTAACTGGGTTGGTTTGTGCACATAGGTATGTAAGGTTGAGTAAGAAGAAAATACTCAGGAATAAAATTTTTCTCATCCGATCGCCGTGTTAGAATTAAATACAGTTTACAATTATTGCCTTCAGCTGTTTTTAAAGTTTGGATTATAAATAGAAGGTGATTCAAGCCTTCCTAATCGGGTTTTCACAAACTTAATCCTAGTGGTAAAAGTTAATTGGAATTGCTGATAACATCCCAATAGCCACAAATATAATAAAGTTCGGGTTTATTTCATCATCAATTATGCTGTAAATCACACAAAATCCATGCTTTTTGTATCATAAACTGTGACATAACTGAATAAAAATTCTAAGAGAAAAAAAGATGCCAAATTTTATATCATAGGCCATATTCTCTAATATTTATTGAGACATTAACACATAATAAATTTATTAATAATGTGACAAATAGAGATATCAAATAAGAATACCTTATTATAAATGAGGATCACAAATTTTATAAGCAAATGGATATGAGATTGTTATATCAATGAAAGCACCAAGATGATGGCTAGGAGGAAAATAGCCAGCCCTAAGAAGGTTGTCCAACGGGAATTATTCCTATAAATATTAAAAAGATATTCCATCGCATCCCGCCATTCCAAATTCCTAACTGAGGATTCACGCCCTAAAACGAAGTACTTGGAATTCCCTTTTCTTTTCTGATCCCCATGCTTTTTCAAAATCAGGAAATCATCATTCATAAAGGCCAAGTCATATAACTCATGCCTCGCACCATGTTCCAAGATAATGGAATTAGGGGCATCGATATCACGCCATACGCCTTTACTGATATTTCCATCCACTATGATAAGATATTCACCATCTTCTCTGAAGATATGGAGGACTGCTTCATGGAATGTCAGGTCATCCCGTATTTCCATCCAACGTTTATTGAACCAGAAATGGGATTCGGATAAATCCTCACTCATGGGTCTTATCTTGGTAAGGATAAAATCCAAATAATCATCCATGGAATCACTACTAGGTAATTCCACATTGAACATCCGGCGGTATTTTTCCATTCCCTCGTTTTCCATATTAACGGAGCTTTGGTTTCCTACATAGTATTAAGGCAATAAAGTTATAATATTTATGCTAATGAATAAAGAAACGGCTCTTATCCATTTCAGAATAAGAGCCATTTACAAAAAATATCTTCAACAATATCAGATTTCTCCCTTGAGTGCTTTGGCCATCGTCTCTCCTATTTTTGCAGGTGAGGAAACGACGTGGATCCCACAAGCCGCCATGATTTTCATTTTGGCTTCGGCCGTATCATCTTTTCCACCGATAATAGCCCCTGCATGACCCATTGTCCTACCCTTAGGAGCCGTTTGTCCGGCGATGAAACCGACAACCGGTTTCTTATTCCCTGTCTTCTTGATGTACTCGGAAGCCAATGCTTCATAATTCCCTCCGATTTCACCAATCATTACGATAGCATCGGTTTCAGGATCGTTCATCAATAATTCTATCGCCTCCTTAGTTGGGGTTCCGATAATCGGGTCACCTCCGATACCTATGGCAGTAGATATACCCAATCCTGCTTTTACAATCTGATCCGCAGCTTCATAAGTTAGGGTACCTGATTTGGAAACAACACCAATTCGTCCCTTTTTGAAAATAAAACCGGGCATGATTCCGACTTTAGCTTCGCCCGGTGTGATAACACCGGGACAGTTGGGGCCGACTAATTCACAATCATATTTGCCTAGATAGGCTTTTACCTTTACCATGTCCTGTACCGGAATACCTTCCGTGATACATATAATCACCTTGATTCCGGCTGCCGCTGCTTCCATGATAGCATCACCCGCAAAACGGGGAGGGACGAAAATAATAGAGGTATCAGCACCTGCCTTATCCACTGCTTCGGCAACAGTATTGAAAACGGGTTTACCCAAATGAGTTTGTCCGCCTTTTCCGGGCGTTACCCCTCCTACGATGGGCGTTCCATACTCAATCATTTGTTCAGCATGAAATGTTCCTTCCTTGCCGGTAAATCCCTGTACGATAATCTTGGAGTCCTTGTTGACTAATACAGCCATTTATCTATGTGGTTTTCAGTTTAAATGAATAATTATTTCTTCTTTTCGGAATTTTCATCTTCTTCGACGATGATGAAAACGTCTTCACCTTTCTTTTTCATGAAATAGTGTTCCCGGGCAAATTTTTCCGGATCCCGATCACTATCTCTCTTATCCAGATTGACTTCTTCCAATTCCGCTTTGTAATATTCCTTCTTTGCCTTTAGTTCTTCCTTGGCACTTTGCAATTTCCATTGTTTCCAAGGGCTGATTTTATTGACAAAGAAAACAATGAATAGAAAAACAATCAAAGTCAATATGTACTTGTTCTTTAACGGAGCAGGTACGTTTTCCAACAAGGGACCGAACGGATTAATTCTTCTAGCCATCAAAATGATTTACATCATAGTATAATCTGTGCAAAGGTAAGGATTTTATAATAAGCCTACCTTTTCAGAATGGAAGTTCCCGGATAATAGGCCATTTCCGCAAGTTCTTCTTCGATTCTCAATAACTGATTGTACTTGGCGACCCTATCGGAACGGGACAAGGAACCTGTTTTAATCTGACCGGTATTCAATGCGACTGCCAAATCGGCGATGGTAACATCTTCTGTTTCTCCTGACCGATGACTCATTACGCTGGTCATGGAATTCCTAGTTGCCAAATTCACAGCATTGATCGTTTCAGTCAAAGTCCCGATTTGGTTAACCTTGATAAGAATAGAATTGGCTGAAGCCTCTTCTATACCCCGCTTCAATCTAACCGTATTGGTCACAAACAAATCATCCCCTACCAATTGTATCTTATCTCCGATGGTCGTATTAAGTTTTTTCCAGCCTTCCCAATCGTCTTCATCCAAACCATCTTCTATTGAAGCGATGGGATATTTGGCAGACCACTCTTTCCAGTAGTCAACCATTGCCGCCGAGTCTAATTTCCTACCATCCGACTTATGGAAATGATATACTTTTTCCTTTGAATCATAAAATTCGGATGCAGCAGCATCCATGGCAATGAAAATATCTTCTCCCGGCCTGAAGCCTGCTTTTTCAATGGCCTGTAATACCGTTTCAATCGCTTCTTCATTCGATTTGATATTAGGAGCAAAGCCGCCTTCATCACCAACGTTGGTAGAATAGTTTTTGGATTTCAAGACCTTTTTCAGGCAATGGAATACCTCTGCTCCCATTCTCAATGCTTCCTTGAAAGTTGGAGCACCAACAGGCATGATCATGAATTCCTGAAAATCGATACTGTTATCAGCATGGGAACCTCCATTCAGAATATTCATCATCGGAACCGGCATGGTATGGGCATTCGCCCCTCCAACATACCTATATAATGGGAGACCTGCCTCATGTGCTGCTGCCTTGGCTACTGCCAAAGAAACGCCCAAAATGGCATTGGCTCCGATTTGGGATTTATTGGGCGTTCCGTCCTCATCCAACATGATGGCATCTACCCATCTTTGGTCAAAGACATCTATGCCCTCTAAAGCCGGAAGAAGGATTTCTTCTACATTCATAACAGCCTTGCGAACTCCCTTGCCCAAATATCTTTCTTCCTTATCCCTCAATTCTACAGCTTCATATTTTCCTGTAGATGCTCCTGAAGGTACAGCGGCACGACCAATAAAACCTTCTTCTGTCAATACCTCTACTTCGACTGTCGGATTACCTCTGGAGTCGAGTATTTCACGGGCGATTATATCTATAATTTCACTCATTCTTTAACTTAAGTTTTTAAAAATATTTATAAAAGGGCCATAAAATCATCAAACAAATATCGGGAGTCATGTGGGCCGGGGGCAGCTTCGGGGTGATATTGTACCGAAAACGCATTTTTCCCTTTTACACGGATACCTTCTATTGTATTATCATTTAGATTCATGTGGGTGATTTCCACTTTATCTTCATTTTCCCTGATGACATCCGGACTAACGCCGAATCCATGGTTCTGGCTTGTGATTTCGCATTTACCTGTAACAAGGTTCTTTACCGGGTGGTTGATTCCCCTATGGCCATGATGCATCTTATAAGTTGGAATATCGACAGCCAAAGCCAGAATCTGATGTCCCAAGCAAATTCCGAAAACAGGTTTATCCTCCTTCAATATTTTTTTTACGGCCTGGATGGCATAATCCATACTCGCCGGATCTCCCGGGCCATTAGAAAGGAAATAACCATCTGGATTCCAAGCTTTCAAATCATCAAAAGGGGTATTCGCAGGAAAAACCTTCAGTCTGGCTCCCCTGTTGATAAAATTCCTTAGAATATTCTGTTTCGTCCCGAAATCCAGCACTGCTATTTTCTGGGTTGCCGATTCATCTCCTATTTCATAAGGACTAGCTGTAGTAACTTTGGTTGCCAATTCGAGACCTTCCATATTCGGAGCCAATAGCAATTCCTTTTTCAGTTCTTCAATACTTTTGTCTTCCGAAGAGATAATGGCATTCATGGCACCCTTGCTCCTTATATGTCGGACAATGGAACGAGTATCCACACCTGATATACCAACAAGGTTTTCATTTTCGAAATATTCCTGAATTGAAACGTCTGCCAATTGACGGGAATAATCCCAAGTGAAATTCTTGCAGATCAGACCTGCAATTTTAATGGATTCGGATTCGGATTCGATATTCTTAATCCCATAGTTACCAATATGAACATTGGTCGCAACCAGAATTTGTCCATAATAAGAAGGATCGGTGAATACTTCCTGATATCCGGTCATACCTGTATTAAAACAGATTTCTCCGGTTGTCGTGCCAATTTTCCCGGCAGAAACACCGTGGAAAATAGATCCGTCTTCAAGAATCAAAACAGCAGGATTTTGCTTCATACCAGTCTTTTGAATTTTGCTGCAAATATAATATATCAAATAAAAAAGCGACAATTCTACAAAGAGAACCGTCGCTTATATTTTTCATCGATACAAATTAGTGTTATGCATCAGCCTTATCGTCTTCAATTTCGGGAGTATCCTCCACAATTTCATCGGTAGTTTCCTCAACTGCTTCTGTTATCTCATCAGCGGTTTTATCCATTTCTTCTACAGCTTCTTCCACTTTTTCCATTCCTTCTTCATTCTTCTTCCTTCCTCTACGTGTACGCTTCTTCTTAGAGGATGTTTTTTCAATTTTACCCGTATAGGTTTCATTGAAATCAACCAATTCAATCAAAGCCATTTCGGAACCATCCGAACGTCTGAACCCTGTTCTGATAACACGGGTATAGCCGCCGGGACGATCAAGAACTTTGGGTGATACCACACCATAAAGTTCCTTAACCGCTTCCTTATTTTGTAAATAGCTGAAAACCACACGACGGGAATGCGTTGTGTTATCCTTGGATTTGGTTATAATCGGTTCAATGTGTTTTCTCAATGCTTTGGCTTTGGCCAAAGTCGTTCTGATTCTCTTATGTTCAATCAGATTGATAGAAAGGTTTTTCAACAAGGCCTTCCTATGAGCCGACTTCCTTCCCAGGTGGTTGAATTTCTTACCATGTCTCATGATACAAATAATTTAACTTCGCAACACCTACTCTTCGGTTTCACATTGGCGGGTCCAAGTTATACCGAAAGTTGTGATTGCATTTGTTTTATAAAAAACACCATGTCCCCAAAAAGAGGACAACCCGCTATTGGTTTATTATTCTTCGTCCAATTTGTATTTGGAAAGATCCATACCGAATGTAAGTCCCTTTTCTACAAGCAATTCTTCGATTTCGACCAAAGATTTCTTACCGAAATTACGGAACTTCAAAAGTTCGTGTGTTTCATAGCGAACCAACTCAGCCAAACTATTGATCTTGGCAGCTTTGAGGCAGTTATAGGCACGAACAGAAAGATCCATATCTTCCAATGAAGTCTTCAATAGTTTCCTCATGTGGAGGATATGCTCATCAACGATATTCTCTTCTTGTGAAATTCCGGTATCGAACTTGATATTTTCATCAGTGATCAACATCAGATGTTGGATCATGATACGAGCAGCTTGCTTAATCGCATCTTCAGGATGAATAGTACCATCCGTTTTAACGTCGATACTTAGTTTTTCGTAGTCGGTTCTCTGCCCGACCCTTGTATTCTCTACTCTGTAAGCTACGTTTTTAATCGGTGTATAGATCGCATCAATCGGAATGACTCCAATTGGGGCATCTTTAGGAAGATTCTCATCTGCGGGAACATAACCACGTCCTTTCGTTATCGTCAACTCCATTTCCAAATTAACGGAAGGTTCCATGGTACAAACATGTAGTTCCGGGTTCATGACTTTGAAGACGTTGGTATGTTCTTCAATATCACCTGCTAAAAACTCTTCCTTTCCGGAAATCGTTAGGTAAATTTTTTCTTCAGAGATTTCCTCATCTGAAATCAGTTGTTTAATTCTTACCTGTTTCAGATTCAGGATAATATCCACAACATCTTCTACAACACCTCTGATGGTAGCGAATTCATGTTCCACTCCGGCTATCCTAATAGCAGAAATGGAAAATCCTTCCAAAGAAGAAAGTAGAATCCTACGTAGGGAATTACCTACTGTTTGTCCGAAGCCGGGTTCCAAAGGCTTGAATTCGAAAGAACCGTCGAATTCAGTTGCTTTGTTTAAAATAATCTTATCTGGCTGTTGGAAATTCAATATGCTCATATTGGAAAATGCTTTGGAGAAAACTTTATGATATAAAATGAGTTTGACAATATGTGGAAACCCTCATATTGCCAAACCCTTTTGTTCTTGAATTCAATATTATTTAGAGTAAAGCTCTACGATGAGCTGCTCATTGATATTTTCAGGAATCTGATCCCTTTCAGGGTAGGCAAGGAAGGTTCCTTCCATTTTATCGGAAGAGAATTCCATCCATCCGAATTTACCGGCATTCCCTTTATTACCTACGGATTCCCTGATCACCAGAAGTCCCTGGGATTTCCCTCTTACTCCGATGACATCACCAGGTCTTATATGACAGGAAGGGACATTAGTTACGACACCGTTTAGTACAATATGTTTGTGTGAAACCAATTGACGTGCGGCATTTCTTGTTGGGGCCAATCCCATTCTAAACACAACATTGTCCAATCTTGCCTCTAAGGATTGTAATAACAAGACACCTGTCACACCACTCTTACGGTTTGCCTTTTCGAATAGGTTACGAAATTGCCTTTCCAATACACCATAAGTGTATTTTGCTTTCTGTTTTTCCATTAATTGGAGGGCATAGTCAGATTTTTGCTTTCTCCTTCTGGAATTACCATGTTGGCCGGGAGCATATTTCTTACGTTCAAAGCTTTTGTCGAAACCATAAATAGCTTCGCCAAATGCCCGGGCTTTCTTCGTCTTAGGACCAGTATATCTTGCCATTTCCTTTTTACTCTTCTAGGATGAATTATTAGAAATTAAACTCTACGACGTTTGGGAGGACGACAACCATTATGAGGTATTGGGGTAACATCCTTGATTCTTGAAACCCTGATACCTGCATTATCGATTGAACGGATAGCAGCTTCACGCCCTGATCCTGGTCCTTTCACATAAACAATCGCAGTTCTCATACCCAAATCATATGCTTCCTTAGCTGCATCCGTAGAAGCAACTGAAGCTGCATAGGGTGTATTTTTCTTAGAACCTTTAAAACCGGCTTTACCGGCTGAGGCCCAAGAAATCACCTGTCCTTGCTTATTAGTAAGGGTAATGATGATATTATTGAAACTTGCTTTAATGTAAACCAAACCTTCTGGTTCGACTTTTACATTTTTTTTCTTTGCTTTCTGTCTCTTAGCCATATCCTTAGGATAATTCTAATTCTCCAAATTAATTATTTAGTCACTTTTTTCTTATTAGCGACCGTTTTCTTCTTACCCTTTCGTGTACGGGCATTTGTTTTGGTCTTCTGCCCTCTCAAAGGCAAACCTTTTCTATGACGTAATCCACGGTAACAGGCAATATCCATCAAACGTTTGATATTGGTCTGTACTTCAGAACGGAGTTCACCTTCTACGGTATATTCATCCTGAATAACTTGGGAAATACGACGAATGTTTTCATCGTTCCAATCTGCAACCTTGGTACTTTCATCAATATCGGCTTTGGCCAATATGTTTTGGGCAGTGGTTTTACCTATTCCGAAGATATAGGTTAAACTAATCACACCTCTTTTATTTCTTGGTAAATCTACACCTGCTATTCGAGCCATAGTATTCCTCTTTTTTATCCCTGACGTTGCTTGAACCGGGGATTTTTCTTATTAATGATGTAAATCTTTCCTTTCCTTCGCACGATTTTACAATCTGCGGAACGTTTCTTAACCGACGCTCTAACTTTCATGATACTGTTATTTGTACCTATATGTAATACGTCCCCTACCCAAATCATAGGGTGACATTTCTACTGCTACTTTATCTCCGGGAAGGATTCTGATGTAGTTCATCCTCATTTTCCCTGAAATGGTGGCTATGATTTGATGATCATTTTCCAACCGTACTCGAAACATTGCATTGGACAACGCTTCTTCTACAGTTCCATCCTGTTTTATCAAATCCTGTTTTGCCATATATTATATATAATTCTGATTTTCGGAGTGCAAATATCCTAATTTTTCATGAAAATTTCATGAATTTCAGAATTATTTTTAATCTCTTCTTCAATCAAACTATGATCAGACAATATATCTGCCTTATTTTTCCTTACTACGACCGTGTGTTCATAATGTGCAGAGGGCTTTTTATCACGGGTTACAATTGTCCAACCATCCGTGGCCTGACGGACTTCTTTTCGTCCTAAATTGACCATAGGTTCTATTGCAATCACTAAACCATCTTTCAATAGAACACCTCTGCCCCTTCTTCCATAATTAGGAACTTCGGGGGCTTCATGCATAGCCCTTCCCAAACCATGTCCGACAAGTTCCCTTACGATTCCATAGCCGTGTTCCCTTTCACAATACTGTTGGATGGCATAACCGATATCTCCTACCCTTCTTCCGTGTACAGCCTGTTCGATACCTTTGTATAAGGCCGTTTTGGTTACACTCAATAATTCAAGGACATCTTCTTTTACGTCCCCCAATGCAAAGGTATAAGCCGCATCTCCATAAAAGCCGTTCATTTTAGAACCACAATCTACAGAGACAATGTCACCATCCTTATATTCCTTTTTGGAAGGGATACCGTGAACTACGCCTTCATTTACAGAAATGCAAAGTGTAGCGGGGAAACCATACAATCCCT
>JAHDFN010000073.1 GCA_020628145.1 Saprospiraceae bacterium | reverse complement strand
GGATCGTAAGTTCCTAGTATTTCATAATTAGCATCAAAGATATTCGGCATTTCCGGAAGGGTCTGTCTTGCGGTTACCGTTCCGTATTCTTCATGTGATATGATTATTTCATATTCGGCACCGGGCGTTTCGAATAAATTAGAACCGATAGGTATATAGGATGACCCGACACCGGAAGGTTGAAATACCCCTACCTGAGTTCCATTTTGATATAATTTTATATCCGCATCTGAAACCAGGTTGGGAAAAGTCGTAACATCAATGGCTTGGCTTCTCGCAATTCTTAAAAAATATTCATCATCCAAATTACCGGAAAGGAAATGAGGCACCATTCTAGGTTCGTGTTCCGGTACGTCGATGGTCACCACCGTTTCACAAGCAGAAAGAAATAAAAGAAATGCGAAGAATAAAATACTATTTCTTTTCATGATGCATTAGAATTTAAAATTGAAATTGACATACGGGATTATCGGAAAAATACTCACTTGTTTGAATACATCCTCATCATCATTATAATAAATAAAAAAAGGATTTTTCCGGCTATAGGTATTATATAAACCAAAGGACATGGAAGGTTGGTATCTTTTCTTTTTCCAACTCGCCGTTGCACCCAAATCCAAACGGTGATAAGCTCCCATCCTGTAATTATTCTTGCTCCCCGGCACTTCCACCAAAATATTATTCGACTCGCTAGGATTTTCAGCCTCCGGGATAAATGTAAAATAAACCGCTTCATTCAATGTAATTGAATTTCCTGTTCCATATACCCAGGTTCCCGATAATGAAATGTATTTATTAATGGTATGGGAAACAACAATACTGACATCGTGCCGCCTATCATATTTAAATGGATATTCTTCTCCTCCGTTTATATTGTCGAATTGTCTTGTATTCCAACTCAGGGTATAACCGATCCATCCGGTGGTCTTTCCCTTTTTTTTCTGAACGAAAAATTCGGCTCCATAACTCTCTCCGGTTCCCTGTTCTACCTTCGTCTGCCAATCCGATAATGTGAAATAACTGGCTCCTTCACTGTAGGATAATAAATCATTCATTTTCTTATAATATCCTTCAATGCTGAATTCGTAATCCGTCCCGAAGGTTTTGGCAACACCCAATGCCGCCTGCCAAGATTTCTGTGGTCGGACATTTTCAGTAGAAGGCACCCATAAATCCGTCGGCAAACCGACTCCTTCGTTGGTCAACAAATGGATATATTGGGTCATCATGGAATATGATGCTTTCAGGGCAAAATCCTTGGGTAATAAATAACGCAGGCCCAATCTCGCTTGTGGCGAAAAATAGGTTTTTCCATTCACACTGAAAGCGGAAGCGTGGAATCCGATATTCGCACTGAAGTTTTCACCTATCCGCATATCGTCTTCCACATACATGAAGTATTCCCAGGCATCCGTATCCTGTGTACCGACAATCGTATCCAAATCGAATTCATCTCCTTCCTGTACTTTGAATTGGAAGGCTCCCGGACTGAATTCATGCCGGATGACATTGACACCGAAACGGATATAATGGTTGGGATTGGGTAAATAATCGAAATCGATTTTACCGGCCCAGTCCTTAATGCCTGAAAAGTATTTGGCGGCATAGGTATCGGTATCGTCTTTACTTTCCGTCCCCAAATCAAAACGATACCGACTGAACGTCAAGGCCGTATTGGCAAACAGTTTCTGATTGATCATATAATTCCACCTCAATGCAGTCGTGATATTCCCCCAATCGAAGCCGGCTCGTTCCTTGTAATCCCCATCACTGATATTGACATAAAAAACATCCTGCCCGGTATAGGTACTCAGATACAAACGATGTTTACTGTTGAATTTATGATTGATTTTGGCATTAAAATCATAGAAATAATAGCCCCCGAAATCATCACCACTCGAATTATTCTTAATAATGGGGCGGGCAATCAAATCGGCATAAGTCCTTCGACCCGAAACAATGAAAGAAGTCTTGTCTTTGACAATGGGTCCTTCAAATGTCAGTTTGGCAGCAATGAGACCAATGGAGCCTTCTCCGTGATATTCCCGCATATTCCCTTCCTTCATATTGATTTCCATTACCGAAGAAAGCCGACCTCCATAACGGGCGGGAAAACCGCCTTTGGTCAGGGTGACGTTATTGATGGCATCCGCATTGAATACGGAAAAGAAACCGAATAAATGACTTACATTATACACCGGCACTCCATCCAATAAAATCAGATTCTGATCGGGACTTCCCCCTCTCACATACAAGCCGCTGGTTCCCTCTCCTCCGGATTGTATGCCCGGCAATAATTGCATGGCTTTCATTACATCCACTTCACCCAGTAAGGGCGGTATCTTTTTGATTTGAGCCACAGGAACTTCCATTTTACTCATTTGGGTCTGTTCCTCTATTTTCTCATTTTTTTCTGCCGTAACTACGACGGTACTCAGCGTCATTTCATCTTCCAGTCCTACGGTCATGGTCACATCTTCATCCAAGTATATCTCAAAACTCTGAGTGGCATATCCCATATAGGAAAAAGAAAGTCTTACAGTATCCTTGGGTAATGTGATACTGAAAAAACCGTAGAGGTTGGTAACGGTTCCGGAATTACTGACATCGTCAAACACATTGGCTTCAATGAGTTTTTCCTTAGTCCCAGCGTCTTCCACATAACCGCTAATGGTGAATTTTTCCTGTCCTGACAAACAGGTGATATTGAGCAATATCCCAATTACCAAAAGATAAATAATCCGCATATCCTTGTTTTGATTTTAATCGAAAATGACGGTCTTGTTATTACAAACCAAAATTTTCCTATCCAGATGAAGACGTATTGCTTCCGAAATAACGATCTTTTCCACTTGCCTGCCTTTACGAATCAGATCCTTAACACTATCCTTATGGCTGATTCGGTGCACGTCTTGGAAAATAATAGGCCCGGCATCCAATTCGTTGGTTACATAATGCCCCGTCGCTCCAATGATTTTCACACCTCTTTCATATGCCGAATGGTAGGGCTTCGGTCCGATAAATGCCGGAAGGAAGGAATGATGGATATTAATTATCCGATTCGGATAACGGGCAATAAAATCATCGGAAACGATTTGCATATATCTCGCAAAAACGATAAAATCTATATCATGTTTTTTCAATAATTCTATCTGTTTTTTTTCCGCTTCTTCTTTTTTCCCTTTTTCCACTTTGATAAAATGATAAGGGATACCGAAGGGTTCCACATTGTCCCGGAGGCTTTCCCGATTACTTATCACCAAAGGAATATCGACATTCCAATTTTCCGAAGGAGATTGGGTTCTATAGATTATTTCATATAAACAATGGGATGCTTTGGTGGCAAAGACCGCCATCCGGGGTTTGTAATCCATAAAATGGACTTCATATTCCATATCGTATTTATGACCGATACGGTCATAGAATATTTTTTTGATTTTTTCCTTCTCTTCTATTTCGAAATCATCCAACTGCCATTCCACCCGCATGAAGAAACGACCGATATGTTGATCCACATGTTCATCCAAACGGATAATGTTTCCTCCTCTTTCATGTAGGAAACGGGTTACTTCGGCCACCAAGCCGGATTGATCAGGGCAATGGATGAGTAGTACCGCATTATTTTTCATGAATCCTGATTTTGATAGGTAAATGTAATACTATATCCTTTAGGATATAAGAATTGGGATTAATTCCTAACTTTGCCTTCGATTATAGGTTCTCCATTCTATTTGATCGAATGGGATTAAAAGGGAATCCTGTGTAAATCAGGAACAGTCCCCGCTGCTGTAAGCTCTATTAAAAAACCGTTTCAACAAATGCCACTGTAATGGGAAGGCGGAAAACGGCCGGAGTAAGTCAGAAGACCTGCCTGTTTATCATATTACTTTAACCTTCGGTGTGAAAGGTGAAGAATTGTAAATACTGCATTTGGATTCTCATTCCGGTGTAAGTCTCAATCCTTCCTGCCTTTTACCGATTATATCCATTAGGATTTGCATCCCAATAAGAGACAGATATTCATTATTTTTTTCCTCGGCTTCCTGAACGTTTGGTCACTAGCACAAAATCCGGATTCCATTTATTCATTACCTGAAATTTCAGTGCAGGAATATCGTTTGGAAATATCGGATTGGCATACCATAGCGGATTCCCGCAGTCTCAGCGAATACCTGAACAGCCTCAACCACCTCAACATCAATAATTATGGCCCGGGTAGCCTTAGTACATTGTCCCTAAGAGGTCATTCGACATCACAAACGGATATCGCATTGGATGGATTCAGCATGACCAGTAATATGAACGGGGTCTATGATATTTCCCTCATTCCTTCATATTTTCTAGCGTCTGCCCATATCCGAACTTCTGCCGGGAGTTCGGATATGAATGGTTCCATAGGAGGTTTATTGGCATTAAAAAGTCCGGAAGAATTTCCATACAAGAATTTCATGGCCGAATATGGGATTTCCTATGGTCATTATCAGGATATGGGTCATTATCTCACATTGGGAAAAAAATGGTCGTCTGAAAAAAAGCAACATTCTTTTTTCAAGGCATTTTACCGATCATCTGAAAATGATTTCCCTTATCGCAATCTGAATCAAATCGGGACACCGGAAACCAGATTACAGAATGCGGATTTCAGTCAATTCGGTTTATTACAGAATAATATTTTCGAATTCAAAAATGATAATCGGATTCAAACCAACATCTGGTATGTCGGGAATCAGCGGAATATTCCTCCTACCCTGACTCAAAGTTCAGGTGATTCATCACAGGAAGATGATTTATTGAATGTGATTTTATCTTGGAAAAAAAATTGGAACCGTAAATTGAATACGGAGCTAAGTAGTCGATTTTCGGATGAACATATTTATTTTGAAAATCCGGCTATCCAAACAGATAGCCGGGCAAGGAAATTCGAATTCCGTTGGAAAACAGCCTATGAATTCAATTCCAATCATCAATTCCATTCTTTTGTCGGTCATGAATATTCAATGGCGGATGTAGATGATTATGAACAAGACCGCCCTAGTCTAAATCGAACATATTTACAATTATCTTATGATTATAACCACCCTTCGGAAAAATTCAAAACGGGAATCAATATAAAAGAGGAAATAGTCGAGCAGGAATTTTCTCCATTTTTATTCCATGCATATGGTAGATATTCCATTTTGAAAAAAAATCCGCACCTAGCCATCGGAATCCATATTTCAAAAAATCATAGGTGGCCGACTTTCAATGATTTATTTTGGAACATTTCCGCTTTTTCCGCCGGCAATCCGGATTTATTACCTGAAAAAGGATGGAAGGAAGAACTGGATATTTCTTTCAGAAAAAATATCAAAAGAAATATTTACGGGTTCGATGGAAAACTTTCCATTTTCCATTCTCTTACAAAAGATTGGATTTTATGGGCACCCGACGATACCGGAAAATGGACGCCTGATAATATAAAATCGGTCCGTTCCAGAGGGTTCGGAATTGATATCGGCAACCGATTTAAAGTTTCAAAAGCAAAAATCGGAATTCAGGGAAGATACGATTATACAAAAACCACTAATACGGCAGTGGGGCAAAATGCAGAAAATACTTTGGGCAAACAATTGATTTATGTCCCTCTGCATTCGGGTAGTGTTTCTATCATTATTTCCTATGCTACATTCCGGTTCAGATACTCCCAAATCATCAACGGAAAAAGATATACAAAAACGGATAATTCCAATTTTATCGATAGATACGCTGTTTCAAATATCGGTCTGTCCTATTTATTCAAGAAAAATAATTGGGAAATAGAACCTGTTTTAGAAATCAGAAATCTATTGAACAAGGAATATCTAATAGTAGCGAATCGGCCGATGCCGCCGTTACATATACAAGGAAGTATTTATTTAAAGTTTAATCAATAAAATGGACATGAAAAATCATTTATTATTTTTATTATTTATTTCGATAATTGTTTTCGGTTGTAGAGAAGATGATGAAGAGAATAACAATCCAATCGGAAAATATTCCACAGGGACTTTCATTGTCAACGAAGGTACTTTCGGTTTAGGTGACGGAAGCATCAGCTATTTCAATGGGGACACCCTTGAACATCATATTTTTTCGAATACGAATTTCAGGCCTTTGGGTGATGTCGTACAATCCTTATTATTCCATAACGGGAAGGGGTTTATCAGTGTAAATAATTCCAACAAAATAGAAGTCGTCGATCAAGGTACTTTTCAGGAATTGGCAACAGTAGGCGGCTTGGAGTTACCAAGGCATCTGGTCGTTGCGGGCAGCCAAAAAGCCTATGTATCCGAATGGGGTTCGGACGGGATTTCCGGAAAAATAAAAGTACTGGACATGGATAGCCATATGATTACAGACAGCATTAACACGGGCGGTGGTGCACCTGAAAAGATGCGGATAATCGGCGACCGGATTTATGTGGGACATTCGGGTGGTTTCGGTGTCGATTCCGTAGTGACAATCATCGACCCGTTCAATAACAGCATCATACAGACCCTACAAACGGGCTTGAATCCGGCCGAGGTGATCCAGGATAACAATGGCCATGTCTGGGTTTTATGCCAGGGATATACGGATTGGAGCAGTGGGGCTGTGACAAATGGCCGGCTTATGGCTTTCAGACCTGATGACTTTTCTTTGGTTCATGATTTGGAGCTTCCCGGCAATTATCCTTCCGACTTGAATATTAATGCTTCGGGAGACAAATTGTACTTCCTATTCAATGGCAATATTATGCAACATGATGTCAGCTTGTCCTTTTTCACTAATGATATTTTAGTTTCAGGGCCTGCTCCGAACGGTTTCTACAGCTTGAGTTATAATGACATAGATGGTTTAATCTATGTAGGAGATGCAAAAGATTATGTTTCACAGGGAGAAATCATGATTTTCGATGAGGCAGGTATTTCTTTGGATACGTTTCCTTCCGGCATCCTACCTACTGAGGTGATTTTCGAATACCAATAGGCATTTATATGTTAATTTTTCACAAATTGATGTAATAAGTGTTAATTTTATGTACATAACGAGAACAAAAAAGAAGCATTAATCACTCTCTCATATTCTCTCAGCGAGAATATAGCCGCTTACCTTAATTGGTAGGCGGTTTTTTCATGGGCATTCTATTGATAACAAAACCGATTTTATTTTCTCGATATTCAGATTATCCAAAGGGAATTCACCGGATATTTTTTCCTTATTTGTTTTACTTTCCTTTTCGGAAGTATCTTTATCAATTCGGGAACAGACTATTTTTTTCTCCTTTAAAGGGAAAAATATTTCCCTTCGAATATGATTCGTGGTACTTCTAACTCCTTCTTCAAAGTAAACATCATATAGAGAAGCTTTCAATAAATAAAAATCTTTTTTATAAGGCAAATAGGAAAAAAGCAACTCCATTCTTTTTACTTCAGTATCTGATTTATGAACCATATGCCAAGTAATTTTCCCTAACGAGCTTTTGATAAATGACGTTCTAAATTCATCTACTTCAAAATAACCGGTTGCCTTCATTTTCGCTTCATCAAATAAAGACAATCTTTGTTTTCTTTCGGCATTGGTTGTAATTAAAATAATTTCCCTTTGATTATCCTTATCCATATCAACAGCGATGGATTGTAAAATAGAATCTTCTCCAATCTGATTAAAAACAAAATCAGGAATAAAGCCTTCTTCCAATTCCATTGCCTGTATCAATTCAATTGATTTTTCCAAAGAATCTTTCAGCTGATTATAAAAGACAGGATCATTTTCCAGTTTTTCCCGCAATTTTTCTTCAGGACTTTTTGTATGACATGCCCATAAGAAAAATATCGGAATCAGTAAAAAAAGTGTATTATTTTTTCTTGTCATAAATACGCCGGATATTCACTTCTTTCTCCAATGGTTTTTCATTTATTAAAAAGTCGGCCATTTGGTTCGCCCAATAAGGGCCGAGAGATGCCCCCTTCGATCCCAAACCATTAAAAATAGCCAATTGATGATGTTCAGGATGCAATCCCAACAAGGGTTTCCGGTCACGATTCGTCGGGCGGATGGCTGCTCCATGATGTAAAATTTCGAAAGGTACATTCAGAATGTTTTCCAAACCATTTTTCAATATTTTATATTTTTCTTCGGTAGGCAGGTCATCTTCATGATACCAATCATTGGTCGCACCGATCCAGTATTCATCATTCCCCAATGGAACAATATAAAGTTTGTGTTTGAATATTTTCCGGAAATCCATATTCGGAATCCTCACTATCAACCGCTCTCCTTTGGATTCTTCATAATTCAGATCCTGAAAAAAAGGATTGTTTTTGGCTTGGTATCCTTCACAGAAAATTATTTTTTTAAATTTATATTCTCCGTAACGTATATTCCTTTTATCGAAAAAAATATTTTTATGGATAAATTTTTCGGTGAGGATTCTTTTTTCTTTTTTCCATTTTTCGGAAAATGTTCCTACCAATAATGGTATGTTCATCCTACCTGATTGTTTCAATTCTATAGTAGAAAAACCCCGCTTCACTTTTCCTTTATAATTTCCTAAATCGGGCTTTCCTTCATAATATTCATCATACCCCGGAAAATCAGTTCTTAACAACCATTCGTTATCTTCTCTAAAATTGAATAATTCCCTAATGATATTCATATCATAAAAGAAACGAACTCCCGTTTCCTTTTCCATTTCCGCATATAATTCCCTTGCAAAGGGAAATAAATCCCCCACCCGCCAGGTTTTAACGAATTTCCTTCCCGTGATGGGATTCATGATCCCCGCTGCAATTTTGGAAGCCGCCGAATGATGGGAATTGTCCATATATAAAATACGCTTTCCTGATTTTATCAGAAAATATCCAAGAAGCGTACCTGCCAAACCCTGTCCAACAATCAGATAATCAAAATCCTTTTTTTCTCTTTCCATGCAATAGGGAGAATCTCCTAAGCTTAGGGTTTAATGACCATGAGGCGATTAGCCCGAAGGGTTTTGCCTTCCTCATCCACCAATGCATATAAATAAGTACCTCTAGGCAAGCGGGCGACATTGAACACCACGGTCGAATCCGAATTAATCTCATAATCATTGGTTTGTACCATCCGGCCAATCATGTTGTAAAGGTTGATTTGGTAATTACCCGAATCAAAGCCTCTGACATCCACTTTTACATCACCGAAAGCCGGATTGGGATAACCGGCAAAAACGGTCTTATCAGGTCTGGCCGCATTAACAGCCGTTCCGGTATCTTGTACTTTATAAGTTACCCTGGCAGGATTCCCACCCACCGTATCCATCGTCACAGTAGCCAAAACTTCCTTGACACCATCTGCGATAAAATCATAGGTTTCCAAAGTTCCATTTGGAACAGCTCCCCCCGGAATCGAACCTCCTAGAAAATCCAAGAGGATATCTGTAACATCATTCCATCCTATAAAAGGCAGATATACTTCAATCTTGGTGTCTGTGGTTTGGGTTTTCCTCACTCGTAAAGCATCATATTCCATATTATCATTGGGAAGCCTAACGACTCCCCAAGCATCCACTTCAGCCTGTGTCTCGAATAATTGGGTAACCCGGATAGAATCCGGTTCTATAGGCAGGCCTAACGAATCAATAAACGGAATCTGATCGGCAGGAATTGTAAAAGCCACCCCACTCTGATCATCATAGGTATCTCCATATTGAAGGGGGGCAACCCTATATTTCCCTCTAGGAATAAAAGGTGTTACCGTATTGAAACCGGCCATGTCACCGGCAAAACCGACTTGTTCCATCACCGTAGCTGTGTTTTTCAAATACAATTCTCCAGCACCAAAGGGAATATAAATTTCCGCATCAGGAAAAGCATTACCTGCCGTACCACTGGATGCAGGTTGTACAACGGTCATTTCCTGTTGGCCGGATGAAAGACTCATGAAATCCCATGTCTTGTCCATTCCCGGTGTTCCGATATCGATGTTAGGCATATTGTCCGTAGCAGTGAATAAGACATCTCCTTCCTGAAGGAAGGATGCATTGGTATAGGTTGTTTGGGCGTTGAGCATCCCAAAGCCGCAAAGGATCATTAAACAACAGTATATATACGTTTTCATATGCTAGACATTTACCGCCAAATATAATCTTAATTTACGGTCAAATTCCCATAAGGAAGGGTTATTCTTTGTTAAGGAATATAAGATGTTATCACGAAAAATTGATTATAGCCAACCGGTTCTTTTGTGAATAATCAACAATCAGATGGATTGCATCCTCACGAATTTCCGATAAACACCATCTTCGTTTATCAATTCGTTATGGCTTCCCATTTGTTTGATTTCCCCATCTTCCAATACGATAATCCTATCTACATGCCTGATAGTGGCCAAACGGTGGGCGATAATAATGACCGTCCTATCCTTCATGACTTTTTTCAATGCTTCCTGTACGGCTTTTTCCGATTCGGAATCCAGGGAGGAGGTCGCTTCATCCAGAATCAGAATCGGAGGATTACCCAAGATTGCACGGGCAATAGTCAATCTTTGCCTTTGCCCACCGCTGAGTTTGTTTCCTCGATCCCCTATGATGGTATCATATCCGTTTTCGGATTCCAAAATGAATTCATGGGCATTGGCAATACGTGCGGCCTCCTTGACTTGTTCATTGGAATATCCTTTCCTTCCGAATATGATATTGTTATAAATAGTATCATGGAAGAGAATGGGTTCTTGGGAGACGATGCCGAAAAGATTCCTCAATGAGTGGAGTTCATATTCACGTATATCCTTGTCATCCAGATAAATCGTTCCTTCACTCACATCATAAAAACGAGGCAACAAATCGGTAAGTGTGGTTTTCCCGCTTCCCGATGGTCCTACCAAAGCCAAGACGGTTCCTTCGGGAATTTCCAAATTGATATTTCTTAATACCTTTTCTCCTTCATCATAAGCATGGCTTACATTCTTATAAGTTATCGACTTTTTCAATGTCTCTATCCCTACAGCATTTTCCTGATTGATAATATCATTTTCAACTGACATGATTTTTTTGATCCTATCTGAAGCCGCCAAGCCTTTCTGTACATTGTAATATGCCTTCGAAAATGCCTTGGCAGGATTAATGACACTATAAAAAGCAAAGATGAAAGTCAGGAATGTTTCGGGAGAAGTTTCTCCACTGAAAACATAGCCTGAACCGATAATCAACAAAACGGAGACCACAGCAATGCCTAGGAATTCGGACAAGGGAGAAGATAAGTCCCTTCGGCGGAAAACGGGAATAAGCGTATCTCTATAGGATTCGTTTTTACGATTGAAAATCTTTTTCCGATATTCTTCGGCATTAAAACCTTTGATGATCCGCATACCTGAGAGGGATTCTTCCAATACCGAAATCATATCGCCCATGATATCTTGGGCAATCGCACTTCCTTTTTTTAATTTATTACCGATAACACCGATAACACCACCTGTAATAACTACCATTAGAATAACGGCTATTGTTAGGGAAGGACTGACATAAATCATATATGTCAAGCATCCAATAATCATCAAAGGTTCCCTAACTATCGTTTCGATAACATTGAGGATACTCGTTTCTATTTCCTGTACATCTGCCGTCATTCGGGAAATCAGATCTCCTTTTTTCCTTTTGGAATAGAATGAAAGGGGCAGCGTATTGAATTTATCATAAAGTCCTCCTCGGATATCCCTCACAATACCTGTTCGGACGGGAGCCATGAAATATAAAGCCAGGAAGCGGAAAAGATTCTTGAAAAAGAAGATAGTGATGATGCCCCCACAGATATAAAGCAAGGCATTCTGACGGCCTTCCGATTGTATCAGGAGGAAGAAGTGATGTTCTAGATATTGGATATATTTTTCAATTCCCGGTTGCGACCAATCGGGAGCAGGAACGGCTTCAATTTCCCGATTGAATAACAATCTTAGGAAAGGAATAAGCGAAGGGATGCTGACAACAGAAAATATCACCATCAGTAGATTGCTGATGATATTCAGTACCACGTAGTTTTTATAATTCCTTATATGATGAAACAACCCTCCTACTCCGGCCATTTATTCGACGATGAGGCTTTTATAAATCCCTTTGGAAAACTCTCCAACATTTTCCTTTTTGATTTTGATATTATAATCCAACTCAATGACATCACCTTTTGTGGCATTCCTAAGGTAGTTCCGCATTCCATCCGTAAAGTTTCCATCTTTACTTTCCAATGATTTGGAAGAACCGTTTTGGGTAATTGTTACTTTAAGGTATTCCAATTTATTTTCCAGACCATCTACTCCACAGATATTGGAAGCCACCCAATCCCCATCAGCCATTTCCCGAACCTTCGTCGTTTTTATAAATTCAGTTAGATAGTTTTCACAAAATAAATCCGAAAGGCGGATGAACCTTTCACTTTTAATCGTAAGCGGAATCACCCTGAATTTTACAGGAATATATTGTTCTACCTTTACCAGAACCCCCTTTTGTTGGCCGGGTTTCCATTTCCCCATTGTTCTAATAACCCTTAGGGCTTCGTCGCCGCATCCATCTCCAATATCTTTGATAATCTCCGAATCGGATATGGTTCCAGTCTCATCAATGATGACTTTCACTACGACTATTCCTTCCGTTTTGTTCAGCCGGGCCTGTTCAGGATAGATGATATTGTCTGAAAGGAAAGACAATATGGACTTATCAGAACAAAGTTTCTTTTCTGCATGGCCCAGTTCATTCTGACATTCCCCATATAGAGGCATCTCTTCAACTATCTTATAAATCTCATTTTCTGTTTGAGACAAAAGAATGGAATATGAAAAAAGAAAAAAGACGCATGTTGCAAATATGTAATGTGACTTCATGTATTTATATGATTAGAATTTCAAAATTATGTTAAATTTGTCGTTCTACCAATGATAGAACGTTACAAAGTATTTTTTCTTTTCTAGTAATGCTCTATTTAAGGAACGACATAAAACATTATTTGATCCGTATATTCGGGAAAGTCCTAACAACTGAGAAGTAAACCAATTTATGATAGAACAACTGAACCCTTTGATGATCATAATCATTGTAGTTGTCTATTTCGCTGCATTGATCACCATTTCTTATTTCACAGGGAAAAAATCAGACAATGAAGATTTCTTTGTCGCCGGCAGGCAATCTCCCTGGTATATCGTAGCCTTCGGTATGATTGGAGCATCCTTGTCGGGTGTGACCTTTATTTCTGTTCCGGGTTGGGTCGAAACCAGTCAGTTTTCCTATATGCAGATGGTTTTCGGTTATCTGTTCGGTTATGCATTCATTGCCTTTGTTCTGATGCCGATGTATTATAAATTGCAACTCACCTCTATCTATACTTACTTGGAAAAAAGGTTTGGGCCTGTTTCCTATAAAACAGGTTCGATTTTCTTTCTAATATCAAGAACCATCGGTGCAGCATTCCGACTATATCTGGTTGCCATCGTACTTCAGCAATTCGTAATGGAACATTTCGGAATTCCATTCCCTGTTACGGTATTGGGGACTATTCTGTTGATATGGGTCTATACCTACCGGGGAGGGATCAAAACGATAGTTTGGACGGATACCCTACAGACATTGAGTATGTTGGTAGCTGTTATCATGACCATTATCTTCATTGGACAGAAAATGGAATTGGGCATGGGGGAAATGTTTTCCCTAGTTGCCCAATCCGACTATTCCCAAATCTTCTTTTTTGAGGATTTCTTCAATGATGGGAAGCATTTTGTCAAGCGATTCCTTGCAGGGGTCTTCATCGCCATCGTCATGACCGGTTTGGATCAGGATATGATGCAAAAGAACCTCAGTTGTAGAACATTGGGAGACGCCCAGAAAAACATGGTTACCTTTAGTATTGTGCTTGTATTCGTCAATTTGCTTTTCCTCGGCATGG
Organism: Saprospiraceae bacterium; assembly: GCA_020628145.1. Taxonomy (GTDB): domain Bacteria; phylum Bacteroidota; class Bacteroidia; order Chitinophagales; family Saprospiraceae; genus JAHDCE01. The sequence goes on along the minus strand of JAHDFN010000073.1, from coordinate 3,929 downwards.
GTGCCTTATTGTTCCTTTATGCCAGTTCTGTAGGAATCGATGTTCCGGCAAGGAGTGATCTACTCTATCCGACCATAGCCTTGCAACATCTACCTCCAATCGCCGGTATCATTTTCATTATCGGATTGGTGGCGGCTGCATATTCCAGTGCGGATTCGGCATTGACTTCCTTGACAACTTCCTTTTGCATAGATATCCTCGACTTTGAAAAGAAAGCGGAAGATGTGGAACGCCCTATCTCTACAGAGGATTTGAAACGGACAAGGACAATGGTTCATATCGGATTTTCCATTTTGTTATTCATTGTCATCATCGTTTTCTGGAGCATCAACAATGATTCGGTCATTAGCCAGATTTTCAAAGTTGCGGGTTATACCTATGGGCCGTTATTAGGACTTTATTTCTTCGGATTCTTTACCAAACAAAGGATTTACGACAGATGGGCATGGCTGGTTTGTCTTTCCGCACCCATCCTTACCGGAATTCTCAAATGGCTCATTGAATCCTATACGAGTTATAAATTCGACTTCGAATTATTGTTGCTGAATGGCCTATTGACTTTCATTGGATTATTTTTTATTTCTTATTATGATGAGGAAGCAGCAGAAAACGGAATAGTTGGAATGGAAATTGAGGAATAATAGTCATACAACACATTAAAGTTTATTATTATTTATATTTGTGGATGTTCTGCGGAAATGGTTTGAAGTTCGATCATTACCTGGATCATTTACTTAAAAAAAATCAATAGTTAACAACAACATGGCTAAAATCCTTATCGTAGATGATGAAGAAGCGATCAGAAGAACGCTTAGAGATATTCTGGAATTTGAAAAACATGAAGTGGATGAATCCGCCGATGGATTAGATGGTCTCGCCAAAATAAAGAAACAGAAATACGATGTCGTCATCATGGACATCAAAATGCCTAAGATGGATGGTTTGGAAGCATTGGATCGCATACAGATCCTTTCGCCCGACACACCTGTCATCATGATATCGGGGCATGGTAATATAGAAACAGCCGTAGAGGCTGTAAAGAAGGGAGCTTTCGATTATATATCCAAGCCACCTGATTTGAACCGTCTTCTGATTACCATCCGGAATGCGATGGACAAATCCAGCCTGATAACTGAGACGAAGGTTCTGAAAAGGCGTGTCGCCAAATCCAAAACACAGGAAATCATCGGAGAATCCGGTGAAATCTCCAAGATCAAGGAAACCATCGAAAGGGTTGCTCCTACGGAGGCCCGTGTATTGATAACCGGTAGTAATGGTACCGGAAAGGAATTGGTGGCGAGATGGATTCACGAATACAGTGAAAGGAACAAGCAGCCGATTGTAGAAGTGAATTGTGCGGCTATCCCTGCCGAATTGATTGAAAGTGAATTATTCGGACATGAAAAGGGCGCCTTTACTTCAGCCCATAAACAACGTATAGGAAAATTCGAACAAGCCAATGGCGGAACCCTCTTCCTAGACGAGATCGGTGATATGTCATTATCCGCCCAGGCCAAAGTGTTGAGGGCATTGCAGGAAAATAAAATCACACGGGTCGGAGGAGACAAGGAAATCAAAGTAAATGTAAGGGTAGTCGCTGCGACCAATAAGGATCTAAGGAGTGAGATTGCCAAAGGCAATTTCCGTGAGGATTTATATCACCGATTGGCTGTCATCATCATCCATGTCCCACCACTGAATGAAAGACGTGAAGATATACCTTTATTGGTAGAACATTTCATCGGCAAGATCTGCGATGATTATGGCATGCCGATGAAGAGTGTTAATCAGAAAGCCCTTATTGCATTGCAGAATGTGAACTGGACGGGTAACATCCGTGAGCTTCGCAATGTAGTGGAACGTTTGATTATTCTAAGCAATAAGGAAATTACTGAAGATGATGTTTATAGTTATGTGATGCCGAGTACGGCTCCGGAATCCCGTTTCCGTGAATTTTTCGATAAGTTCCAAAACATGGAGGAATTACAATCCTTCATAGAAGGGGAATATAAAAAATACAAGAGTGTCAATTAAAAGTAATGTGGACAAATTTAGTTGGGGATTTTATCAAACTAAATTTGTCCACATCACCCCTTATTTACCTTTATAATTCCTCATAAACAATTCACAAAAGGAATCTATTCATCCAAACCGTACTTATCCAAAAGATAAACCAAGGTAGCAATTGCCGCCGCCCCCAGTTCCAATTCACGTTTATTGACGACATCCGGAGCATCGGCTGGCGTGTGGTGATAATCGAAATATCTCTGACTATCAGGCTCGAAGCCAAATAACAGTCCTTTCTGACTTTTCAATTTTCCCACATCCGCACCTGAACCACCTTTTCTTAAGTTCAAACCATAGGGTTCCAAAAGAGGCAGCCAAGCAATAACCTTTCTGAATTTTTCATTGAAAATATCATCATGACCATCGGCTGTAAATCCTCTTGGGGTAAATCCTCCCCTATCCGATTCGATAGCAGCCATATGGTATTCTCCTTTTTCATTGGAAACATCCCTATACGTATTCGCACCTTCCATCCCATTTTCTTCATTCATATACATGACACATCTTAATGTCCGTTTGGGCTTGTATCCCATGTGGTTCAGGATATGGATGACTTCAAGGGAATGTACACATCCTGCTCCGTCATCGTGGGCACCTGTACCCACATCCCAAGAATCCAAGTGTCCACCAACCAGAATTATCTCATCGGGTTTTTCACTTCCTCTGATTTCGCCGATAACATTATAAGAAAGTTTCTTGGGTAGGTTTTTACAATTCGTTTTGAAAAACACCCTGACCTTTTCCATTTCCAAGGCCCTTTCCAATTCATCGGCAGCCATTGTGCTCAGGGCAACTGCGGGGCATTCATTTCCATCCCTATAATAAGTTACTCCTGTATGGGGGACGTTATCAGTCTTATTCGTCATTGAACGAACCAAAGCACCTACAGCACCATATTTTGCGGCCATAGTCGGGCCATTGACCCTTTGGTCAACAGCTCCTCCGTAAGCAGCCATCGTATTGATTTGTGTTTGGTCGAAACGGCGGTTATAAAAAACGATTTTGCCTTTCAGTTTTCCTTGTTTCCCTAATTTTTCCGCTTCATCCAATCCCATCACTTCTACGACTTCGGCAGAAACGCCTTTGGGCCCTGTTCCAATGGAATTACCCAAGGCCAAACAAGCCAAATCAACCGTTCCCAATCTGGAGGAAATCATCCTACACTCTTCCTTTTCCCCCCTGACCCAATGGGGTACCATACAGGGTTGTAACCAAACAGAGTCCATATCCAATTCCTGCATGATCTGGCGGGTGTATTCGACTGCGGCGGCGGCTCCGGGCGAACCACTCAATCTTCCACCTATCCGTTTTGTCAGGTACATGAGCCAATCATAGGATTTACCTTCGGTAAGTGTCTTATTATAGATTTCACGAATGAAAAAGGCATCCTTATCCGATTCGGATTGAACCTGGCCGAATATTGTAAGAAAGGATAGACAAAGAATAATTGAAAAACAAAGTTTCATATATACGAATATTTATATCTAGAACCATACACAAAGAAAAAGGGTTTGGTTAAATAACCAAACCCCAATGCCTTTTAAAATAAATATTAATTTATTTTATCGGTTTCTTAGTTACAGTTAAAACCTTGAGTTTCCAAGTTAGAAACGATTTCAGCTTGTGTAGATCCAGTTGTAAGTGCACCTACACAAAGAGTAGCACCTCCTACATCTGTAGAAGCATCCTCACAGACATCGATTACACAATCGGCCACCACTGGAGCGGAAAGGATACATCTAACACAACCATCCGGTGCTCCATCATCACCACAAGAAGTTGTAAACAAAGACATAGAAGCCAAAGCTAAAGCTACAGTAAAGAATTTAGCAAATTTCATTATTATGAATGTTTTTATGGTT
>JAHDFN010000072.1 GCA_020628145.1 Saprospiraceae bacterium | reverse complement strand
AAAACCGTTTTTGACAATATCAAGAAGAAACTGGACAATGTAAGAAGCGAAATCAAACCCGGTGATTCCGAAGAAACGGTGGTCAAGAAAATCAAAAATAAAATTGATGAAGCTCGTAAGGAAAACAAAAAAAATCCGGATGAAGCAACCGCAGAAAAGGATCTTTTTGTCCGTCTAAAGGATTTGATTGACCAGAAAGCCAAGGAAGAAAAGGAAGTTACAGTTCTTCCAGGCAAACCAAAATATCCACCGACTAAAAACGATCCGATTTTTGACGATATAGATGGTTTGGATTTCAGCGACCTGGATGATTTTGAAGATGGTGGAGATGAGAAATTGAGGGAAATGAGAAGAGAGATCAGAAAAGCCCAAAACCGCCTTCAGAAAAGACTGGAAAGAATCAGGACGGAAGGACAGGAAGAAATCCAAAAATTGAGGAAAAAACTCCGTAATGAATTAATCGCCCAAGGACGATTAAAGAAAGGAGGCAAAGGCAAGGGCCGTGGAAAAGGAAGAGGACGTAGATAACATCTAATACTCCCACCTTTATAAAAAATCCGATTTGGGACTTCTTCCAAATCGGATTTTTTTATGAAGTAACCACGATTTGTTCTGACAGTCATGATAAATCAGACATTGAAATTTAATTATCTATAAAAACCATGCCTTACATCTTATCTATCCACTCCCGAATCAAATCGACGCCCTCCTGATGTTTGGAAACCCGACCTAATTCCGGCATCATGATACCCGGCTTTTCCGACTTCATCCGATACACCAGAATGGATTCTTCCGCCCTACCGGGAACAATACCATAAGTATGAGGTCCGGCTCCAACTCCGGCTGCTATAGGAGGTTTCATCACGCCCCATTTATCAGGATTTTCTTCTTCATAAGTCAGGAACATTCCTGATGTACTTGCTGGGCCTTCAGGGTGATGGCAATGACCGCAATTCATTTCCAAATAGGCTTTCGCCCTTAGATGTAAATCGGCATGGATGTCATCATAATCAACCATGGAAGGATATTTTTCTTCCTTCCTATCATCTACAAGATAACCCCAAGCTTTCCATTTTTCCAATTGGTTTTGTTGTTTTCCGTTTTTATAGGTAATGATGGAATTGAGGTTTCTGGCATTCGGGCCGATGGGTATCAGTTCTTCATTGCGGTTATGGCAACTCTTACATTGGTTCTTATTGGGTTGGACATATTCTATTTCATGGAGTTTTTGTTGGGCATCTATAAAAGAAACCGGTGTTGTGCTTCCTGTGATTTTATAAAGGGCTTCTGTTTGTTCCTCATTCCAAAGATAAGGATATGCTTCCCAATTTCCATCTTTTTTAACCAAGAGCCGGGTTTCCATTATTTTTCTTTTCCCTTCCGGATTGTCGAATTGTCCGGGATAATAAAAATGCTTGATCAATGTACTTCCTTCCGGAAAAAGAAAAGTACCTTTTTCATCATCGGCAATCGTAGCATTTTTTCCTTCCGGTATCCATACGAATCGGGATTTAAAAGAATAATCCGAAAAAAGAGAGGAAACCGGCTTGTAAAACAAAACCCTTGCCGCCGGAATCAATTGATTCAATTCACCGGTAAAAAAACCATATTCGGATAAGGTTTTATAGGGTAGGGTAGTGGTTTTATTCGAGACGGATACCAAACGGTTTTCCGTTTCCTTTTTACAGGAATGGAGTTGGATAATTCCTAAGAGGAAAAATAAAAAAAACGATATTTTAAAAGTCTTTTTCAATTTTATTGTAATACACTGATATCGGTTTCTATTTTCAAATCACAAACAAAGGGATCGTATTCCTTGTAGGATTTGATATTGTCTTCCCCTTCCATCAGATAGAATCGGGTGAACCTCAGATTTTCCATATTTTCCTTGATGCAGATATTCATGGGATTGCTGCTGATGTCCTTGGAAATTTGCTGATCCCAAATTCCATCATAAACAATATCCTGTGTTTTTCCGATTCCATGTGCATTTTTGGCGGCAATTAATTTCCCCAAATCCTTCGACATGTCCGGTAAGGAAGAAGAACGTTCATATTCATTATCATGAATATAAATACCGGAAGAAAAAGGGGACCATTTTTCCAAATCCTGATCCTTCATCGGAAAACCGGTTACCTGATAACTGGCTATCGAAATACCGGAAGTCTTATTTTTCAGAATTTTATTATTGAATATTTCCACATCTTTCCCAGCCATCACCACTACTCCCGAACCCGGAGGAATCTGAGTCACGGCATTTCCATTATTTCCTTCTATCAAAGCAAAATTCTTATGATTGTTTTCTATAATTTCATTATCATATATTTTTGTTCCCCGACCATCGGCAACAGGCAAACCCGGCAAATTGAAAACCAGGATTCCTCCGGTATTATCATATGCCTTATTTTTGAAGACTTCCACATTGGAACAATTTTCAATTTCGATACCGGCCACATTTCCGAAGGCCGTACAATTCTTCACAATGATATTTTCCGATTGTCCGACATAAATTCCGGCATCCCTTGAATGTGATGCTTCACAGGCATCGATAATTACATTTTTACATTGAACCGGATAAAGGGCATAGGTTCCATTTTGGGATTTATCTCCATTGGTCCAGGTCGCATTTACCCTACGCATGAGAATGTTTTCACAATGTTGGGTTTTCACACCATCACCCGGAGCATCATACACGGAAAAATCTTCAAGGGAAATGTTTTTACCAACGATTTTCATCCCTTCTCCTCCTGTCTTCAATCCCTTGAAGGAAAGAATGGTTTTATCCATTCCTTTGCCTTTTATTTTAATATTGTTTTTATTATCAAGAATTAATTGAGTTTCCAATTGATAGAAACCAGCCGGCATTTCAATGGTTGTTCCATCTTCTGCAAGGATAAATTGCTCCACCAATTTTTCTACTTCATCCCTTGTGGCCTGATGGAGTTCCGAAGTATCTTTCACTTCCACATTACCACCTGAATTACAGCCGAAAAAAAATAAGATAAAAATCAGGTTGAAGAGTAGATATATATATTTCATGATGATTGGTTTTTTATTCCGACCATAAAGGTACACCATTCGAATCCGTTGTCAAGAGATCACTCATATAATCGAAAAAGGGCCGCATGGCTAAAAATGCTTTAACCATATTTTTTCTGAATGATGGAGATAATACTTGTTTATCTGTAAAAGAATGTTTCAATAGAAATTGTTTATATCGTAATAAATCCACGGCTGGATGATCCTTGGGAAATCCCCTAGGAGCCGTTTTCAATTGCCTTCCCTTGATTTCTCCGAAATATTTTTTGAAGTTTTTATCTTTTATGATTTTTCGGAGGTCGGAATCATTGGCAGAAATTTCCTGTCGGATTCTCAAAAGGTCCGGTCCATTGGGATTCCAAAAACCACCGGCCACAAAAGATTGATCCCCTGGTTGGATATGAAAGTACATACCACCTCTCCGCCACTTGGTAGCCCTCACCATAAAGCCACATAAATGATTTTCAAAAGGAGTTTTGTCTTTTGTAAAACGGAGATCCCGATAAATCCGATAGAGTTTCAATTTTTCTATTTCGTCATGTTCCTCCATATCGGTACGAAGGGCTTCCCCGAAAGTCTTGACATCTTCCTTGGCTACAAGGTATCTTTCCTTATGTTCATTGAACCAGTTCCGATTATTGTTCTTATCCAAATCCCTTAAAAAATCGAAGGTGGATATTTCAATTCGATTTGTTGCCATTTTCTGATTTATTTAGAATAAAGTCGATGATGGAAAATTCTGGAAACGACGACCAAAAGAATCGCCAGAGCAGATAATCCGATACCATGCCCTGCAAAATAATGGGCGGCTGTTGCTAAAACGGCATCAAAGAAAAAACCGGCATAGGCCCATTCCAATAATAATTTGGATTTTTTACTCAATACGGCCACCACGCCCAATAATTTAGCTACAGCCAATGGATAAATGATATAGATAGGGTATCCCAGTGCTTCAAAAAACCCTTTGACCATTTCATATTTCATAAAATACATGATGGCCGAAAATATGAAAATCAGACACATCAACCCGGTACTGATCCAATAAATGATTTTATTCCAATTCATGATAAAGACTTATTTTAATAATCATTATTTTTTGGATTAGGGTAGTGGAAGGGAAAACAAAAAGCCTGTCTCTTTTGAAAGGAACAGGCTTTAATTTATTATAAAAGGAGATGGTTTATAATGTCCCTCTTAATGCTTGTTCTCTTTCTATGGCTTCGAATAATGCCTTGAAATTACCTTTTCCGAATGAAGTCGCTCCTTTCCTTTGGATAATCTCGAAAAACATAGTCGGTCGGGCCTGAATTGTTTTGGTGAAAATCTGTAGTAGATACCCTTCATCATCCCTATCCACTAAGATACCCAATTCCCTCAATGAATCAATATCCTCATCAATCTTTCCGACTCTTTCTTCCAAAACATCATAATAAGTCGTAGGTACTTGAAGAAAATCAACACCACGGTTTTTCAAATCGGTCACTGTTTGGATGATATTGTCTGTAGCTACGGCAATATGTTGGACACCCTCTCCTTCATAAAAATCCAAATACTCATCTACTTGGGATTTTTTCAATCCGGGAGCCGGTTCGTTAATCGGAAATTTGATACGACCGTTTCCATTGCTCATCACCTTACTCATTAGGGCAGTATATTCGGTAGAAATATCCTTGTCATCAAAAGACATGATCTGTTTGAAACCCATTACTTTTTCATAGAATTCAACCCAATGATTCATCCTACCCAAATGAACATTCCCTACCATATGATCTACGAATTTCAATCCGATGGTTTCAGGATTGTAATCCGTTTTCCAAGCCTGATATCCTGGAAGGAAAACACCTTTGTAATCCTTACGTTCAACAAAAATATGAACCACTTCCCCATAAGTATGAATACCTGAACGGACAACTTGTCCGAATTCATCTTTTTCAACTCTAGGTTCCATATACGATTCTGCACCACGTTTTATCGCTTCTTCATAGGCATAAGTCGCATCATCCACCCATAGAGCAGTCACTTTAACCCCATCACCATGAGCGTCAATGTGTTTCCCGATGACCGTTCCACTTTTCAGAGGGGAAGTCAAAACCAAACGGATTTTATCTTGAACCACCACATAGGATTCAGATTCACGGTTTCCTGTTTCCAATCCGGAATAAGCCAAAGATTGAAAACCAAAGGCAGATTTATAATAATGGGCCGCCTGTTTGGCATTACTGACATATAATTCAACATAATCAGTCCCATTGATGGGCATGAAGTCCTTGGCATCCTTGTTTATTGGGCTTGTTTCCGATGTGGTAAAAGACATATACTCAAATTTAATTGTTATGGCAATAGTTGCTATGGCAAATATATGGGTTTTAATCCGATTTTGAAAGAATAGGGGAGTATGGATTATTTATTTTCCTTGAAGTTTCCTAGGATGGTATCTAAAATCCGAAGAAGATGGTCATAATCTTCATCGTTCAAACCTTCCCAACCTTTACGACGTAATCCTTCTACCACCGGCAAAGCCTTGGCGTAGATGTTTCTACCTTTTTTAGTGAGATAAATCAGATGGCTTCTTCTATCCGTAGGAGATGGTTTTCTTTCAATCAAACCTTTTTTGACTAATAGATCGATAATACGGGAAACCGTTGGAGCATTTTTAAAACTGTCATTGGCCAATTCATTCTGGGCAACACCATTCTTGGTATTCAAACTATCCAATAAGACCCATTGTTCGGTAGTGATGTCCACTCCGTTTTTTTTGAATGATCGGGTATAGTTGTGTTTGATGATTTTTATGGTTCTATCCAAGTATGCCCCGAAATTGTTTGTCGGATTGTTTTTTTGCATGATGCAAAGATAAGATGTAATATTGAGCTATGAAGATCATCAGACAGAAATGTATGATTCTAATTTTCGGATGGTTAGGGATGACACTATTTTCCTGTTCGAAGAAAAACAATGAAATGATATCCATTCCCGAATTGAATCTGAAGGTGGATAAGTATGAAGTAAACATTGGTGAATTTGGAAAATTCATTAATGCCACCCAGTATCAGACCACATCGGACAGTATCGGATGGTCCGGGGTTTTTAATCCGGATACAGGTGGCTGGGATCCTGTGGAAGGAGCCAATTGGAAATTACCAGATGGAAAAAACAAAGGAGACGATTCATTACCTGTCACCCATGTCAGCCATATGGATGCCTGTGCATTTTGTGATTGGAAAAAGGGGCGTCTTCCCAGTGCGGAGGAATGGGACATCATTGCAGGAAAAGAAATCATTAAGGGAAATGTTTGGGAAGGTCCTTTTCCTCATTATGACAAGGGTGAGGATGGGTATGAAAAATCCATTGCTCCCATAGGAAAATTCAAACCAAATGATAGAGGTATTCATGATTTATTCGGAAATGTTTGGGAGTGGACAACCTCATCAAACGATAAAGGGGAAATGATTATAAAGGGAGGTAGTTTCCTTTGTGACATTTCCTATTGTTCCGGTTATATCCCTTCAGAATTCCAAACCACACCTAAGGATAGTGGATTGAATCATTTGGGATTCCGGTGTGTGTATGAATAAAAAAACCGCCCCCAAAAAGAGGGCGGTCTCCACTTAAAAATAATGATTTACACAAAAAGTATAATCATTCTTCACTAAATTATTCCATTACTTCTTCCTTCTTGGGTGTCTTCAAAGAAAAATCATATCTGAATCTGATTGGCTTCTGTTGTATTTTGATTTAAAGAAGCACCGGAGAAATAAATCAGTCAACTTATTAAACTCAGAACCTTTTTTGTCAACCTCATTATTTCTTTCCGACACTTCATTTTACAAATAACAAACAATCCTTATTATGGACAATTAACTTTCATGGGTTTGAATGTCTTCATCTTTTCATCCAACCTCAATGTCAAGAAATATGCTCCATTTGCTAATAATACCAATCCTCCATTAACTATGATTTTCCGTTCACAATCATAATATTGGTTCACCAAAATTGATAAATATGATTGTATCTGTGAATAAAAAAGTTTAAATGGTAGGATTTTCCTGTTGAGTGGTAGGATTTTCCTGACGAGTGGATTTAATGAAATTCATATATGACGAAAATCTGCCCAGTCATCTAATTTTCATAGGGATTGGTACACAAACAAATGTATTGCCCAATCATGCTCATAATATTACTTATGTTAAGTAGTGGTTTGAAAACACTTGTATTATCCCAAAAAAACAGATGGCTTATGGTCTGTTTATGTGACAAGCCTTCTTGAAGTTTTAACCTTAAAATTTATTATATTCTAATTATTTTAATTTAAATTAGATTAGATTAAGAAAACTAAGTACAGGAAAAAAATCAAATCTTCCGCTGTGTGTGGTGTTTGACCACCTCGCACGACACTATTCAGGGAAGTTGTCAGATGAATAAACACCTGACAAGGCGGAAAAACAAGTTTTGTCCCGTATTCAGTTAAGAAAGGCGAAAACTACTTTTACATTATTTAATTGAATGTACAAGAAAGACTATGGGGAGTAGATTCTACAATGTAGAAACAGATAATCCTTATTTCCTAAAAATGCGGAAAAAACAAATACTACCGGTATTATGGTTTCTCCTTGTCCTTCCCTTATATCCTACTTGGAGTCAGAATATCAATCCCGATGAACTGAATGAATTATTAAAATCCCAAATCCAAGAATCGGATTTCATCAATTCCGAAATCAATTCCCGGAAATTAATACGATTGGCAAAATCCAACCAAGATAATATCCTTTTAGCGAAAGGAAACTTGCATTTAGGGCAATCATTCCTCGGAAAAAAGCAAAACAAGGATGCTCTGGTATATTGTGAAGAAGCCTATCAAATAGCCAAGAAAAATAACTTGACAAAAATCCTCGGGGATGCCTGTACCTGTCTTTATGATGTGCAAAAACAACTCGGGGATTACAAGGCAGCTTTAATTGCTTTGGAAGAAAACATAATTATCAAGGAGACTCTTTTTAATGAGAAACAAACAGAATATCCATCCTCTCAGATTCCCGAAAATAATCCCAAGACCAGAAGCCCCCAAAGAATGGGGATGATTGGAATAGGATTATTAAGTCTCTTTTCTTTCCTGATGTACTGGAATTATAAAAACAAACAAAAAGTGAATGACGTATTAGCAGGTAAGAACAGGAAAATAGAAGAGCAAAAACAGGAATTGGAACAATTGAATTATACCAAAAATCACCTATTCACCATTTTAGGTCATGATTTACGAAAACCGACTGTGGCTTTTAGGGGCGTTGCAAAAAAGGTCAGTTTCCTTTTAAAGAAAAAAGATTACAAACGCTTGGAAGAATTGGGTGAAGTCATGGAAAAAGATGCCATGGAATTAAATTCACTGACGGATAATTTACTGAACTGGGCATTAACCCAAAAGAAGTCCCTTCCGCAATACCCTGAACAAGTAGTGTTATATGAATTGGTGGATGACATCATTATGACATTAAATCCTTTGGCTATGGAAAAGCAAATCCAAGTCAATTCCAAAATTGAACATTCTGCTAAAGTATGGGTGGATAAGAATGCAATATTATTAATTATACGGAACCTATTGGATAATGCTATTAAATTCACAAACAAGGGTGGAGAGATCAATATCCTAAGCCGACCTTCTCCTATAGGTTTGGATTTAATTTTCAAAGACAACGGTGTAGGAATCCCGGAAGACAAACTCAATACCATTTTCCTATTAGAGGAAGAAAAATCCACAAAGGGAACATTCGGAGAAAAAGGAACCGGACTCGGATTACACCTGATTAAGGAAATGGTTGAAAAAAACAAGGGAACCATTAAAGCAGAAAGTAAATTGGGGAATGGGACTACCTTTGTGGTTTCCCTACCTATATATAATACAAACGCTTTGAGATTAGTACACATAACAAACAATTAATGGAAACATCAGACTTGAAAATATTAATCGTAGAAGACGATTTATCTTTTTCCATCGAGCTGGAAATGATGGTTGAGGAAATCGGTTATTCGGTTGCGGCGAATTTGGATAATTCAGGTGAAGTATTGGAATTTATCATGACCACTCCTCCCGATTTGATTCTAATGGATATTGACATCAAGGGAAATCTAAACGGTGTCCAAATCGGTCAGAAGATCAAGCATTTGGATATCCCCATTATTTATATTACCAGTTTCGATGATCAGGAAAATTTCGATGCATCAAAGAAGTCGAACTCTGCCGGTTATCTAGTTAAACCGAGCAATAAATTCACACTACAAAGCACCATTGAGTCTGCCGTTGAAAAAATCAAATTGAAACGTGAAATTTCAGGTGAAAAAGATTTTTTCAATAATTCCATTTTCATCAAAAAGAATAATCTCTACCACAAGGTTTATGTTAGGGACATACAATATATTGAAGCGGATGGAAACTTAAGTATGATTTATCTCGCAAAAGGAAAATTCCTGAGTAATCTTGGTTTCGGCGAGTTCGAATTATTACTCCCTCACAACCTATTCATTAAAATACATAGAAGTTATATTGCCAATTTAAAATATTTCTCCAGCATGAATACCGGAGAAGGTACCATGACAATGGAAAACGGCAAGGAGATTCCAATCAGTAGAACACATAAACAAAAAATCATAGACCTCATGAATACCGGATAATTTTTCAAAAAAACCAAATCAGACAATCAGTCAATTTAAAATGGATAATTATCCGAAATTACTTTTTTTAATTTTACTTTTTTTCTGTTGTCCTTTTGTTGAAGCACAACAGTTGAAAATAGACGCCACTCATTATGGTGTAGATAAGGGTCTTTCTCATCGTGAAGCCCATGTCGTTTTTGAAGACAATGAAGGATTCATCTGGGTTGGAACGAAATACGGCCTCAATCGTTTTGACGGGGAGGAATTCAAAATTTATCAACAGACACAAAAAGGATTTAATTTCAACAACATCAGTCGAATCACCCAAGACGATGAGGGCTGGTTATGGTTATGGAATGATGCGGGTTTCACTTTTTTCCATCCTAAAACCCAAGAAGTCCTATCTGTAAAACAACGATTCGGAAAAGAAATCCCTTTCCGACAAATATTGGAAAAACAAGGGAGCTGGAAGTATTGGTCTGTCCGAACCGTTCCGGAAAATAAAAAGGGACAATTCGCCCTCCCCTCCATTAGGGAAAATGAATTTTTCATCTATGATAATCAAAATGGATTCCAAGCACATAAGGCTGAAGGAATTGATTCACTATCTCTCAAATATTTTGATAACGGTGGAAATATATATTTTGTAGGTAATAATAGTTCAAAAATATACAATATTAAAAAGAATAAAATCACCTTCAAAGAAACACCTAATATTACCTCATATAATGCCATAGGAAATAAAATTTATACCGGGATTCAAACAACTAAAACCATTTCAAAAAATGAATTCCCATTTTCAATAGAAGCCGACAAGATCATTTCATTCAACTATATCAGTAGTTTTATTAATCCTGTCCTTGAAAACGTTTGGTCATTTCATTCGGGAGCCTGGGGTGTTTTCGATTTCGAAAAAACAGAACTTGCCCGTTTGAACAAAGACGAAAATGTTCCTGATGAGATTTTCAATTTCATCAACCACCATTACATTGACTCCAAAGGAAATTTTTGGTTGGCAACAGATGCAGGACTGACCTTGCTTCAGTTAAAAGAATATCCTTTCGTATCGTTATTTCAAAAAGAATCCCATCTGAATATAAATAATTCCACAAGGGGGATATGGAAAACAGGCAATGACATTTATGCCAATCTTGAAATGGGTGGATTTTGCAAATACAATAATAACAATGGAAAATGGGAAGTACTGGATCAATCTCTTGAAGATGAAGGCATACAAATCGGTGAAGGAAAAATAGATTATTGGGGCCGGGCATTATATTGGGATGAAGAAAACGAAATATTTTTAATCGGAGGACGAAAAGAAATAAGAACATTCCAACCTGAAACCGGCAAGATTGAAAAGTTTATAATAACGGATGAATCCGGCCAACAAGTCAACAATAAAAAACCAATTGATGTCTGGTATATTTTCCTTGAAAAAAACAATGGGACGTTATGGTTAGGGACAGGGAACGGATTATTTTATAAAGAAAAAGGCAACAACCATTTCAATAGTATTCCACAAAAAGGGTTAAATCTGGAATTGTCGAAATCCGTCGTATTAAACATCTCAAAAGATGCTGATGGTAGGATGTTATTATGTACCAACAAAGGTATATTCTTTTTCAATTCGCAAAATTTAAATGTTGAAGAATGGGCCTCATCTAATGAATCTGCGACCTATTTCATCCCTGTGGAAAATGTACAACATGTATATCTGGATGAAAACAACATCTACTGGATTGCTTCCGACAAAGGGCTTATCGAATGGAATAAGGAAAAAAGAACACATCAAAGATGGAGTGTCAATGAAGGGTTACCGGACAATAATATTTATGGAATATTGGAGGATAAAAACAACAATCTTTGGATGGGGACGGATCAAGGTTTGGTAAGGTTTAATAAATCCAGTTTCAAGACACAATCCTATAATAAGTCACATGGTTTACCTTTCAATGAGTTTAATCGGACATCATTCCATTCTTCATATGATGGTTATTTTTATTTCGGAGGGATGAACGGGGTGGTCGGTTTCCATCCGGATAATCTTCAGAAATTCGAAAAAGAAAAACATCAAATCAGAATCACATCCATACAGACATTCGGAGAATCTGCAAACACCTTAAAAGATGTTACCCAAAAATATCTTGCCGATAATAAAATCGTCATGGATGATGACAATTATTATTTTGATATCGATTTTTCGATGATGAATTTCGGAGCTACTGAAAACAACAGATATCAATATAAAATAAAAGGATTAAATGATTCATGGATAGGACTTAAAGAATCTAAAATACGACTCAATAGATTACCATTCGGCGATTTTATTTTAAAAATCAGAGGATCTACCAATGGGACTTTTGAAGATGGGACACCCTTTGAATTGAATATAAATGTACCTACTCCATTCTATAGGACTGTTTGGTTTTATGTATTATTAGGATTTATTTGCCTTTTAGGTATCCTATTCTATTTTTGGCAACGGGACATACAACAGAAAAAAATAGAAAAGGAATTACAACATCGGATAAATCTAGCCAAACAGGAAATCGAAGAAAAATATGTAGTCATTGCCCGACAAAAAAAGGAACTGGAAAAACTCAACATAACCAAAGATCAGATTTTCGCCATCATCGGACATGATTTGAGAAAACCATCATCCGTTTTCCAAAACATGGGCAGGAAAATAAATTATCTTGTTCAAAACAGGGATTTCGACCGGCTTGAGCAATTGACCGGTTCCATAGAAAAAGATGCTGTTAGTATGAATATACTAACCGAGAATTTACTGAATTGGGCCATGAAGGAAAAAGGAACCCTTGTTTCCAAACCTACCGAAGTGGATATAGATGAGGTCATAGATGAAGTTATCACAGCCCTCAACCCATTGTCCAATTTGAAAAAAATAACAATAAAAAACAGAATCAATCCCCAAGACGAAATTCTTGTGGACAGGAATTCCTTACAAACCATTTTGATGAATATTATTGACAATGCTATAAAATTTACTCCTTCAAATGGAAAAATATTTATTTCATCCCAAGACAAAAACGAAGCAGTCGAAATCCATATCCGGGATACCGGAGTAGGGATGCCGAAAGAAAAAGCAAAATCCTTATTTACATTAAACAGGAATAAAAATACCAAAGGAACCGGCGGAGAGAAGGGTGCAGGTATAGGACTTTATATGGTACATGAATTTATAAAACAAAACAAGGGTGATATTTCGGTTGAGAGTACGGAAGGGGAAGGAACGATCTTTATCCTATCATTTCCAAAAAGTCATCAATACCACTCATCATAAAAATCCGACCATTCGACATGGAAACCATCCCATCCAAATGAATTTTATTCTATAATAAATGATGATACATAATTTTACTCTTAGAATTAAATCAATATGTCAAAATCAATACTAAATATCCTAATTATTGAAGATAACATTTCCATTGCATTGGATTTGGAAATCATGGTAAAGGATTTGGGTCACAAGCTTATGGGAACCATTGACAATTCCGCTCAAGCTTTGGATACCATTTTTGCCAAAACACCTGATTTGATCCTAATGGATATAGATATCAAAGGAACATTAAATGGAATTGAAATTGGACAAAAAATCAAACATATGGACATTCCAATTATTTTCATTACCGGGCATGATGAACAGGATTATTATAATAATGCCAGTAAAACCAATATTGCGGGATATATAGTCAAACCACCCAAGAAATTGACCTTACGATCAATAATAGATGGGATGATAAATGAAAGGAATAATTCGAATGACAACAATAATGATATTGCAGTACTGGATAATGACACAAAGGAAAAAACCGGTGTTTTTGATGAATCGATTTTTATCAAAAAGAAAAAAGCATACCATAAAGTTTATACCAAGGATATCCAATATGCCGAAGCCTCCGGAAATTATTCCACAATTATGACTGGTGGTGAAAAAGTGATTTCCAATTTTACTTTGAAACAGATGGAAGCAATGCTCCCCCCTACTCTTTTCATTAAAGTACATCGAAGTTTTATCATCAATCTCAACTATTTCGACAGTATTAATGTTGAAGAAAACACGATACAAATGGCTGATGGAAGCATACTCCCCATCAGTAGGAATAACAAACAGAAAATTCTGGATAGGATGAAATTAGGGTAACAATTCTTAACAAAAAAAGCCACCACTTTGAATAAGTGGTGGCTTTTTAAAATACTTTTGACCTATCTGATTATGTCGTAACGGATTCGTTTTCCTTTGCAGGATAAACATCCTCTACATTATCCTTAACCCATTCGATACAAGAAGCAAAATCATCAAAGATGAGTTCCTCCTTGACCAAATCCGGAATAATATCGATTCTTTCCATCATGTATCTGGGTTGTTCCATAATACCCACAAATAAGATTTTCTTACCCTTATTGATCAAATCAATTAGAATATCTTCCATCACATACAAACCGGATTGATCCATATAAGGCATCCTATCCAATCGAATGATGACTGCCGAAGCCGTACTTGGAATCTGAAGTGCGAGTTTTTGGAAATCATTGGTAGAACCGAAGAACAAAGGCCCTTTGATGTGTTTGATGAAAACTTCTTCCTTCAGATTCTTAGGAAAATCCTTTTCATCTTCCCAGCCCTTTTCTTCCAATAAAGGTTTCACATCGGAACGTTGGGTGGTCAGATCCCCTATCTTCTTCATGAACATCAAAGAAGCAATGACCAATCCGATACCTACGGCATAAACCAAGTTCCATACGGAAGACAAAACCAATACAATCAACATGATGGCTACTTCAGGCCACGGCATATGGGGAATCGCTTTCAATCCTTTATAATCCATCACTCCGATACCGACTGTAACCAAAATACCCGCCAATACTGCCGCCGGTATTTGTGAAGCTACAGGGCCTAATGCCAATAGGATAACCATTAGTAGAATACCGGCAATCATACCGGAAAGACGTGTCTTACCTCCGGCATTGATATTCACTACGGTTCTAATCGTAGCACCTGCTCCGGGAATACCTCCGAATATCGCAGCAATACTGTTACCTATACCCTGCCCTATCAATTCCTTATTCGGTTTATGTTGGGTCTTCGTCATATTATCTGCTACTATCGAAGTCAATAAGGAGTCAATCGCTCCTAACAAGGCCAAGGTAATCGCAGCAAAAATATAGGGTGCAATCGTCGTTATACTGAATTCGGAAAATATCCTCCATTCTGGAATCGGTAAACCACTCGGAATGGCTTCTATGGGTCGATAACCCAACCCTGCAAAATAAGCCACCCCAGACACCACCAGTAAGGCCACCAGGGTACTTGGCACGGCTGTGGTAATCCGTTTAAATCCATATATGATGAATATGGTAGCCAGAGCCAATATCAATTCCAACCAATTGATATTCTGAAAGGCCCTAGGTAATATTTTCAAGGTTCCAAGAACACCTGAAGCCGCAGAACCGGCCAAAGATTTTGACTCCTTCAATATCTCTGCATCAGTAATTGTTCCTGCCCTATTGATGGTTTCCTTGAAATCTTCCAAAACCAACAATCCTTCTTCTGCTTCTTCATGAAGGATATTCTGTAGGATTACTTCTTCTGCCTGTGGTTTGAATTGGTTCACATATTCCATATCTTCCTTAGGATAATATCCGATGGAAGGCAGAATCTGGGTGACCAATATGATAACTCCAATGGCAGTCATAAAGCCCGATACTACCGGATAAGGCATGTATTTGATATATTTACCCACACCTATGACACCCAATCCGATTTGGATAAGGCCCGATAGTAGGAATACAGCTAAAATTGCAGGAAGGGCTTGACTTACATCTCCTTCAAACGAGGCGATGATTCCTGCCACAATCAACATACTGAAAGCCGTCATAGGAGCCGTAGGCCCTGATATCTGTGTATTGGTTCCTCCGAACAATGCGGCAAAGAAACTGATAAAGATGGCACCATAGAGACCGGCACTCGGCCCCAAACCGGAACTCACACCGAAAGCCAATGCCAATGGTAGGGCTACGATACCGGCAGTAATACCACCAAAAAAGTCTCCCCTGAAATGTTTGAAATCAAATCCGAAAAATGATTCTTTTTCCTTGTTTTCTGTTTTGACACTCATTAGAAAATAAGTTTTCCAACCTTATTGTGATAAGGTCATTGATTTTTAAAATAAAATAAGGTAAAAATTAGGATGTCACCTTCTGACTGTTCGAAAAATAGGATGTCAAAAGATAATCATTCAATCAAAATATGTTGGTCAAACAGAAAGGAATTCCGGAGGTGGGGATTGTATTTCGGGATGATATGGTGATTGATATAGTCCAAAATAAAAGATATTCGCTTTGGAAAAGGCTCCTTCTTTACTCTTGGTTATCAATGAATTTTGAAATGTCTTGTCTTTTTCTTCTTTTTCTTCTTCTTTCTCTGTCTCACTATCCTCAGCACCGAAAAACTCTATGATTTCACAATCGTGGGTATCAAATATCCAATGACAATAAGGGGCAATAGTCACCCATATTTGCCCTGCCAAAAGGACAAATATCATAGACTTGAAAATGATATTCCATGTATTCGTTTTGTTCAAATCCCCTATTTTACCTCGAATATAACGCCCCAAACTATAAATGGTTGAATTTTAACATAACATGTGGCCTAATCTACATGAAAAAAGGATGGAAGTATAAATACCCCCATCCTTTTGATTAATTATTCATCTGTTATTTAATCTTCCTGTATTATGTTTGTTTAAGGATTTTGTATCGTATGTTTGTTTGGGCAGTCATCAAATGGTCTTTGTTGACATTTTCCATCAATCGTCATCATTTCAATTTGATTAAATGATGACTCACAGTATGTTTATTGGTACAGACTTAAATCCTTGAAAATGTGGTGTGGTGGGTGTAAACTAAAAAATGTTTCCAGTTGTTTTTAGTTGTTACTTATACCTCTCTCAATCAGATGGGGATTGTTGTCTTTTTTGTTAATTGTTATGACCTAAAATTATGTAAACTAATTTGGTTTTTCAAACTCCTATTCTTGAAAAACCATCAAATTCCAACAAACAAACTACATAAATGAAAAAACTAAAGCATCAAAAAAACCATATATAAATTTTTCAAGCATATTGCTAATCAACATGGTACATATTAGACTTTTATTCTACATATGTTTGTTTTCCAAATGTGTGTTTTTTTCAAAAAAAAATCAAATCAGTTTATTTTTTTCCAAATATTCCTTCACTGCAACATTGATTATCTCATCCTGGGTTTTATAAATTCCTTTGAATTTTGTAAGTAGGGACATCTTGATCGCATCCCTATATGTTTCCGGAATTTGGGTATAAACCTTTACATAATTGACTCCCTTTTCCTTGAATGTCGGACGGCCAACCTTTCCCTTGACCTTTACTTCTTGGATTACAGGTTTGGGAGTTGTGATGGGTTTTCTGTTTAACTTTTTTTTGTTGATGGCTCCCAACTTAGACTTTGCACTGTTCTTATCTTTTTCTGACATAATAATTTATCCTTAAAGTTGTATAAATATACATTTGTATATTTTCATAAATATATAAATATTTTTTAGTAAAATCAATTAAATATTTAAATATTTATGCTTCCAGTTTTTTCAAAAGCTCATCTCCAAGTTTATTGATTTCGGACTTTGCTTTGGCATCCTTACTCTCAAAAATACTTCCATCCAAAAGACTCCTTTGGAATTCTATTCTTTTAAAAACTTCTGTAGTGAAGACATCGACACCTTTTCCTTCCAAGTGTTCCCTAATTTCATGACGAAACTTTTCAGCATGGCTAACCATATTGATGACGACTCCGATTTTAAGTTCTGGTTGTTTATCCAAAGCTTCCTGAACCAATTCCAATGTTCCTTCAACTGCAAACATGTCAAAAACTCCTGCTTTAGTCGGTATCAGAACATAATCCGAAATATCAAAAATCTCCATAAGGTTTGAAGACAGATAGGGTGGAGTATCTATAACAAGAACTTCTTCTCCTCGTTCTTCCAAATCCTTAAATGAATTAAAAGTATTCCTAGGGATAAGGTGTATATCTTTATATTGGTTATTTTCCCCATAGGTTTGAACAAGACTGGTTATCGATCCTTGCACATCAGCATCAACAACAGCTGATTCTATATCATTTTTCCTAAAATAACTGGCAAGGTTTACAGCTAATGTGGACTTCCCAACCCCTCCCTTTTGATTCCCGAAAATTATG
>JAHDFN010000332.1 GCA_020628145.1 Saprospiraceae bacterium | reverse complement strand
GAAGGAAAAGGTCTGTAATTCGTATTCCTCCCCCAATTTCTCCTGTACGGCCTTGAATTTCTCCACATATGCCAGGGAGTCAGCCTGAGTCATATCATTCAAAATGGATTCAGAATGATCCTGAGCCAAAACCACCACCGGCTTTTTGGCTTCCGTAACCAAAGATTTCAAAAGGGGAGAAAGCAATAACAGGCAGATGAATGTTACCGCTAGGAAACGAAGGATACCCAACAGTATATTCAACCATCGGGATTGTTCCCTGAATGTCCTATCCCTGAAATATAGGCCGAGGGCATAAATGATGCCCGTCAATACACAAAGTCCTACAAACCAAAGGGGATATTGAAAAGCTATGTTCGACAAGATGCTTATTAGATTTTGCTGATCCGTTCGGATTATATCCTGCTATTTGTTTGTCAATGGCAGGAAGCCTCCGATATTAAAGAAAACAAATATAAGAAGGTTTGATATTAGTTGCTTGGTTCTGCCGTTTTATACTTTTCATTCCATTTATCGAACATCCGCCAGGAGTTATAACGCTCTACGAGTTTCTCCAGCTCCTTCTTTTTATATAAACCCGAAAGGATATCCTTTTGAAGAGCCGGAAAGTCCTTGAAAAAAGCAGCCGTCGTCTTACGGAAACGAAGGGGATCGATTTCATGTGAACTACCTCCGCTTTTGGCCAGGAATGTCTGGTTGAATCCGAATTCCTTGTCCGTATTCCAATATTCGTAAATCTTCACATGTACTTTCCTGCCATGATTGACCCATCTCATGAATACTCCTTTCCCATAGGAAAGGGACGGATGTATGTCATAAATACGGGATACGAAATACATATCATTGACAAAATACCCACGGATGGTAAACGGGCGGTATTTGATTTTTTCGTTCTTCCCTTCTTCCTTGAAGGAAATTTTGGCAGAACGATGCCCGGGAGGAGAATAATATATTTTCCCATAAAGGGTGTCTGCCTGATTAGTGACGACATATCCTTCCAACCAACCGGGTTGTGCGGATGATAACAAGGGGGTAAATACAATCAGAAGTAGCAACAAGTGTCTCATGAACAGAATTCGGGTTTAATTTCCGGGGAATAACGGCACTAAGATAATCCTTTTATGTCATTCATGTTGCCGAAAGGAATCATGTAGGATTTCCATAACTTTCAATACCAAATCTTCTCGCCAGGGCAGAGACGCAACTTGAACGGCCAAAGGCAGTCCGTCGCAATTCCGTTCTATTTTCCTAGCCATATTCCCACTCATGTCAAAAGATATTCTTCTAGGTTCGACCTTTTCCTGTTTTATCTTACCTACGGCAACTGTTCCGGCAGGAAAACCGGTGACATTATGCATCAAGGTATAAGTACCCCCGTTTCCCAGGGTGATGGAAGAACCATGAAGATATCCCGGCAATGCATTGACCGGGGAGAGGATGACATTGACACGTTCCCTTTGCATAATTCCCTGCCAGATTTCGGAATAGGTTTGTCGTTCTTTTTTGAGATACGCCCATTTTTCCTTACCTGAATACCCGAAATGACGACTGAGGCGGCTGATATTCTTCTGCCCCATGATTCCCGCCAAAAAACCGATACATTTAATCATTCCCGAAGGCAATTTCATCAAGGGGATCAATGATGCGATTTGCTTGGCAGGTTTGTCTTTTTTCAGGTTTCCTAAAAATAATTCGGCTCCATTGAAGGAATTAATGGCGGTTTGTAACTCTTCGGCTTTTTGAGGGCGGTAGGGTTTTATTTCCTTACACATGATGCCTACCTCACCTAATTTCCGGACACTTTCCAAAACAGTATCCTTGATGACATTCGACGGTTCGAATAAACCGTCCGAAAGAAAATATCCGACCCTGATTTCATGGATTTGTAATTTCCGATAATCGGGAAAGGGTTGTGGTATTTGATTCAACGGATTGGAAACCTTGCCAGTTATCCTAGCCAACAAATCCAAGTCTTCTATATACCTACCGAGTATTCCAGTCACCGAACTGATGGAATCCGCAATATGATTTTCTATGATTCTCGAAAAATCATAATTCCTTTCCATTGTGGATTTTAAGCCTAGAATTCCACAAAAAGCTGCAGGAATGCGGACACTTCCTCCCAGATCCGTTCCCAACCCTGCCGGCGAACCGGAAGCGGCAATGATCGAACCTTCCCCACCGCTGCTTCCTCCACAGGTAAAATCGGGATGTAATGGATTTCCGGTTCTGCCGTATAATGGATTATCCGATTCGAAATATGCCAGTAACTGGGATACATTCGTTTTTCCTAGAATAATCGCCCCCTCATCCAACAGGCATTGCACATAAGGATCGTTTTCTTTTGGGAAATCGTTTTTCCGCCTTATCAATCCAAAGGTGGAAGGAGTATTTTTCAGATCCAAACACTCCTTTATAGTAAGAGGCACTCCGTGCAAAAGCCCCCGGTCTCTTCCTTCCTTTAATGCCTGATCCGCCCATCGTGCTTCCTTCAAGGCTTCCTTATATCTGGGGAAGACCACAGCATTCAATTGTGGATTTATTTCTTCAATCCGTTGGATGAATCTAGCAACAATAGTTTCGCTACTATAATGTCCCTCTTTTATCCACTGGGCCAATTGACAAACGGAAGCCTTCAGAATTTCATCCATAAATGCTAAAATATAAAATCATCGGTCAGATTCATGATTAATCTATTTGATTTTTGGCCTTTGAATAAGTTCGAAAACAAAAATCATTTATTATTAATTGTAGAAATCGCTTCCAGACATTTCATCAACCATCGAACCGTTGACACCCATCGACAAAACATCATGAAAAAACTGAATGTAAACAAAGTCGTAGGTTTGATTAAATTTGCCATAAAAAGTAGATTACTCGA
>JAHDFN010000071.1 GCA_020628145.1 Saprospiraceae bacterium | reverse complement strand
AAACATACTCTAATGATGTAGATCGAATTCTTCGATGACTGAAAACAGCAATTGCAAATCTTCATAGAATTCCCTGACCAATTCGAAACTGACATTGGATTGGAAGATATAGGGTTCGAGGATGTCTTTCGGTTCGGTAACGGCGATATACATTTGGCCATCCAGGAAAGAGATATAAATCTCCTTGTCCATCCTACGTCTATACCTCACCAATATGGCCTGGACATCGAGGGAAAGTAATTCGTGTACATGTGCATCCTTGGTAGCATAAACCATAAAGGCTTCCTCGAATACTTCCGACCCCAACTCGACAGCTACGGCTCCTTCCCTTGTAAACTGTTTGATGGAACGAGTGAGGTATTGTTGGAATTCTTCGGGCAGTACATAAATCACCCCTTTGGATTTCCCGGAAAAATCCGCCTTGAGGAATACGCCTTTGAATACATAATTGAGTCGATTCCTCACTTTGGAAAACTCCCGCACTTCGATTTCGCTCATTTCAAACTCTATCTCGCCTATCTGTCCACTGATATAATCTTCTCCTTTGAAGGAAGGAGCATCCGAAGAAAAAATCCGACTGGCTTTGAAGTCTGCAACCGTCAAGGTTTTGTCGGGGACATACTTGAAATTGTCTTCTGCAATAAAATCCAGAACCAGATTGACCACACGGGGTTTGAATTTGATGATGAAATTCCGAATCTGATAAAATAGGAACGTAATATAAAGAGCCAATGGGATCATCATAACCATTGTCACCAAAAAAACATCGATATATAGTTCCAAAAGAATAATTCCGACAAGGATAAAAAATGACACGAAAAGGAGTAGAAGCAGGTTTTTTCTTTTCCTTTCCATTCGCATCAATTCCGGATGGATGGTATGATTGTAATATATTCTGAATTCGTCCAAGCGGTCCATACAGACGCAAATTTAATCAGGTTCGGACATTGGAATTCAAAAAAGAAAAAATAAATGGAAAAAAATCAATGAATTCGGTTTAATTTGGGTTTCATTCGAATAATATCCCATGTATTCTAAAATAGCCATCGGCTTAATTTTCATCGTACATCTTTTTTTCCTGCATTATTTCGGGAACTGGACACTTAGTGCCTCCGGTGGAGACTCATGGGGATATTACGGTTATCTTCCCGCCGTTTTCGTCCACAAGGATTTGGGAACACTTGAAAAGTCAATCGAAGCCCGAACGATACACGGCAGGCATCAGGATTTTGTTGACAATGGAAATCCTTTAAGGATCGACGAGGCTAAACATTTGGGCGACGGCCGGCAGGTCATGAAATATTCGATGGGGATCGCCATACTCATGATGCCTTTTTTCCTCATTGCACATTTCCTAGCCTCCATACTTGGATTGCCGGCAGATGGTTATTCCCCTATATATCTTTATTTCTGCAATCATGCCAGCCTGGTTTATGTTATTGTGGGTTTTATTTTCTTACGAAAGGTTTTATCATCCTATTTTGATGATAAGATAACGGCCGCCACATTATTATCCATAGGTCTCGGCACGAACTTATTTTATTTTACAAGTTACAATCCGACGATGTCCCATACTTTTCTTTTCGGATTGTATTGTATTCTGATTTATTGTACAAAAGAATTTTATAAAACCCCGGGGTTTTTATTCGCCGGTGCCATTGGTTTTCTTTGCGGCATCATCACCCTTTCCCGCCCTGTAGAAATCCTTTGCCTTGCCATTCCTTTTGCATACGGGATTACAAACATGGAAGCCTTCAAGGGAAGATTCGTTTTTTTTAAAAGGCATTGGGCTAAAATATTATTGAGTGCCGCCGCATATGTTGCCGTCGGTTCCATACAAATGATTTATTGGAAATGGGCTACGGGTTCATGGATTTATTACAGCTACGAAAACGAAGGGTTCGATTTTGCAAATCCACATATTTATGAAGGGTTGCTCGGATTCAGGAATGGCTGGCTGCCTTATACGCCGATTATGTTCCTTGCTATTTTCGGATTGGTTTTCCTTTGGAAAAAAAGGGATTTTCTTTGGCCTATTATTCTATATCTCCCATTGCATATTTATATTATATACAGTTGGTGGTGTTGGAATTATATCAACGGTTTCGGTTCTAGGCCGATGATTGAAACCTACCCTTTGCTTTCCATCCCCCTTGCTTTCATGATCGGTTTTATGTGGAAAAAAAAATGGAGTAAAATCTTATCCATCATTATTATCTGTGGTTGTATTTTCGTAAATTTCAACCAGACTTTCCAAATGTACAAGGGCCTTATTTTTTCGGAACACGGCACTAAAAGATTTTATTGGAAAACATTATTCAAACAGAATTTTTCCTTAGAGGATTATATTGTCCATGACTTGAGGGAAGACCAACCCAGGGAATCATCATTAAATTTCATCGGGCAGATTTTCCATGAAGATTTCAACGACACTTTGGATCATGTGAATTTCGTCTGCGAAAATCCCGAATGTACCGACACGGTTTTTTATTTCAACAACTTCATCGGTTCAACAAAAAAACTGGTCACGACATATCCGGAAAGCGGAATTAAAGAAGGAGATTGGATTAAGGTGAGTGCAAAATTAAAAACCACCGGCCGGCCCAATTCGAGTTGGGACATGGCACACATGGTTTGCCACTTCGAAGGGGAAGGCATGAACCGCTGGAAAGGAATGAAATTCGAACATAAAATCGGAGGGCCGCCTTACACGTTTTGGACCGGAAAACCCGGCATTTGGGAAGAGATGAGTTTTTTCACCAAAGCACCCGTTCAAAAAACGCCTGAACAAACCATTACGGTTTATGTTTGGCAACCTAAGGATCGGTTTGTTTTCGTAGATGATTTGAAAGCAGAAATTTTCAGAGAAAAATAATGGAACAACCATTGATATCCATATTAATGCCTGTAAAAAACACGGCAGAATTCCTTCCCGAATGTTTGGATTCAATTTTAAATCAAACCTTAAAAGAATGGGAATTGATTGCCATTGATGACAATTCCTCAGACGGATCATTTACCATTTTAAAAAATTACGAAAAAAAAGATTCAAGAATTAAAATTATCAAAAACGAAAACAATGGCATTATCACTTCCTTACGTTTAGCCCTTAAAAACTCCAAAGGAGAATTCATTACCCGGATGGATTCGGATGACAAGATGTCTCCGGATAAATTAAAATTAATGCACGATTCTCTAAGCAAAAAAGAAATCGGCTTTATTACAATAGGACTGGTAGAATATTTTTCTAAAAACAAACTCGGAGAAGGTTATAAAAAATATGCACAATGGCTCAATACGCTGACATTGAAATGCGAAAATTATTCCGAAATATATCGGGAGTGTGTCATCCCTTCTCCTTGCTGGATGATTCGGAAAAATGACTTAGTCCATTGCGGAGGCTTCACCCCCGATGATTATCCGGAAGACTATGATTTATGTTTCCGGTTCTATTCGAATAGAATAAAAATCATTTCCGTCCCGGAAATACTACACTATTGGCGGGATCATGAAAATCGTTCTTCAAGAAACGATCCTAATTATTCAGATAACCGATTCGGCGAATTAAAGGTGAGGCATTTCCTAAACATCGATTATGACTCTGAAAAAGAATTATTTGTCTGGGGTGCAGGAAATAAAGGCAAGGACATTGTTAAAAGATTAATCGACAAAAAAATAAAAGTCCGATGGGCCTGCAATAATGAAAAAAAAATAGGGAAGGATATTTATGGAATAAGCATGGAAAGCAGCAATATTATTTTCGAAACAAAAAGCAAGCAAGTCATTATTGCCATATCCAATCCTGAAGAAATTCAAAAAATAAAGAAAAAAACATCTGCCGACACTTCCGAATTTTATTTTTTCTGTTGATTATTCCGGCCGAACCTTCAAGACATAAACATCTTTCAGTCCTGCTCCTTTGGAGTAGGAATAACCAACTAGATAAACCCCATCCCAAGCCTGACACAAATTCATTAGTTTCTCATCTTTTTTTCCTCCAAATGAATTTTTAGCCCTGACTTCTCCATCACCATTTACCCAAATTAAAAAATTATCCTTATCTATTTTTCTCAAGCCTGTTTTTGCATTGTCGTTTTCCAAATATTGCTCTCCGTTAAAATCAATCAGCTCCCAACCTTTTTTCAAGAGTGATTCTTTTTCTTTTTCAGGAAGGCCTTCCAGTTTTTTCCATTCCTTATCTGAATTATCCGTCGATCCGACTATCACAAACCCATCACTCATTTTCATGGATTTACCACCCGTACATTCATTACCTTCGTTGAAATATTTTTCATTCAACATTTCACCATCTGAATTAAATTCCAAAAACCATAAACTTACTTGGAAGGGTGCAGGCTTGCTATACCTAGTCCCTGTCACAAAATAATTTCCGTTTTCGTTTTCCCAAACCGAAGCCACATGATCTCCGCCAATCGCACCAAAAGATCTGTCCCAAATCTTATTCCCGTCATTATCCAGCTTACAAATCCAACCATCCGTCGCTACTCCTTTTTTCGCCTTAGTTGCCGTATAGCCTCCTATCAGATAACCTCCATCTTTTGTTTGAATTATAGTATTGGAACCCTCACCTTCCTCATTCATGAATTTCGATTCTTCCAAAGAGTCAAAACCACTACTAGAATAATCCCTTGTCCAAATTTCGTTGCCCTCCCGATCCAGTTTCATCACAAATGCATTTGTAATTTCCTTGCTTTCGGGATTTAATAATTGGCGGGTGCCTGTAATTAAAATATTGCCATTTTTATCCAATATTAAACTTTCCGGAAACTCACTCATGATTCCACCATAATTCTTTTTCCAGAGCAATTCTCTTTCCTTATCGAATTTAAATAAAAGAATATCCGATTTTTTTCCGCCTACATCTCCTTGCCCTAAAACCAATATTTCCCCGTCCCCTAAAACCAATGCATCGAAACCGTTTTCCATTCCCTCTCCTCCGATTGTCTTTTCCCAAACAACCTCTCCCTCACCATTAATTTCCATCAGCATCAAATCGAAATCGAAACGGTTTTCCGGTTGTTTGCTTCCAACAATTAAAACACCCTTTTTAGTAGGCACTACTGCTTGCGGCATTTCATTCTTCACTCCCCCATATGCCTTCTCCCAAAGAATTTCAAAATCCGACCATTCCTGTGCCAATAAATTAACAGAGGTAAAAACCATTGCTACAATAGTGAAAATTATTTCTTTTCCCATTAGAATTCATTAAAAAATCAATCATCCAAATCACCTGCATCTTCATCAGTAAAAGAATCGGACATTATATTACTCTTCACAAAATCACACCACTTACAGCCTTCATCTCCACATCCCTCATAAAAATCCTGTTCCATAATCGACTGATAGGTATCTACAATCATTTCCCCTACCTTTTTTTCCGATTCTTTTTCATAGTGGATGAATTTACTTGGGAAATTCTTATCCCTATCTGTCTCCAAGTATGCAATTTCTCCTGAAACGACTTTTTTATTATGATTTCGATATTGTTCAAAAAGGATTTTATAAAAATATAACTGCCGCCAATAAATCCCGCCTTGTGGTTTTTTTACGGTCGGTTTTTTCATTTTTTTATCATCAAGGCTTCCTGTCTTGTAATCCAATACATGCACACCCTTATCTCCTCGATAAACCACCAAATCCAAAGTCCCCTTCAAAGGCACGTCATGGAATTCCACATTGCGGACATCCATTTCAGGAACGACACTTTTATTCCATTTATTCTTCTTAGTGCGATAATAAGCTTTTAAATTCCGTTGCCCCATTTTCATCCGACGATTAAATCCTTTTTTCGAAAAAAGATGTTTTCTTTTTTTCATTTCCATTTCGAAAAAAGCAATCAAATCATCAACCGGAAGAAATTCTTTTTGCTCATCCAGCAGCATTTTATCGAATAATCTTTTCAAGGCATTATGCATCGCTGTCCCATACGTCGCTGCTTCATTCGGAATGCTCGGAATTTTCAAAACATATTCGTAATAAAAACTCAAGGGACAACTCTGATAACGGTTCATCGCAGAAACGCTCAAAACAAACCCATCCAACAACTCCGCTATTGCATCCTTGTTTTCTTTTTCTATTTTCGGGTGTTGTAGTTCGGCCAACAGCAAACCCTGTATGGAAATAATTTCCTTTTCAGGCAAAACACGATCTTCTATTTCCAAATTCATTTTTTCATGTTCCAGAATTTCATCCAGGAACTGCGTTTTCTCCAATGGCTTCGAAGCATTGTCGTTTTTAGCAAAAGACATATATAATTGCTCTTTTGCCCGGGTCATTGCAACATAAAAAAGTCTTCGCCGGGATTCCAAGGCATCCACATCGTCTTCCGAATCCGTAATGGTATCCGGCAAATAAAACCGATAACGATTCCCACCACTACTATCCCAATCCTTTCCACAATCAATCATAAAAACAATTTGGAATTCCAACCCCTTCGAACCATGTGCTGTCAATAAATTAACTCCGTTTTCAGCACTAACGGTTTTATTCACCCCTATGGATAATTTATTTTCATCCATATTTTTCAAGGTGTCCAATAACTTCCTAACCGTAAATCGGGGATTTTTATCCGTCTCCTTTTTCACAAAACTGAAAAACGTACTTAGAATCTGCAACAACCATGCCTGTTCCTTGTGGTGGATGACATGATGAAGCAATCCACTTCTATTAATAAGTCTTTCTAAAAAACCGAGGCAACGCAGATTCCCGAAATCCGATAAAAGACTATTGATTAATTCGGAAAAACGTAAAATATTTTCAGGGTTTCTGAATTTTATTTTTTCTAATTCATCCCGATCTTCAATCAAACTCCGCCATGTGAGATTTTTAGCTCGTCCGTATTTTGCGACATACATGCTGAGGCGTGACAAATCGGAAGGATCGATTTTCAGAAAATCAAAGTGTAATATTTTAAATAATAATTCTTCACCCGAATTCGGATTCCTATATTCCAAATAAAGATATTCCAAAAAAACACGCACATTTCCCATCAGAGGAAGATCCAAAATGTTCACCCTTCTTTTCGTATTATAGGGAATACCTTTTCTTTCCAATAACGAAATGACATTTCGAGCCTGTTTGTGTTTGGCATAGATGACGGCTATTTCATTCAAAGGAAATCCTTCCTTATACAATCTTTCTATATGATTCGCAATCGCAGTATCCTCGTGCATTCGGTTCGGATAACGGAGGATTTTAGGACTGATTTTGGAAGTTGCAAAAACATCATTCCGGGCAACCAGATTTTTATCCAAGCCTTCCAGCTTTTGTATTATCCGTTCCTTATTATTATCAATTACCGTTTTGGAAGCATCCAGAATATTCTGGGATGAACGGTAATTTTCCTTGAGCATCACCAATTTTATTTTGGATTGATGTTCTTCATAAAAATCCATAATATTCCTGAGCCTTGCTCCCTGGAATTCGAAAATGGATTGATCATCATCCCCAACTACAAAAATATTGGGATTATCCCAATACTTGATCAAGGTTTTCAAAATGGAATTCTGACTTCCGTTCGTATCCTGATATTCATCTACCAAAAAATA
The DNA here is from genome assembly GCA_020628145.1 of Saprospiraceae bacterium. GTDB lineage: Bacteria > Bacteroidota > Bacteroidia > Chitinophagales > Saprospiraceae > JAHDCE01. The sequence goes on along the minus strand of JAHDFN010000071.1, from coordinate 10,558 downwards.
AAGATATTGCTCCTGATACCTCCTTAATAAAGCTTCATTTTCCTGAAACTCTTCCAAGACCCACAGAATCATATCTTCATAGTCATAACGACTCCGCTCCCTCATTTTTTCTTTGTAAACGGGAAACAATTTCGCTCCCGCCCTGAGCTTTTCCAAACGTTCGATGACATTGTCAACCATTTTCTGTTTGAGTTCACCCTTTTTGAAGCGGCTCGTATTTTTTTTGTAGATGAACTCTTCCTTCAGCGGAATTTCCCTGATATAAGTATCTATCTTTTCCTCGACGAATCCCACATCCCAATTTTCAGATTTCATCTGCCTGAAAAGCGACTTGAGATGAGTCTCATGATAATAGACATCCCATCTACCTTTTTTCAGGATATTGTTTTCTTTGAGCTCATCTATCATTTCCCGGACAACCTCCACCCTTTCCAAATCCGAAATCGGCTCCATATCGAATTTGCCAAAAAGCTCCATGTTATCCTGAATCACCGTATTGCAAAATGAATGGAAGGTATAGATATGAACCTTATGGGCCTCCGGCCCAATGAATTCGTATAAGCGTTCACGCATCGCCAAGACACCGGCATCCGTAAAGGTCAGGCAAAGAATATTATGCGGATGAGTATCGGTTTCCTTTAGGATGTGACCAATTCTTGCCGATAGGATATGGGTCTTGCCTGTACCCGGACCGGCAATGACCAATACCGGGCCTTCGATGTTTTTAACAGCTTTCTCCTGGCTCTTATTCAGGTTATTCAGTTCCTGCTCGAATATTTCGTTGAACCGTTGTCGGGTTTCTTCACTCAAGTGTATGGAGGATTCAATGGTAAAATCCCAAAGATAAGGATTATATCATATCCCAACCAATCACAAACCCACAAGCAATACACTCTAAACATATTTTTAGACCAATCTAAAAATATGTTATATTTGTACTATGATATCTCAAACGGAAGAAAATTACCTCAAAGCGATTTTCAAGCTATCGGAAAAATCCAATCAGCCTGTCAATACGAATGCGATAGCCCACGAGGTGAATACCGCAGCTGCCTCCGTTACGGACATGGCCAAACGCTTGGCCAAGAACGGATATATCAATTATGAAAGATACAAGGGAGTTACTCTTACGACAAAAGGAGATGAAATTGCCAAGAAGCTCATCCGGAAACATCGATTATGGGAAGTATTCCTTTTTGACAAATTGAATTTCACTTGGGACGAAGTCCACGACATAGCAGAACAATTGGAGCATATCCAATCGGAAGAATTAGTGGACAGGATGGACAAACTCCTGGGCCATCCCAAGTTCGATCCCCACGGAGATCCCATTCCGGACAAACAAGGCGTTTTCACACAAAGGGAACAAAGGCCCATCAGTGAAATGGCCAAATCCGAAACAGGAGTAATTGTCGGAGTGAGGGAGCATTCCAAGCCATTCCTCCAATATCTGGAGCGGTTCCACCTTGTGCTGGGAACAAGGATCGAGGTATTGGAAATTTTCGATTATGATGGCTCGATGAAAATACTCACGGAAGAGCATGGCGAGAAAATCATTACCCAAAAAGTCGCCAATAATCTTTTTGTTTCCTTAGGCTGATTCAGTAACTCCATAAAACAAAACGACAATTCATAACTAATCAAATCAATCGAATTATACAATGAAAAAATTCATCCTAATTATTCTCAGCATCTCACTTATCTCAACAGAAATTTTTGCTGATGTAGAAAAACCCATCGTTGCCTGTACAGCTTCGATGATTTCGGATATGGCAGAAAATATTTTCGGCGACAAGGCCGATATCAGGCTCATCGTTCCAGTGGGTGGCGACCCACATTTGCATGAACCCACACCCAATGATGCCCAACTGGTCAATCAGGCCCGACTGGTCTTGAAAAACGGACTGACTTTCGAAGGTTGGTTGAACGAATTGATTGAAAATTCAGGAACAAAGGCCGATGTTGTCAGGGTAACCGAAGGCCTCAAGCCCATTTCCAGTCTCACCTATGACAATGCCGACGATCCCCATGCCTGGATGGATGCCTCCAATGCAATTATCTATGCGGAAAATATTACAAAGGCTGCAAAAAAATTGCTTCCGAAGGAAGCGGAATATTTTGATGGCAAATTCGAAAACTATAAAAAGGAATTGGAATCGACAGATGCCTACATACTAAAAAGGGTTTCGGAAATACCCAAAGAACATAGGGTACTCATCACTTCCCACGATGCCTTTCAATACTATGGGAAAAAATATGGAATCCGCCTGGAATCGACTATGGGTACTTCTACAGATGCCGATGTACAGACCTCCGACATGAACTCGGTTTATAGCCTTATTAAAAAAACGGGAGTTCCTGCCATTTTCATCGAAAGTACGGTCAACCCCAAACTCATCAAGCAGATTTCCAAGGATTTGGGTGTCAAGATAGGTGGTAAACTGTATGCCGATTCTATCGGGGAAAAAGGAGGCCCCGCAGATTCATATATCAAAATGATGAGGAACAATACGGACGTGATTGTAGATGCTTTGACTGCTTCCAAAGAAGAAAACACCTCTACCACTCCGGAAAAAACCGAAACAGGTGGTAGCATGACTTCCATCTATGGCCTTTTGGGAGTAATTGTCCTTTTAGGTCTGATATTTTTATTCCTTAGAAAGAAAAACAGTTAATGGACAATGCTATCACGATAAGGGATTTGCACGTTTCCTATGATGAGAAAGTCATTTTGGAACATATCGATTTAGATATCCGGAAGGGAAAGATAACCGGAGTGGTAGGGCCGAACGGTTCTGGGAAATCGACCTTATTCAAGGCTATCTTAGGTTTATTGGAATCGAATGCGGGAACCATCAGTATTACAGGGAAAGATATCGAACATGTTAGGAAATCCCTAGCTTATGTTCCTCAGAAAGATGGTGTGAATTGGGAATTCCCCGCTACGGTTTCCGATGTCGTTATCATGGGCCGATACCCCCACAAAAGCATTTTCCAGGGTATCGGAAAAAAGGACTGGGATATTGCCGTTCATGCTTTGGAAGATGTAGGTATGACTGAATATAAGGATAGGCAAATCGGTGAGCTTTCAGGTGGGCAGCAACAACGGGTTTTTATCGCACGCACACTTTGTCAGCAAGCAGAGTTTCTTTTTTTGGATGAACCATTTGTAGGAGTCGATATCAAAACGGAAGAAAAAATCGTAGAAATCCTAAAAAACCTGGCAAAGGAAGGGAAAACCATATTGGTCATCCATCATGACTTATCCAAGATCAAAGATTATTTTGATGATCTCATACTGATTAATCGTGGAATAGTAGCTGCCGGAACCGTAGAAGAAACGTTTACAAAAGCCAATGTGGAAAAAGCTTACGGAGGCTCCTTACCCTTCCTTTAACAGGGCGGCATGAAAAGCTGTAAAAAACAAAAGGTCAAAGACTTTTCTTTGACCTTTTAATTTTTGTTTTTGTCCCCCTTCAACCTCTTAAGAGATTGATGGTGTAATGTGTAATATTAAATCGTCTTTAATCCAAATACAATAGTAAAAGTATAGTCTAATTGGCTGACCTCCAAGCATTCTGATACTTTTTCAAGCAAGCATATGAAATTTGTGTAACAGAGATATAAATTACATATAAATTCCAAATAATTCATTAATACACTATTAGTCAGTCATTTAAAAAAGGTAGCAAAATCCGACATATTTGAGGTGTGACAATTTATAAGGCAATTATTTTTCCCTATCGGCTAATTTCTGAGCAAATTTCTTCAATAAAATCGTTTTTTCAGGAGCTATTCCCAACTGATCGAGACAGACAAAAGCCTCCGCCATGCATCTTTTTTTCTCTTCTTCAGCCAACTCACGGATGCCTATTCTATCAAATAATGCTGTAACCTCCCTGATCTTATCCGATTCGGGTAAGCCTGATTTATCAGAATATAACCGGAACAAATCCGACCTATCATTTTCATTGGCCACCTCAACTGATTTTAGATAAAGGAATGTCTTTTTATTCTGGGCGATATCCCCACCTACCTTCTTTCCGAATTTAGTCGGGTCACCGTAAGTATCCAGAATATCATCCTGAATTTGGAAAGCCGTCCCTATCAGATTCCCAAAAGTCCTGATTTTTTCATCCTGTTCCTTTGTCGCCCCTCCACAAGCAGCCCCCATTGCCATCCCCTCAGCTAATAACGCTGCGGTTTTCAGTCGGATCATCTCCATGTATTCAGACAAATCGACATCATCACGGGTTTCGAAATCCATGTCCATTTGCTGTCCCTCACATACTGCCACAGCTCCTGCCAAAAAATAATCTTCGACCCTTGTTCTCAAATTCTTGTCTTCAATAACAGATAAATGCCTCAGGGATTCTATCATCATCAAATCACCGGAAAGAATGGCCGTATTGGAATCCCATTTTTCATGGACGGTCGGCCGCCCTCTCCTCAAGGGAGCTTCATCCATTATATCATCATGAAGTAAAGTGAAGTTGTGGAATAATTCTATACAATATCCCGCCGCCAAAGCCGGATGGACATCATCCGAAAACAAACGGGAAGCCATCAGGGTGAAAACCGGCCTCATCCTTTTCCCTCCTCCCTGGGAAATATAATAAATGGGAGCATACAAATTTCGGGGATTCTGCTTGGTGTAAACCCCAACATGCCTTTCCCAATATTCCATGAATACCTTGTACAATTCCTCCATAACAAATACCGTTCACGTTAAATTATTTCAAAAGTCTGATATACCTTATCCGTACAAAGTTAGTTTAACCTATTTTTGGGACAAGTCTCCAAGACATTTATTTTATACATTCACACCTAATCGATTACTTAGGATGCTTATCATTAAAGATAAATTGGTCAGCGATGACATAGTGGAAAAGAATTTCATCTGCAATTTGAATGCCTGTAAGGGTGCCTGCTGTGTAGAAGGAGATTCGGGAGCGCCATTGGAAGATGAAGAAATGCGTATCCTTACTGACATATACAAGGATGTGGAACCCTACCTGACATCGGAAGGAAAAGCAGCCATAAAGGAGTCGGGATTGTCTGTATATTACAAGGAATCAGAAGAATTCGGCACCCCTTTGATTGACAACGGGCCCTGTGCCTTTGTCACCTATGATAAATCGGGTATGGCTTTGTGTGGGATAGAACAGGCATATTATGATGGTAAAACGGATTTTAAAAAACCGATTTCCTGCCATCTTTATCCGATAAGGGTAGAAAAAAATCCCGAATCGGGATTCGAAGCACTGAATTATGATAAATGGGATATTTGTAAAGCGGCGTGCCAGTTAGGCAATAAGGAAAAAGTACCTATCTATGTTTTTCTCAAGGAAGCTCTGATTAGAAAATATGGAGAAGAATTCTACGAGGAACTAGATGCCACTGCAAAATATCTCGATGAAAAAAACAATTGATTCTTCGTTCTTTTTTGGGAAAGAAGTAATAGAGGGAATCTTTTTTATTAAATTTTAAATTTCTGTAATATTTTCACGCCATTCGGCACGTTTAATGTTATTCAATCATCAGTATGGAAAAACCAGTAGATATCGAACTTATCAACCAGCAGATTTATGCTGCCAGTGAATTCGTCGATCAGATCAAGGAAGAAACAGGAAAAGTCATTATCGGACAACACCACATGATTGAGCGTTTACTGCTCGGTCTTTTGGCTAAGGGACACGTATTATTGGAAGGTTTGCCGGGATTGGCCAAGACATTAGCCATCAATACATTGTCCAAATGTATTGATGCGGAATTCAGCCGTATCCAATTTACACCGGATTTGCTTCCCGCAGATATTGTGGGGACATTGATATACAATCCCAACAAAAGTGAATTTACTGTAAGGAAAGGACCTATTTTTGCCAATTTCGTTTTGGCAGATGAGATCAACCGGGCACCGGCCAAAGTTCAGAGTGCCTTATTGGAAGCGATGCAGGAAAGACAGGTCACCATCGGTAATGACACCTTCAAACTCGAAGAACCTTTTCTCGTATTGGCTACACAGAATCCTATCGAGCAGGAAGGAACATACCCTCTACCCGAGGCACAGACCGACCGTTTCATGCTCAAGGTGCAAATCACCTATCCTAGCAAAGAAGAAGAAAGAAAAATCATCCAACTCATCATGTCGGGAGATAAATTGCCGCAGGTCAACCCGGTGGTCAAACCTTCGGACATCATTACCGCTAGGAAACTCGTCCGTAGTATATATATGGATGAAAAAATTGAAAAATATATCACCGATATAGTTTTTGCCACCCGTTTCCCCAAGGATTACGGTTTACCCGATTTGGTCCCGATGATTAATTACGGAGGTTCGCCACGGGCAAGTATCAATTTGGCTTTGGCAGCAAAAGCTTATGCATTTCTTCAAAGAAGGGGCTATGTCATTCCTGAAGACATTCGGGAAATCTGTCATGACATCCTAAGACATAGAATCGGATTGACATATGAGGCTGAAGCCGAAAATATCACCCAGGAAGATATTATCAATAAGATATTGGACACCGTAGAAGTCCCTTAATCGAATCGCATGCAATCTTTTTTTCTAAAATACAGGCATCTTTCTTTTTCTTTCCTTACTTGGAGTATGGTTTTCATATTCATAGGTCTTTCTACTTTTTCTGTCGGTCAAAGCAATCCGACCGAAAAGGAAATCTCCGGGCTTTTCAAAAACCCCAAGAAAGTCAAATGGTATAAATACTTCAAGGGGCGAGTTGACGACATCAATGATGTAGGTCTGGCCATTGCCTATGACGGAAAGGAATGCAAAGGTTTTATCACCTATCTCCGAAGTCGGGAAAGATTCAAATTGGAAGGAAACCTCTATGGAAAAAAAATAAAACTGCGGGAAACCGATACCGAAGAATCCGTCACCGGTCATTTTGAAGGACAATTCTATGGCGACTTTGAAAAACTGAAGGCCCATTGGTTCAATAGGGAAAAAACCAAAGCCGGATTGTTAATGCTTTCACAGGTTGAGAAGGAAGTCATTTTCCCCGGCTACTGTGGTGATAATAAATGGATTCGAAAATACAGTGGCGAAATCATGGGTGAACCCACTGAGTTCATTTTGCAAAGAAACAGTGAGATGGATGTTACCGGAGTAATTTGGTATCCACAAAAAAACATCAGCCACCAGCTAAAAGGTGCGATGATTGCCGACAAGGCATTGAAAGTTGTTGCCATAGATGATTTGGGAAATAAATTGGGGGCTATTGAAACACAAATAGAACTCCCTTCCAAAAACATGATTGGAGATTGGATATTGGCAGATGGGGAAAAACACCCCATACAATTTGAAAAAAAATCACATCTTATGGTCGGTTGTATCGAGTATCAGGATTATATGTCCACCTATGATGTAACCTTCCCCAAAAGCACCAATTCGTCTTTTAATGATTTCATAAATGAGACTGTCGGACAATGGAAAAACTCATGTAAGGAGCACATTAAGGTCATTAAGGAAGAAAACCCATATCCCGGACCGGACGATAGGGCAACCTCACATGCTGCCGGCTGGTTTGGTATAGAACATTTCTCGGAACGTATCATGAGTGGGTATCTAACCTTTAATAAAAGCTGGACGGACGAACATGAAGATCATGCTTTCAATTACGACATGACACAAGGAAAGAAAATCGAATTGTCCGATTTTTTCCGGGAGGGAGTGGATTATCGTTCCATCCTGAATGAAAAAATTTTGAAAAGTATCAGTTTCAAGCCCTTGTATGCCCATGAAGGATTCAGAGAGTGGGTTGATTCTGCCAATTTCGATTTTTTCACTATCCGACCGAATGGCATCCGATCCAGCACGACTTTCCATCCGATTTATGGAAGACAATCCGTTACCATCCATTTCGATAACCTAAAGGATTATCTGGATCCTTACGGCCCTGTCGCATTTTTGTATTTGGATGAACCTCCGGTGGCAAAACCATCCAAGAAAAAGAAAAACCGATAAGCTATGGATACGAACGAATTACTCCGTAAAGTCCGCAAAATAGAAATCAAGACCAAGGGCCTGAGTAAACATCTGTTTTCGGGAGAGTACCATAGTACATTCAAGGGAAGGGGTATGTCTTTCAGTGAAGTGAGGAATTATTTCCCGGGAGATGACGTAAGGAATATCGATTGGAATGTAACTGCCCGAACCAATGAACCCTACATCAAGATTTTTGAAGAAGAAAGGGAGTTGACCGTTATGTTGTTGGTTGATGTGAGTCGTTCCTCCCTCTTCGGAACAGTCAACCAATTGAAGAATGAATTCATTACGGAGGTGAGTGCCGTATTGGCTTTTTCTGCTATGCAGAACAATGATAAAGTGGGCGTAATTTTCTTTTCCGACAAGGTTGAAAAATTCATACCGCCTAAAAAAGGGAAACAACATATTCTGAGAATTATCCGTGAATTATTGAATTTCGAACCCGATGCTACGGGAACTGATTTGGGAACGGCATTGGTCTATCTGAATAACATCATCAAGAAAAGAAGCATCACATTCATCCTTTCCGATTTTTTGACGGAAGGATATGACGAGCCTTTCAGGATCGCAGCCAAAAGACACGATATTATCGGACTTCGGATTTTCGATCCAAGGGAAGAAACCTTACCCAACGTAGGCTTGGTTAGGATGGCAGATGCAGAAACAGGGCGGAAACTTTGGATTGATACGGCCCAGGCATCCGTCAGGGAGAAATACAAGCAATACAATGAGGATAAGGTTACTTATTTCAAAACCATCTTTTCCAAAGCGGGTAAGGATATCGTTTCCATCCGGACGGATGAGTCTTACGAAAAAGCATTACTCGGTTTCTTCAAAGGGCGTCGTTAGAATTATTTAACTTCCTTATCTTTGACTCCATTGCAATTTCCCGATTTATGAAAAAATGGGTACTAAAGGCCATCGTACAAAAAATCATTTCCTGGCTTCCTTATCGGAATAGGATCAATTTTCTTTTTCAGACATACGTTACCAAAGGCGTATATCTAACACCTGAATATTTTGAAGATCGCTTGGGTCATGCATCCAATCATATTGCCTGGTTCGAAAAGAACATCGGTCCTATCGAGGGTATCCATAGTTTCGAATTGGGATGTGGTTGGTACCCTGTGGTTCCCATTAGTCTGTTTCTTAAAGGTGCGGATAAAATCCATAGCATAGATATCAGCCGATTGATGAATAAGCAAACACTGATGACAACTTTGGAAATGTTTTCCGATTATCATCAGCAAGGGAAATTACAAAACTACTATGCCTTCCTACCTGAACGAATATCCGAATTATCCGATCTGAAAGTACAGGCGGAACATCTATCGTATGAAGAAATGATGAAGCGGTTGAAGTTGACTTATTTCGTAGAGGACTTGACCGCCCTGGATGCCATCCCGGAACATTCCATAGATTTGACACATTCGAATAATACATTCGAACATGTATATCCGGAAGCATTGAAAGGCATCCTCCGAAAATTCGATTCCCTTGTCAAAAAAGAAAAAGGCTGTCATTCCCACTTCATAGACATGTCCGATCATTTTGCTCATTTCGACCGGTCGATTACGATATATAATTTCCTACGGTTTTCTGAAAAAATGTGGGATTTCATAGACAACCGCATCCAACCCCAAAATAGATTCCGACTCAGTGATTATCAAAAACTCTATCGAACCTTGGACATCCCCATGACGGAAATCACGAAAAGGGAAGGACATCCGGAACAGTTGAAAAGCATCAAGGTTTCTCCTGAATTCGAACAATATGATACGTCGGATTTGGCAGTAAGCCATTGTCATATCTACTCCAGAATCGGTTAAGGCATTACACTTTACAGTAAATTTTATGTATCATTTTTTTGAAAATCCTAGCTTTTTGGCATAGTTATTTCAATTAGAGTTGATACCTCTCTTAGCACAGATTTTCTGATTTGCACTATACCTTCCCATATTCAATCACAATCTATTCATTCGTAAATCTGATTTGTAATGAGAACTTTGATTTCATTTTTTTTCATTCTAATTTTTACTTCCCTTCAAATTCTGGCCAATCCCATCAGCAACGAAATTCATAAAGACGAAGAAACGATTCTTTCCGTAGAAATGAAGGACAAGAAAGTCTGGGTTTCCTGGGAAAAATCTCCCGAAGGTACTTATTATGAAATCGAATACTCTACCAACGGTAAGGATTTCGAAACCATTGCCACAGGGGAGGATATTACAAGTATGGGCCAGGGCCTTTATTTTGTAGATAACAAGCCGGGTATTGAAAATTATTATCGTTTGATGAGTATTACGCCCGAAGGAGAAATCACTTATTCCGAAGTCATATACATCAGTCCGCTTCCTTTGGAACTTACTTTGGAAGGACTCAAATAAATATAATCGAATTTTATCCAATACAAACCCGGCTTCGAATAATCGAAGCCGGGTTCTTTGATTTAAAATGCATTTCATTATTCCAAAATCAGGAATTTTTTATTGGCTCTTTTATTTCCGATTTTCAAATACATGTAATAGATACCTGAGGGTAAACCTTTGAGGG